>NZ_QPJQ01000027.1 GCF_003337275.1 Marinomonas foliarum | reverse complement strand
AAACTGGCAGCCAATAGGTGATGTGGAATTAAATCCAGAGCAACACAAAGACGCTGCTTAATTATTTTAGGCGACAACTACCTTGAAAGACGCCGTAAGTACAAAACCCAAGACCTGGTTCAAAAAAATGAGAGCCTAGAATTCAATTCTAGACCCTCGTCTCACTTTATCCATTATTAAAATAAATCTTGGCTTGGCGAGTCATCAGTTTTAGCTACCTTTCCCTCTCCAATCTTGACTTCAAGACTATCAATTCGTTGTAGTCCTCTTGGCAACTTAAGACCTCTTCGGCCACGCTCTCCGAGATATTCCTCTAAATCTTTTTCCGTGAAGGAAATGAAACGTTTCCCAGCATAAGCGGTTAAAAGATCATTTGGTTGCACACAGGCTAAAGCAACCACCAGCTCTTCTCTATCGGCAGCACGAGCACTTGGGATGCTAAGCATCTTATTGCCCTTACCTTTTGCCATCTGAGGTAACGAAGCCACATCGAATACCAACATACGCCCTTCATTAGAGATAGCAACAACACGACCTGAGGTAGGATCCTGAACACGCACTGGCGCCATTACTTGTCCACCTTTTGGTAGCGTCAAGGTTGCTTTACCTGCTTTATTTTTTGCATACAAATCTTTGAGCTGCGCAACAAAGCCGTAACCTGCATCGCTGGCAATCAAGTAATGGGTCTCTTCACTATCAAGCACCATAGAAACAACTGTTGCGTCTTTTTCTAATGAAATACGTCCAGTTATGGGCTCTCCCTGTCCTCGAGCAGAGGGCAAGGTATGCGCTTTAATCGAATACGTACGCCCATTTGAAGCAACTAGAACAAGCATCTGATTAGAGCGACCTTTTGCACTAACTAGGAATTCATCGCCAGATTTATAACTCAATCCATTTACATCAATATCATGGCCTTTGGCAGCACGAATCCAGCCTTGCTTAGAAATAACCACAGTAATAGGGTCATTAGATAACAAATCTTCTTCGCTAAAAGCTTGCGCTTCTTTACGAGCTACAATAGGTGTACGGCGGTCATCACCAAAAGCGCCAATTGCTTCTTGAATCTCATCTGAAATCAATTTCTTCAGCTTACGATCAGAAGACAATAGCCCCTCAAGCTGCTTGCGTTCTTTCTCTAGCTCGTCTTGTTCCCCCTTGATACGCATTTCTTCAAGCTTAGCAAGATGACGTAATTTCAACTCTAGAATTGACTCTGCTTGGGCATCACTTAAGCCAAAGCGAGACATTAACTCGACTTTCGGCTTTTCTTCCGTACGGATGATTTCAATAACTTCATCGATATTTAAGTAAGCAATCAACAAGCCTTCTAAAATATGCAAACGGCTATTAACTTTGTCCAGGCGGAATTGTAAACGACGACGCACAACATCAATACGAAAGCGCAACCATTCAGATAAGAAATTCTTCAGCGGCTTAACTTGCGGTAAACCGTCAAGCCCAATCACATTCATGTTCGTGCGGTAAGATTTCTCAAGATCTGTCGTTGCAAAGAGATGCGTCATCACCGAATCAATATCAACACGATTTGATTTAGGCACAATCACCAATCGAGTAGGGTTTTCGTGATCCGATTCATCACGTAAATCCACCACCATAGGCAATTTTTTCGCCTGCATTTGCGCTGCAATTTGCTCTAATATTTTACTACCAGACACCTGATGCGGAAGCTCATTTACAACGATCTCGCCTTCCTCAATAGTAAAGCGAGCTCTGGCTTTAATTTGTCCCTTACCTGTCTCATAAAGCTTAACAATATCGCTTCTAGGCGTGATGATTTCACCACCTGTTGGAAAGTCCGGGCCTTGGACAAAATTAAGTAGATCTTCTAAGTCAGCATTTGGGTTATTAAGCAAATGAATGCAAGCACCACCAATTTCACGCAAGTTATGTGGTGGAATATCAGTAGCCATGCCAACAGCAATACCTGTGGTACCATTAAGCAATAAATTTGGCAGGCGTGATGGTAAAACCGACGGCTCTTGTAGAGTCCCATCAAAGTTAGGCACCCAATCCACTGTTCCTTGACTCACTTCTCTAAGCAAGACATCAGCGTATTTAGACAATCGAGATTCGGTATAACGCATGGCAGCGAAAGATTTTGGATCATCTGGCGCGCCCCAGTTACCTTGCCCGTCCACTAATGGATAACGATACGAGAAAGGCTGTGCCATCAGCACCATAGCTTCATAACAGGCACTGTCACCATGAGGGTGGAACTTACCCAGAACATCACCCACGGTACGAGCGGATTTTTTGTATTTAGCGCTGGCTTTTAGACCAAGTTCACTCATCGCGTAGATGATGCGACGCTGAACCGGTTTTAACCCATCACCAATGTGTGGCAATGCTCGGTCTAAAATCACGTACATTGAGTAATTTAAGTACGCTTTTTCTGTGTAGTCTTTTAATGAAAGGGTTTCATTCGACTCAAAATTTGACAACTCACTCAAGGAAATTTTCCTTCTACAATCGTTTGAATGTGTAAATTATCGACACATACGGATTTCATAAACTAATATGGGAACAACTATAAAGAAACTTCCCAATACACTGCAACAGTCTGCGTAAGATTATCATGGAAAGGCCTGCATTCTCGTGTTTCAATACTGTCAATTAGCAAAAAGGTAACCGATGGTGAATGCAACAGCCCAAAATACAAGCACCCCCCTAGACTACAGTCTTGGCGAAGCCAGCAAACGTATTATTGTGCACCAGCAAGACGACCTTTTAATTATCCATGATCACCTTGTTCAAGATGTGACACCGACCCGCTTTTATCACAATCCAGTTGATACATTCCTGTTTTTGCTTAAAGGCGAAGTGTACTTGCAACAATATGAGTCCAGCAATGTTCAAAACATAGCGGAAGAAATCACTTTGAAAAAGCATCAAGGAATTTGGCTCAATGCAAATACGATTAACTCTGTCACTTTACTCACACCCAGAGTCGAGCTTTGCTTAATTAGACTGTCGACCTCTGTTAATACAAAGTCCACTCACCCATTTGAGAAAATATCGTCAGGAACGGTAGAATTGCAATTAGGAAGGAACCAAATCAAAGTGTGGCCTCTTTGGGAAACAGAGCACGGGCGAATTGCACTAGAATTGTACCCAACAAAATACAATGAAACCCTCTATTACCATAAAGCAGCGACGCAGTATTTTTTACCATTGAATGGCTCTGCAGTCTTCATGAGCAAATCAAAAACACCTACATCTTGCCCTAGTATAGGAAAAGTTGTCCCTCCTAAGGAAGCTGTCGCCATATTAAACCCAGGAGATCAAAATAGTATTGTACTTTCAGTTATGACCAAAGATTACAGCGAAGGACGCGTACACCTTCTAACCCGAACCTAGTGAAGTAAGCTCTGTTCAATAGACAACTAACGCAATACTAGCGCAGTTAAAATATGGTCTTCCCACTCGCCGTTAATTTTCAAATAATCTCTTGCCACACCTTCCTTATCAAAACCTAACTTCTTCAGTACCGCTGCACTGCGAACATTTCTCGGCATGTAACTGGCTTGTATTCGATCAATATGCAACTCTTTAGAAAGGTACTCTAACCCCGCGCTTAATGCTTCATGCATAATCCCTTTTCCCTGCTCACTTTCTCGTATGCTGTACCCTAAATTACAAGCTTGAAAAACCCCACGAATAATATTGGAGTAATTGGTATACGCAAGCATTCTGTCTTCATTAGAAGATAAAAAGCAGAACACAACCCCTCTGTCTTCAAGGAAGTCTCGACGCATTTCACGTATGCGCAACGCACAGGTTTCAAGCGAGTAGTAGCCTTCACTGCGAAGTGGCTCCCACTGTGTTAAAAATTCCTTTTCTTGGTTGATATAGTCATACAGTAGAGGCGCTTGGCTTTCATCCAACACCCTTAGTACTCCTCGTTCCGTGACGATACGAGGAAAGCGTGATGCATACAAATCATGGTTAGAGTATTTAAACGACATATCCTTCATCACTTCAAACAGCTTTAACGAATATTCTTCGTACCAACAATTTTCACCAATAGATAAAAGCCTACGCTGTACATCATGATTAAGCCAAGCCTCAGCCTCAGCTTTGCTTGCCCAATAAGTCATGAATACGTCCATCTCACCTGAGCTATATTCGGCACCAAGATAGCCGGGCTGATCTTTCACAAGTTCGAGTATTTTTTCAGCCATAATTCGGTAGGTCAAATCATTCGACATCAGTTTACTAGAAAGCGAAACGGCATAATAAGGCAATGCATTTGGGGAACTAAATACGTTCATAGACTCTCTAATCAGACAGAAAGATGGCTCTAAAATGTGCAAACATGAATTATATACGTACTTATTGGCAATCTCCGACTATAGTTATTACCTAAGTTTGGACAGATCTATACTGACGGTTCATTTTATTTTATTAAAGCGTAGCAATATGCTTTTGACTACCGACAGAGGTACTTAAAAATACCTATTACACTATTATTTTAAAACCTTTTAGGCTTCGAAAAGCCAAGTGTGAGTAGATCTTCCCTATTGGTATCCCCCTTTATATCAATAGGGATATGGAAAGCTTTTGTGCCCGCTTTGAAGCGGGCACTTTTTTGACTATTTATCCCAAGTGACCCCAGCACCCGAAGTAACCGCTTGATATTGATCTGGTCGACGGTCACGGAATAACCCAAAAGAACGGCGTGCTTTGCGTATTGCATCTAAATCGTATTCAGAATATAGAATTATACTTTCATCTCGACCCGCAACACACTTCATAGCGCCCATTTCGTCTGTCATAAAAGAAGAACCATAAAACTGAATAAAGCTATTTTCTCCTTCTTCTCGACCAACACGGTTCGCAGCAATAACAGGCACCATATTCGCGGCAGAATGGCCTTGCATGGTTCTTTGCCAATGATCTTTTGAATCCCACTCTGGGTAAGGAGGTTCAGAGCCAATTGCTGTAGGATAGAAGATCAACTCAGCACCTTTTAAAGCCAATTCACGAGCCAATTCTGGAAACCACTGATCCCAACAAATCCCACAACCAATTCGACCAAACTTTGTATCCCAAACTTTCACGCCAATATTACCTGGTGTGAAGTAGTATTTTTCTTGGTAACCAGGACCATCTGGAATATGCGTCTTGCGGTACAAATCCATCACATCACCATTGGCATCAATCATCACTAATGAGTTATAAAAGACGTTCCCATCGCGCTCAAAAAAGCTAATTGGCAAAACCACACCCAATTCTTTTGCAAGCGCACTCATAGTCTGGATCGCCAAACAATCATTAACAGGCTGCGCCCAATCAAAGCAAGCAGGCTTTTGATCGATGCAGAAATATGGCCCCATGAACAATTCTTGTAACAGAATTATATTTGCCTGATTTGCTGCAGCTTCTCTTACCTGCGCAACAGCATTGTCTAGGTTCTCTTGAAAATCTGTACTAATTGCCATTTGAACGCAGGCTACTTTTACTGTACTCATACTCTACTACCTCCAAAATATCTTGTGTCGTAAGCTCAAAGGCTTAGCTTATACCTGAGTCAAATAGGTTGTGCCTTCTAGTACTTTTTTATAAGTAGCCATAAGCTTCACCTGCTCTTCCTGACTAAGTGAGCTTGCTGCTATTCTATCTTGATAGCGCTTAATTAATTCTTTCTCATCATAACTAACAAACTTCAACACATCCTGAACACTATCACCTTTTAATACATGGTCGATTCTAAAGCCGTCATCCGTTAGATATACGTCGACCGAACAAGTGTCACCAAATAAATTATGTAGATCCCCTAAGGTTTCCTGATACGCTCCCACTAAGAAAAAGCCCATCAGATAATCCTCGCCTTTCGGCGGCGGCGGTGGCAATGGCAGAGACGACTCAATACCTTGACCATCCACATAGCTATATAAACAACCGTCAGAATCGCAGGTGACGTCTTGAATCTTACCTCTAAAAGAAGGCGCCTGATCCAATCCCTGCAAAGGCAACACAGGAAATAATTGATCAATCCCCCAGGCATCAGGCATTGACTGGAACACTGACAAATTGACAAACAACTTTTCGGCTAAACGTTCGTTAAGCTCATCAATAACTGGGCGATGACCTCGGTTTCGATTATCTAAACGAGGCAATAAATTACGGCACGCTGATAAGAAAAGATTTTCAGCTTGCGCTCTTTGGGCAAGGTTAAGCTGACCGTGGTTATATAAAGTCAAACTATCATTAAAGTCATCCAGCAAGTCATGATAAATCTCAACCAGAGAGCGACCCTCTTCCTGTTGCCCCTTTAGGCTTTGATAAGACGCCCAGAGTCGTTGTAGTTCTAATTCACACTCTTCACTCGGCTCTTCAATCGGTAAAAGCTCTGCGCCATGCGAAAAAACATCGGCAATCATCATCGCATGATGAGCCGTTACCGCACGACCAGATTCAGAGATCAAATGTGGATGAGGTAGTTCATATTGCTCACACACATTATGGAAAGCAAACACCACATTATTAGCATATTCACCGATGCTGTAGTTTGCAGAGAAGTCGTTCTGACTGCGAGTGCCTTCATAATCAACACCCAATCCGCCACCAACATCAACCCACTTGATTTTGACATCCATTTGATGAAGTTCAGCATAATAACGAGCACATTCTTTCAGACTATTTTGAATATCTCGGATTCGGGTAATTTGCGACCCTAAATGAAAATGGATTAATTCAAGACAATGCAATAAATCCAATTCACGTAATCGATCAATGGCACGTAATAACTGAGATGTGGTTAGACCGAATTTCGATTTTTCACCACCACTATTGCCCCAGTGAGTAGTGCAAGTTGAAGCCAGTCGAATACGAATACCAATACGAGGTTGAACTCCAATTTTTTCCGCTTCTTCTAGAATCCAATCTAGCTCATGCATTTTCTCAACTACGATGAAAACTTGATGCCCCATCTTTTCGGCCATCAAGGCAAGATGAATAAACTCACGGTCTTTGTAGCCATTACACACAATAATACCATCAGCATTTTTATGCATAGCTAGAACAGCCATCAACTCAGGCTTACTGCCAGCCTCAAGGCCCACAGTAGATGAATTATCAGGCTGACAAGCGGCGATCTCTTCAACCACTCGGCGCTGCTGATTCACTTTAATTGGATAAACAATAGCGTATTGCGCTTGGTAGTCGTAATAGTCTATGGCTTGTTGAAACGAGTTCGTGATTTTTTCAATGCGCGAATGCAGAATATTAGGAAATCGAACAAGACATGGGTAAGGAATCCCCTGTTGTTTAAGCGCTTCCGAAAGCTCAGTTAGGTCAATACTATTTTCTCTATCCGGTAACGCAATCACTCGACCCTTATCATTGATTGAAAAAAAGTCACTACTCCAATGACTCACATTATAAAGTTCCATTGAATCTTTGATTGACCAAGGCTTCATATTATCTCCAAATGTCTATGTACCTAAACATTAGCACTCATTCTTATAAAGTGTACTTAGTGAAGCACAGACAGATATTTCAGGTATAGTTAAAATAAAAAAAAGCGGCGCTAAGATAAATCTTAACTCCGCTTTATTCTAACGAAGGAACAAATTAAGACACTCGTTCGCCATGTGCTTGTTTAT
This sequence comes from Marinomonas foliarum, assembly GCF_003337275.1. Taxonomy (GTDB): domain Bacteria; phylum Pseudomonadota; class Gammaproteobacteria; order Pseudomonadales; family Marinomonadaceae; genus Marinomonas; species Marinomonas foliarum. The sequence continues at coordinate 55,889 of NZ_QPJQ01000027.1, read as the reverse complement.
CCGCATGGTAAGAAGAGCGAACCAAAGGTCCGCATGCAGCATGCTTAAAACCTAGCTCTTTTGCCACTTCTTCATAACGGGCAAATTCTTCAGGTGGTACAAATCGAGCCATTGGGAAATGATGCTTAGATGGCTGCAAATACTGACCAATTGTCAACATATCCACATTATGCGCTCGCAAATCTTTTAGTACTTCGACAATTTCTTCAAACGTTTCGCCCATACCAACCATCAAGCCTGATTTAGTTGGTACTTCAGGGCAACGATCTTTAAAGTTTTTCAAAAGATCCAGTGACCACTGATAATCAGACCCAGGTCTTACTTGACGATACAAGCGAGGAATAGATTCTAGGTTATGATTAAAGACATCTGGCGGTGCTATTGAAAGGGTGTCAATAGCCACTTCCATACGACCACGAAAGTCAGGAACCAATGTTTCTATTTCGATATTCGGGCTTTCTGCACGAGTCTCTCGAATACAATCAACAAAATGCTGCGCACCACCATCGCGAAGGTCGTCGCGATCTACCGATGTAATAACAACATATTTAAGTTTCATGTCGCGAATGGCAGCTGCTAATTCTTTTGGCTCGTCTGTGCTAAGTGGATTAGGGCGACCGTGAGCAACATCGCAAAAAGGACAGCGACGAGTACAAATCTCACCCATAATCATGAAAGTAGCAGTACCATTACTAAAGCATTCACCCAAATTTGGGCAGTTTGCTTCTTCACAAACAGACGCCAACTTGTGCTCTCTTAACGTTGCTTTAATACGAGCAATTTCAGGAGAAGCAGGCATACGAACTCGAAGCCAATCAGGCTTACGAGGAATCTCTTCTGTTGGAACAATTTTTACAGGAATACGCGCCATTTTATCGGCACCACGTAACTTTTCCCCTTGGACAACGCGTTTGCGTTCAGCTGTCATTCTAATTCCACCCTTGTTGGATAGCCGGATAACTGTATCCGAGTTGTTCAGCCAACTGATTCGCCAACTGAACTTTTACATTCGATAAAATACTGTCTTTATTAAGACGCTTCATATCAACCATTTGTAAGCCTTGGTAGCCACACGGGTTAATACGATTAAATGGGTTGAGATCCATATCAACATTCAAAGCTAAGCCATGAAATGAACAGCCTCTGCGCACACGCAATCCCAACGAGGCTATTTTTTGCTCATCCACATACACCCCAGGAGCATCGGGCTTTGGGTAGGCATCAATAGAATTCATAGCCAAAGTACCTACCACAGAGTTTTCTAGTACACTGACCAAATCTCGAACACCGATCCCAAGACGTTTTAAATCTACTAAAACGTAAGCAACCAGTTGCCCAGGCCCATGATACGTGACCTGACCACCACGGTCGACTTGAATAACGGGAATATCACCAGGAGCTAAGAGATGCTCTTCCTTCCCAGCTTGTCCTTGCGTAAATAAAGCTGGATGTTCCAACAGCCAAATCTCATCAGCATCCTCTTTCGATCGACACTGAGTAAATTCCTTCATTCGCTCCCATGTATCAGCGTAATCAATCACGCCCAAGTCACGGCAAATTAAATTCAGCTGCATTTACATGACCATTTTAACGGCTTCAATCGACATTAAGTCGCGATGCAAAGCCGATAATTGGTCTTCACTCTGAGCTACTATACGAAAACTAAAGCTAATAAAGCGCCCTTTACTAGAGCGATTAATATTCTCTGCTTCCGCCATTTCTGGAGCATGAACAAGCAAGCATTCTTTGATTTCTTGATGAATATCATCAACATCAAGTGAAACTACTTTGATCACATAGTTTTCACAAGGAAACTCTATTTTCGGTGCATCAACCACTTTTTCTGTTTGATCACCATCTTTCGTAATTAGTGCCATTTCTAGTTTACCATTCGCCTATAAGGCCTTAAAACAAGTTCATAAAGAAGAGCTTAATTTTATCAAACATTCGCTTGAAGAAACCACCTTCTTCCACGGCTTCTAATGCCACAACTTGGCGCTCTAATAATATATTATCTTCAGAACCAACAACGATTTTCCCTAAAACATCACCGACCGCGATAGGAGCAACAATTTCTTTCTCCATATCCAACGTCGCTTGAATAGAGTTGCCTTGTTGACGAGGCATAGTCACTAGGACATCTTCTGAAAAGCCAACTTTTACATTTGGCTGGCTACCACCCCATACTCGAGCATTATTCACCACTTGTCCGCGGCTATAAAGCTTACGAGTTTCATAATATCTAAAACCATAATCCAACAGTTTTTGAGCTTCAGCCGCACGTGCAGCATCCGATTTTGTCCCCATAACAACTGTAATTAGGCGTGTACCATTACGTACCGCTGATGCTGCTAAACAATATCCCGCTGCCTCAGTGTGCCCTGTCTTCAGGCCATCAACAGTTTTATCTCTCCACAACAAACGGTTACGGTTTGGCTGGCGAATATTATTGTATGTAAACTCTTTTTCGGCATACATTTTATAGTTTTCAGGAAACTGCAAAATAGTAGCACGAGACAATTTAGCTAAGTCATGAGCGCTGGAATAGTGATCTTCTGCAGGAAAGCCTGTTGAATTAACAAAATGTGAATTTGTCATTCCAAGTAGCTGAGCATGCTGATTCATTAAATCTGCAAATGCAGATTCACTTCCTGCAACATATTCAGCGGCTGCAACGCTGGCATCATTGCCAGACTGAATAATAATACCGCGCATCAGGTTTTCTAAACTAACCTGAGTACCTTCACGAATAAACATGCGAGAACCTTCCATTCTCCATGCTTTCTCGCTAATGGTTACTTTATCTTCTAAAGATAAATTTCCACGAGCAAGCTCGTATTCAACAATATAAGCCGTCATTAGTTTCGTCAGGCTTGCCGGTGGCAAAGCTTGATCAGCATTATGCTCAACTAAAATATCTCCGGTATATGCGTCCATCAAAATATAGCTAGAGGCAGATAACTGCGGAGGTGTCGGGATCAATGAAGGAGCTGCAAAAATAGAGCTACTTACGAAACAAAATACGAGTGATAAGGTAACAAGGAGTTTTTTCATACTCAAAAAAATCGTCTTCTAAAAAATGTGAATAAATAATACTAGAGCATTAACCGAATCTCTAGCCCAAACAAATCTTACCTACGGCACTAAAGCAACCCTAACAGGGTTGCCAAAGCCCTCTTGCTGTAACTTACTTTGCCAATCAAGCAGTTCTTCAGAACTTTCAAAGGGACCGACAAAGACTTTATATAGACCATCGCTTTGCTTATTGATAACAACTTTTACACTGGTATCAAATGCCTCAAAAAGTCGGAGTTTTAGTTTATCTGCAGACTCCTCAGAACTAAATGCCCCCATTTGTAAGTGAGAAAAAGACAATTCAGTCTGAGAACGTTGAACATCAACTACCGGGGCTGTTAAAGCCTTAGCAGGCGAGGCTTTCAGCGGTGGAGCAGGTGCACTCACAACCGTTTCATCAGGGCGATAAGCTTGCCCTTGAGCAGGTGTTATCGCTTCAACCTTGACCCGAGCTAATCCTTTCTTATGATAGTCAAGACGAGCCGCTGCGGCATAAGAAAGATCAATTAATCGATCGCCATGAAATGGCCCACGATCATTAACACGAACAATAACAGAACGCTGGTTGTCGAGATTCGTTACCTTGAGGTAAGTCGGTAATGGCAAGGATTTGTGTGCCGCAGAAAAAGCGTACATGTCATATGTTTCCCCATTTGAGGTTTTATGACCATGAAACTTCTTTCCATACCAAGAAGCTGTACCTTCGGCTACATAGCCTTGAGCTGAGTCCATGACCCAATACTTTTTGCCCCAAACCTCGTAGGGACTTTTATTACCACCACGACTCTTTTGTTCCCACTTCGGCACCAAGTCTGGTAAATGGTCTACTTTTATATCACCTGTCGGAGCGTGATCCTGCAAAATAGAATAGCGACCGCCACCTGATGCTTTTTCATAATCTATATCATCTTTACCTAAAACATGACGTGTACTCATACAACCACTCAATACCAGCGAACTAATGCTGGCAATAAATAGTATGTTAATAGCTCTCATAGCTTCCTATACTCTCCGCAAGCTCAAGTACTGACATGGCATACCGCCTACTTGGGTTATAGTCCATGATGGTGAAAAAATTTTCGTAGGCAAGCCAATAAGACACATCTTCAGGTCCCGTTCTTAAAGCAATTAATCCCGTCTTTCGAGGAATAAAAGACTGTGCAGGAAGCACATTAAGTGCAGACCACTCAGTCATTTCAGAGCTAGGCTCTCTACCACGATTAATTAAATCAGCCACCTTATCTGGTTCGGCAACGTAAGCCATAACAAACCAAGGTTCTTTCGTCTTCCACCCATGATGTTTAAGGTAGTTAGCAACACTACCAATGGCATCAGCGTCAGATCCCCATAAGTCAATATGGCCATTTTGATCATAATCTACCGCCAACTTTTGATAATTGCTTGGCATAAATTGGACCATACCCATTGCACCACTATATGACCCTTTTGTGTCGCCAATGTTCCATCCCTCTTGGCGAACTAACAATAAATAAGCTTCCAGCTCGCTTTGGAAATAATCTTTTCGTCTTGGATAGTCAAACGCTAATGTCGTAAGTGAGGTAAAAACGTCTTTTGAACCAGTGATACGTCCGTAATACGTTTCTACACCAATCAAAGCAACAATAATATTAGGCTCAACGCCAAACTCTTGCTCAGCTTTACGTAGCCATTTCTCATTACGTTTGGCAAACTCACGTCCGGCTTTTGCTCTATCTTCGTTTACAAAGCGAGTTTTATACTCGTAATAAGGCGTAATAACTTCAGGTTGATTGTCTGATTTTTCAATAACCTTAGGCCGCACTTTGATGTGAGAAAATGCCAGCTCTAGGCGGTTCCTATCATAATTATGCTCTTTCACTAACCGGCTAATAAAGCGCTGAACCTCAGGATAACCTGCGTAAGAATCACCCCATTCTTTAGGCGTATCATCAAGCAGAGAATTACTGACTCCTGAGTCAGAAGGAAATGTAGAGTGATCCATACTACTGCACGCAGTCAGACCAAGCGCTAAAAATACAAATGCAGCTTGCTTAATCATCATCTTGCTCTTTTATGTGTTTGTATTGACATTAAAATCCCAAAGGTTGCCATGATGGTAATAATCGAGGTTCCACCATAACTAACGAGTGGTAAGGGTACCCCAACCACAGGGAGAATACCTGACACCATCCCAATATTTACAAACATATACACAAAAAAGGTAAGCGTTAAACTACCCGCTAATAAGCGCGCATAATTATCTTCAGCCGTGGCAGAAATATACAAGCCTCGAGCAATAACCAATAAATACGCCAAGATAAGAACACCACAACCTAGCATACCAAATTCTTCAGCAAGAACAGCGATAATAAAATCCGTATGACTTTCAGGAAGAAAGTCTAACTGAGCCTGTGTCCCCTCTAAGAAACCTTTTCCATATAAACCACCAGAGCCAATCGCTGTTTTAGATTGGATAATATTCCAACCGGACCCTAGCGGATCGCTTTCCGGATTTAAAAACGTCAATACACGTTGCCGCTGATAATCATGCATAAACTGCCATAACGTATAACCCGCTATAGGAGCTAACGCCGCTGCGCCCAATATATAGCGCCAGCCAAGTCCAGCAAGAAACAAAACAAAAATGCCAGACACAGCAACCAACAGAGAAGTCCCCAAATCAGGCTGCTTAGCGATCAGCAACACAGGCAATACTATAAGACCAAGTACGACCAATATTTGTTTAAAGCTAGGAGGAAGCTGTCTGTCAGAGAAATACCAAGCGATCATCATAGGCATAACGATCTTCATAATTTCAGAAGGTTGAAACCGCAGACCGCCAGGCAAAGCCAACCAACGTTGAGCGCCTTTTGCCCCCACCCCAAAAAACAGCACCCCAATCAAAAGCACTGAGATAAAAATAAATAAAGCGGGTGACGAACGTCGCATATATTTAGGAGGAAGCTGAGCCAACGCCAAACACACTAAAAGCCCAACTGCCAAACGAAACACTTGTCGCTCGACCATTTCGACATCCTGACCAGAGGCAGAATAAAGAATAAAAAGGCCGCCCGCTATCAACAATAGTAGAGAGGCAATAAGCAGAATGTCTATATGAACCAGTTTCCATAGGCGGGCATTGGTAAAAGACAAGGCTCTACGATAAATACTATCCTTCATTCTTATTACCTTTTAAATAGTCATATCTGTCAGGGTAGTCATCATAAAGATACGCATCAAACAGAGCCCTACTTAAATCTGCAGGTTTGGAGCTACTGCCCCCATTTTCAAAAATCGCAAATATAGAAATTTTGGGCTGCTTGGCAGGAGCGAAACCAATAAATAAGGCGTGATCGTGTAACCTTTTTTCCAAGCTATCCGCATCATACTCTTGGTCTTCTTGTAAGCTAAACACCTGCCCAGTACCTGTTTTACCTGCAATCTCATATTCCGTCCCTTGCAAGCGTCGAGCCGTACCGTGCGAATCAGTTATTACTTTACGCATAGCAACAACCATTCGCTCCCAATTACGCTGATCTTTCAGCACAATATCGTGCTCGTCACCAAGACCATTTTCAAAAACAGCGGGGTCATCCCCAACTGTATTCGTCATACGCGGATAAAAATAATGCCCTCTGCTTGCAAGCGCAGATGTAGCGGAGGCAATTTGTACAGGAGTGGCCACCATAAACCCCTGCCCTATACCAACGTTTACAGAATCACCTGGGTACCAAGGTTCTTTATATTTGGCTTTTTTCCACTCATTAGATGGCAACAGACCATTACTTTGACCATTTAGGTCCAACAAATTACTTTGACCAAAACCAAAACGTGTCAAAAAATTATGGATTGGGGTAATCCCCATTTTATTCGCCAACTGATAATAATAGGTATCAACCGATTCTATGATAGATCGCTCTAAATCAATCCAGCCATGACCCGTTCGCTTCCAATCTCGATAACGTCGCCCATCTGGATTAATCTGATAGTAACCTTTAGCAAAATAACGTTCAGTCCAAGAGGCAAAGCCATACTCTAGACCGGCAAGAGCCATAAAAGGCTTAATCGTTGATGCTGGAGGATAGCCGCCACGTAACGCTCGGTTAAATAAAGGGAGTTTTTTAGATTGACGAAGAACATTATAATCGTCGTAAGAGATACCACGGACAAACAAGTTAGGGTCATAACCAGGCTTTGATACCAAGGCCAAAATACCCCCCGTTGTTGGGTCTATTGCTACAACCGACCCTGTATAATCGCCTAACAGGTCATAAGCATACTGCTGCAGCCTTGCATCTAAAAACAGATGTAAATCTTTGCCTGGAGTTGGGTTCTGTCGATCCAACTCTGACATGATACGGCCACGAGCATTCACTTCTACTTTACTAAGGCCTGCTTCACCAAAGAGTGTTTTCTCGTAGTAGCCTTCAACACCTGTTTTACCAATAAACAAGGCGCCTTGGTAGGCCTGCCTGTCGACCGTTTCTAGATCTTTTGATGTAATCCTTCCCACATAACCGACAGCATGAGCAAATGCCTCACCGTATGGGTAGTAACGAGTTAATTGTGCTTCAACTTGAACACCATCAAGCCTGTAAAGGTCAACGGCGACTTTAGCCCACTCCTCATCGGTTAGTTGAGATTTTAACGTTAAGGATTGATAAGGTCGGCGGTATTCTTTACGTCTGTCATCAAAGTCTTCCCACTCAGCATCACTAATTTCAATAATGCCAGAGAGCTGCTTTTTTAATTGAGAAAAGTCGTCTACTCGTTCAGGAGTGATGGTTAAACTGTGTATAGGTCGATTATCCGCTAAAATAACGTCATTACGATCATAGATTAAACCACGAGGTGGTGGTTCAGTGACCAACATCACCCGATTATCATCCGCTTTTGTCTGATAAAGGTCATGTTCTATCACTTGCAGATAGAACAGCCTAGCCATCAATATAATAGCCATTAACAAAACAAATAACGCAGCGGCAATCAAACGATGCTGAGTTAACCGCTGTTCTTGACGATAATTCCGAAAATTCTGATGTCGACGGCTCACCTGACCACCTTTACCTGTGATACGGGTGATTGTTCATCAGCGTCCAAGCACGGTATATCTGCTCTGCTAAAATAATTCTCACCATAGGATGGGGTAACGTTAAACGAGACAAAGACCAAACCTGATCTGCTCGCGATGTACACCTTGGGTCGAGGCCATCAGGACCTCCAACTAACAAGCTGACATTGTAGCCATCCATACGCCACTGCTCAGTTTGGTCTGCAAGCTGCTCTGTAGACCATTCTTTACCAAGGACTTCCATTGCAATGACCTTGTCGTTTGAAGGAATTGCCTCAAGCATGGCATCTCCTTCTTTGCGAATTGCCTTAGCTATATCCGTATTTTTCCCACGTGGCGACATTGGAATTTCAACAAGCTCTAATGCAAAGTCTTTTGGAAGACGTTTTGCATACTCATCATAACCTTCTGTCACCCACTTAGGCATTTTACTACCAACAGCAATTAAACGAATACGCATTACAAAAAACCTTAAAGTTGTTCTGGTTTAATATCCCACAGCTTTTCAAGATCATAAAACGCTCGAGCTTCTTCAGTCATCACATGAACAACAACATCATGCAAATCCACCAAAACCCAATCACTGCCCATACCACGACCTTCCGAACCTAACGGCTGAAGACCTTTACCTTTCAAATGCTCAAATACGTTTTGGCCCAAAGCATTCACATGACGCTTTGAAGTACCAGTACAAATAACCATGTAATCCATCATATCAGTATGATTTCCTACATTTAGCACTGTGATTTTATCACCTTTGACATCTTCCAATGCTTCAACAGCAAAAGCCAAAATTTGATCTGCTGTGAGGTTAAGCTGACTCATATAATTACGTTACCCTATCGATATAATTGATGTTGTTCTATATAGTTTTGGACTGGTTCTGGCAACAAATAAGCAATAGACTCGTTTTTACGAGCCAACGCCCTAATCATGCTAGAGGATATCCCCAAAGGAGTGAGAGTCTCGAACCAGACCCGCCCTGAGGGCGCGCATTGTAACTCATGCGACGAGGCGGCACGATAGTTTTCGCAAAAACCGCTCAATTCAGAGATTAGGTCAGGCTCCCAACCAGGACGTGACACCACCAACAAATGAGCATATTGGATAATCTGCTGCCAATTATGCCAAGTTGGAAGGGATAAAAAGCTGTCCATTCCTAGCACCATAATGAGTGATTCATCTGGACCTATTTCGCTCCGAAGATCTCGTAATGTATCGACACTATAACTTGGACCTTCCCTATCAATCTCACGAGAATCGACACTCAATCGAGCATCACCAGATACTGCAAGCCTAGCCATTTCAAGTCGTTGCTGAGGCAAGACACTTGGTCGATCTTTGTGCACAGGCTGAAAACAAGGTATTAACCTCAAAGCGGAGTAGTGGTAGCGATCTAAAATCTCAACCGCTGTTCTTAAGTGACCATTATGAACGGGATCAAATGTCCCACCCATAATAGCCAACCCAGAAGTCTTTACATTATCCTTAACTCTAATTGTCACGAGTATGACCATCGCCAAGTACAACATACTTCTGACTGGTCAACCCCAACAATCCTACAGGGCCACGAGCATGAATTTTGTCAGTAGAAATACCAATTTCAGCTCCAAAACCATACTCAAAACCATCAGCAAAAGATGTTGAAGCATTCACCATCACTGACGAAGAATCCACTTCCGTCATAAAAGCACGTGTTTTTGTGTAGTTCTGCGAAACAATTGCGTCCGTATGGTGAGACCCATACTTATTGATATGAGCAATCGCCTCATCCATATCAGACACAATCTTAATAGATAACTTAGGGGCCAAATACTCTGTATACCAATCTTCTTCTGATGCAGCTTCAATGACAGAGCCAATAGCACGAGCTTGCTCACAACCTACTAGAGACACATCTTTTTCCTGCAAAGCAGTCACTAACTTAGGCAAAATATCCCCAGCAATTTCAGAATGAACCAGCAATGACTCCATTGCATTACACACACCGTAGCGGCGGGTTTTAGCGTTCATGGCAATAGCATAAGCCTTTTCAAGATCCGCCTCACTATCAATATAGACATGACAATTACCATCAAGATGCTTAATCACAGGTACACGTGCATCCTTACTAATGCGCTCAATCAAACCTTTGCCACCACGAGGGACAATAACATCAACGAACTCAGGCATAGAAATTAACATGCCAACCGCTTCACGATCTGTCGTATTAAGAACTTGCACTGCATGCTCTGGCAAACCAGCAGCGATGACACCTGCCGTTACAGCCTCAGCAATAGCTTGATTGGAATAAAATGCCTCTGAGCCGCCACGTAAAATAGTGGCATTTCCAGATTTCAAACAAAGACTTGCCGCATCGATGGTCACATTTGGACGAGACTCATAAATAATACCAATAACCCCTAAAGGCACACGCATCTGACCTCGCTGAATACCAGACGGCAAGAACACCATGTCTGATATTTCCCCGATTGGGTCAGGTAAAGAGGCAACTTGTTTTAGCCCTTCAATCATGCCATTAATACGAGCATCATCGAGCAACAAACGATCCAACAAGGCAGAATCCAAACCTTTGACACGGCCATTTTCCATGTCTTTTTTATTCTCTTCTATCAATCGAGGTCGCGCGTTTTCCAAAGCGTCTGCCATAGCAAACAGAGCCATATTCTTTTGCTTTGTGGATGCTTTAGCAAGAAGGCGAGAAGCCGCCCTAGCTTGCTGACCAATTTGATTCATATAAGATTCTAAAGACATCGTTAATCTCTAATAAAAGTAAAAAGAACACACTAGACACGCAAAAAATCGCGATCTATTTCATCAAGACAGTATACTATCACACTATTTTTATTCATTTAGTGCAGATTTTCATGAAAGGATAATCCATTGATCCCCCAAAATTCTTTTACTCTCAACACTATTGGTATAATACATTCTTGCTACAAAGAAAAATTTGGCATTCCACGCCAACCAGGATTAGTTACCGAAGCAACAGCAAAGCTAGAGCTCATCCCTCCATACAACCGGCTTGATACAGTAGACGGGCTAGATGGTTTTTCTCACATCTGGATACAATTTATTTTCCATGCCTGTCTAAACGAAAACTGGAAAGCTAAAGTTCGCCCTCCACGCTTAGGAGGCAAAGCTAAAATAGGGATATTTGCAACTAGAGCAACTCACAGACCCAACCCGATAGGCCTGTCTGTGGTAAAAATTGGGCGAATTTATCAAGAAGATCAGCGCGTATTTATTGATCTATATGGCGCAGACCTGCTTGATGGCACACCTGTTCTAGATATTAAACCCTATTTACCTTATGCCGATAGCATCAGTAACGCTGAAGGCGGCTTCGCTCCGGCGCCTGCCGAAGTCCAAAAAAAACCCGTCATCTTCTCAGTAGAAGCCAAAACACAGTGCGAAAGATATGAAGATTTGCACAACAAGAAAATAACCACTTTAATAAAACAAATAATAGAACAAGATCCGAGACCATCTTACCTATCCGAACAAGTGGATAGAGAACATGGAATCCAACTATGGGACATGAATATAAAGTGGTGCGCAAGAAATGACCATTTTGAAGTTCTCAGAATAGAGCACGAATAAGTGAGCCAATCATGAACAAGAAGCAGCTTTTAAATACCTACAAAAAAATCGACTCATTCAACGAGAAAAAGGTAGATAGCTCAGTAAAACCAGCCATTTATCGCTCAGAATACGATGAGCGCCTCATTAAAGACTTTCACTACGCAAAGTTTCAAAAAAATCTTCAAAATGCTCAAAAAAGTGACACCCTTAAAGCCTTACTCAACAAAGAAGATTGGAGCGAGGAAGACACAAACACACTATTAGAATCATTGCGCTAACCAACATACACAACACCTATACCCATGGTTATCCACATGTTATATGTATAGTTTCTCTGTCAATAATTTCTAAAAAATATGCAAAAAAAAGCGGGCCTAGGCCCGCTTTTTTATTACAACTAAAGAATCAAAACTTAGTTTTGGTTTTCTAGTTGTGCTTTGATCAAATCACCGATAGTGGTAGGACCATTAGATTCAGCTTGTTGCTTCTCAGAATGAGATTTCAACGCTGCTTTCTCTTCAGTAGCATCTTTCTGCTTGATAGAAAGAGTAATAGTACGAGCTTTACGATCAACGTTAATGATCGCTGCTTCTACTTTATCACCTTCTTTCAATGCAGTTGTTGCATCTTCGATACGTTCACGGCTGATTTCAGATACTTTCAAAGTAGCTTCAACGCCTTCAGCAAGAACAACTACAGCACCTTTCGCATCAACTTCAGAAACAGTACCGTTAACGATAGTGCCTTTGTCATTTTCAGCAACGAAAGCTAGGAACGGATCTTCTTCTAGTTGTTTAACACCTAGAGAAATACGCTCACGCTCAGCATCGATAGACAATACAACTGTTTCTAGCATATCGCCTTTCTTGTATTGACGAACTGCTTCTTCACCAGTTTCGTCCCAAGATAGGTCAGATAGGTGAACAAGACCATCAATACCGCCATCAAGACCGATGAACACACCAAAGTCAGTGATAGACTTGATTGCGCCAGAAATCTTGTCGCCTTTATTGAAAGAAGTAGCAAACTCTTCCCATGGGTTCATTGTACATTGCTTGATACCCAAAGAAATACGACGACGCTCTTCATCAATGTCAAGAACCATAACTTCAACTTCATCACCGATCTGAACAACTTTAGATGGGTGAATGTTTTTGTTAGTCCAATCCATTTCAGAAACGTGTACTAGACCTTCTACACCTTCTTCAAGTTCAGCGAAGCAGCCGTAATCAGTCAAGTTAGTTACTTTAGCAGTTACCTTAGTATTTTCTGGGTAACGAGCTTTAATAGCTACCCATGGATCTTCACCCAACTGCTTAAGACCTAGAGATACACGGTTACGTTCACGGTCGAATTTAAGAACTTTAACGTCGATTTCATCGCCAACAGCAATGATTTCGCTTGGGTGCTTAATGCGTTTCCAAGCCATGTCAGTGATGTGTAGAAGACCATCAACACCACCAAGATCAACGAAAGCACCGTAGTCAGTAAGGTTCTTAACGATACCTTTAACTTCTTGACCCTCTTCAAGAGAAGCAAGCAATGTTTCGCGTTCAGCGCTGTTAGTCGCTTCCATAACGGCACGACGAGAAACAACAACGTTGTTACGTTTTTGATCAAGCTTGATAAGTTTGAACTCTAGATCCACACCTTCCAAATGAGATGTGTCGCGGATTGGGCGAACATCTACCAAAGAACCAGGCAAGAAAGCACGGATATTTGCGATATCAACTGTGAAGCCACCTTTGACTTTACCATTGATAACACCGTGAACAATGGCGTTTTCTTCGTAAGCTTTTTCAAGAACAGACCAAGTTTCTGCACGTTTAGCTTTTTCGCGAGACAATTTAGTCTCACCGAAACCATCTTCAACAGCATCAAGTGCAACTTTAACTTCGTCACCGATGTTTAAGTTGAACTCACCACTTTCCGTTAGGAACTGAGAACGAGGAATTACGCCTTCAGATTTAAGACCTGCATGAACAGTTACCCATTCGCTGTCAATATCAACAACGATACCAGTAACAATTGAGCCTGGCGCCATTTCGACGGTTAACAGGCTTTCTTCAAACAGTTCTGCGAAGCTTTGAGTCATTGTATTTCCTATATAGTTGGCCTATAAAAGAACTAGGCCTTATCCACATTGCCAGCAAATGTGGGTCAATTTTTTTGAATGATGCGACAAAGGCTTGCTGGCACCCTTGCCGACTTGAACAACATTTAATCTATTCTAGCACATTCTAGGTACAAAAAAGTAGACGCGAAAAAGAACAGATTATACAAGACCCGCTTTTGCTGTTTCAGCAAAAATCATCTCGACAACCTGCTCTATGGTCAAATCTGTACTATCTATAACTAAAGCGCCTGCCGCAGGCACAAGAGGAGCAATTGCTCTGTTCGCATCGCGCTCATCACGTTCTTTAATCGTCTTAACAAGTTCGGCTAGATTAACAGCTTCACCTTTTTGCTGCAATTGCTGCAAACGCCTTTGCGCTCGCTCTTCTGCAGAAGCAGTTAAAAATATCTTAATCTGAGCGGAAGGAAAAACAACTGTTCCCATATCTCGCCCATCAGCCACCAAGCCTGGCGCCTGTGAAAAGGCACGTTGACGTAGCAACAAACCTTCACGAACTTCTGGAATGGCCGCCAATTTAGAAGCACAATTACCAACATCTTCAGTTCGAATAGCCTGTGTTACGACCTCCCCCTCTAGAATAATTTCAACTTTACCTTCTTCTGACTGCACAAACTGTATGTCTAAATGCTCAGCTAAAACCTTTAGCATCTCCACATCATCAGAAGACATACCATGATGCGACACTGCAAGAGCAAGTAAGCGATATAAAGCACCACTATCTAGTATGTGCCATCCCAGCTTTTCTGCGATCAATTGACTTACGGTACCTTTACCGGCACCACTTGGACCATCAATCGTAATAACTGGGCCTTGGTTGATCATAACTATTCCTCTTAAAAAACTATTGCGCCACAGAGCAATGAAAACCTAATTGCAATGCAACACTCTCCAACTCATTAAATTCTTCTAATAATTTTTGACAATCATTTACTTTTGTTACGGATTGACTACGCGCACCCAAACTAAGCATAGCAAGTGCCAGCCTATCATCTCCGGCGCAATCCAACTCACCACCCTGAGGAAAGCCCCCCTTGATCAACAAATCACCCTGTTCATACTCGCAAGCGATTTTCATAGACTCAAGGGCGTCCACCAAGGCCAACACTCTATCTTCATAGTAATAAGGTAAATCACCAACACCTTCTATACAGCTATCGCCTTTCGCGTACGCTGCTGCTACACAAAGCAAAGGCAATTCATCTCTAAGCTGATAACTCTGCTCTGCCGATAAAACAAACGCTGACAACTCGGCAAAGCCTGCCTGTAACTTGCCTTCATATAGACCCGACTCAGCCAGTGGAGGTATTACCACATCCGCACCGATAGACATTAAAAATGACAAGAAATCGAAAGAGACAGAATCAAGCCCAACATTTTCGATAGTCAAATCAGATCCAGGCAGTAAGCTTGCCAACAAAACAAGCCATACAGCTTCATACTCATCACCAGACAATACAATATCCGTACCAACTAAAGGTACTGGAGGAACGTTAAAGCCCTCGCCAGATTTTGTCATATTCTTACCGAAGCGTTGCAACAAAACCTCGCAATGAGATAGCCCTGGCAACAAGGGCTTTACTCGCCCCATTTCAGGAGAATACAGAGCCGACAGAAATGCCGCCATTAGCAAATTCCCAGACCCTGTTTTCAAATTAACATCGACATTTAAAGAGTCGCCTGGAGACAGGGTGACAGGCAAACAATCCGCCACCTCAGATACTACAGAGCCCCCCATCTTGCGCAACAAAGAGAACAAGTCACTCATCGATTGATTAAGTAATTTCCCCTCAGCAACGACTGATACCGCAAAAGACTGCCCTGCCAATACAGGCAACAGCAAATATAGACTTTCTCTCGATTCATGCACATTAATTGGGGCTATCGGTGCCTTTAAACCATATAAACCCACACCATGAATTCGTACACAATCAGCCGATACCTCCTCAATGACCACTCCCATATCACGGAAAGCCTGCATCGTAATACGAACATCGCCAGTCAAATCAATATTCTTTACTTCACTTACACCGACCGAAAGCGCAGCTATAGTAATGACTTTATGTGACAAAGATTTGTCACCCAATAAAGAAATATTCCCTTTTATGGCCGAAGCTGGCAAAACAGAGACAGAAACAGGTCGCACCTCTTTTGCCGAGCCAATTGTACGTTGCTCCAACAGTCGAAGAAAATGATCTCGCGCAGACTTTGCTCGAGTAAAAACACCGAACATGCTTGCGCCATCACCCTGCTCAATAGCAGCACGCATATCAGCAAGACGATCCGTAAAGTGATCCAATGTAGCCAGAGTGGCATCTTTATTGGCCATAAAAACGTCGCGCCACATCACAGGGTCACTGGATGCAATGCGAGTAAAATCACGGAATCCACCTGCCGCAAATTTGAATATATCTTGACTACGCTCACCACTTGCCAAGGCATCCACCAAAGTGTAAGCCAACAAATGTGGCAAGTGACTAGAAGAGGCTAATACATGATCATGATGATTAACATCCATACTCACAACATCAGCACCAACCGCACGCCAAATACGATGCAATCGATCCAATAGCGTAGGATCACTGTCTGGCAAAGGCGTCACAATCGCCATATGCTTTTCAAACAACTGCGAATTCGAAGCCAAAACGCCACTTTTTTCGGCGCCAGCAATAGGATGACCAGGAATAAAATTAGCGGGGACAAAACCAAAAACACGACGCACAGATTCAACAACACTGCCTTTTGTGGAGCCCACATCAGTAACAAGGGTTTTTTCCAACAGCAATGGCTTAAGGTCAGCTAAAACGGACTCCATCGCTCTTACTGGTGTAGCAAGAACAATAACATCCATCTGTGACACATACTCATGTGAAAGCTCTGCCGGATGATCAATAACACCAGTTGAAACCCCTAGTGCCAGCTCCCCCTCTCGGCGATCCACCCCGTAGAGCGTGGCCAAGCCCCGCTCTTTTAACGCCTTAGCAAATGAGCCGCCTATCATGCCAAGACCGATAATCATGACATTTCCAAATTTCTTTTTTTCTTGCAGCGTCACATCTAAAAACGCCTGAAATTCACTTTCACCAGTCAAAGCACAACACTCTTATCAATTTACTAAAGCACAGCCACAGGGTATGAACCCAACACTTTCACTTCTGACGCCCGTTCACGCAACTCATCTATAACTGCGCGACACTTATCATCCAAATGATGACCAACAAAGTCGATATAGAAGATATATCCCCAACGACTCATCAGTGATGGGCGCGTTTCCAAGCGCGTCATATCGACACCGTGTCGCTCGAAAGCCTCAAGCAATCGATACAAGGCACCCGGCTCATTTTTCGCACTAATCAATAAAGAGGTCTTATCTTTTCCGCTTGGCGGCACATCTTCATTACCAACGATTAAAAAGCGCGTTGTATTGTCCGGACGATCTTCGATATTGGCAGAGACTTTTAGCAAGCCATACAACTCACAAGCAACCTCGCCAGCTATTGCCGCGATTGCACGACCACTACGACCCGCTTCAGCCGCTAAACGAGCAGCTTCTGCATTTGAACTCACAGCAACACGCTCTACATGTGGCCAATAGCGATCCAACCAAGCGCGACATTGCGCTAAAGACTGCTGATGTGAATAAATATGTGTCACATCATCAGAGTTGATATTCGGACTCACTAATAGATGGTGATGAATACGCTCTTCAACCTCACCGCATATTTTTAAGCGTGAATCCCGAAAACTGTCTAACGTATGATTAACAACACCTTCTGTCGAATTCTCAACTGGCACGACACCATAATTTGCCGCGCCAGATTCAACTTCACGAAACACTTCATCAATAGCAGCCATAGGCGCACTAATAATAGACTTACCAAAATGCTTTAGTGCCGCTTGCTGAGTGAAAGTACCTTCCGGACCTAAAAAAGCAATACGCATTGGTTTTTCAAGCGCAAGACAGGAAGACATAATCTGACGAAATATTTTCGCCATTTCTTCATTTCCCAAAGGCCCTTCATTTCGATCCATCACTCTACGCAAAACTTGCGCTTCACGCTCAGGACGATAAAAGACAACCGACTCATCACCTTGCTCAGCTAATTTCACTTCTGCCACTTTCTGCGCGCAGCTAGCACGCTCATTGATCAGCAGTTGTATTTGCGAGTCAATAGAATCAATACGATCGCGCAATAAAGGCAGCGTATCTGGTACCGCTTGTTTAGAATTCGACATGCTATTTATTATCCGTAGACGTTATTATCTCTAAAAAAGGTATTATTTATGACGCTCTTCGAAGTCGCGCATAAAATCGATTAACGCTTGAACCCCTTCCATTGGCATAGCGTTATAAATACTTGCACGCATACCGCCAACAGAACGATGGCCCGCCAAAGTACGCAAACCAGCCGCCTCAGACTCTTTTAAGAAAAGAGCTTCAAGAGATTCATCCGCCAAAATAAAAGGCACATTCATACGAGAACGATAAGCAGGGTCAACTGGGTTTGAATAGAACCCACTAGAATCAATGAAGTCGTAAAGAGCTTGCGCCTTACGAATATTAATCGCTTCAATCGCCTCAACACCACCCTGCTCTTCCAACCACTCAAACACCAAGTCAGCCAAATAAATAGCAAAAGTTGGCGGTGTATTAATCATGGAATCATTGGCTGCTAAATTCGCAAAATTCCAAATAGAAGGCACACTATCGCTACAACGAGCTAGCAAGTCCTTACGAATAATACAAATCACGACACCAGCAGGCCCAACGTTTTTTTGAGCACCAGCATAAATGAGGCCATATTTGCTTACATCAATTTTGCGCGACAAAATAGTTGAAGACAAATCAGCAACAATAGGTAAATTTGTTTCTGGCAAATCGGCAAACTCTACACCACCAATCGTTTCGTTTGAGCACAAATGTAAGTAGGCAGCATTTTCATCCAAGTTTAAATTAGAAAACTCAGGAACCGTGGTGTAATTTTGCTCTTTTGAAGAGCCAACCACGTTAACCTTCGTATATCTTTTAGCTTCTTTGATGGCTTTCGAAGACCAAGCCCCTGTATCTAGGTAGCAAGCAGATTCAAAACCATTTACCAAATTTGCAGGTATCTGAGCAAACAAAGTGGAGGCACCACCCTGAACAAACAAAACCTCATAATCATCACTAATATCAAGCAATCGAGATAAACGAGCTTTGGCAGATGCCAATATCGACATAAACTCAGCACTTCTGTGACTCATTTCCATAACAGAAACACCAGCACCATGCCAATCAAGCATTTCAGCTTGAGCTTTTTTCAATACCGCTTCAGGAAGCGCTGCTGGACCAGAACAAAAATTATATACTCGGCTCATCCCGCCTATTACCTCTAGTATTTTTCAGGACCTATCTACAACAAAAGCGACGCACCTAAGTGCGCCGCTTATTTTCTATTCCGTATCAGTATCAGGAATGTCCGGAGACTCGTCACCATCACTTGGTGCCTGATCAATGACTGCATCACCTGCTTCATCAACCACAATGCCTGCCTCATCATCTTCAACGACACGTTCAATACCAACCAAATGCTCATCATTGGTCAAACGAATCAGGGTAACACCTTGAGTATTACGACCTTGACATGACACTTCCGTCACCCGAGTACGAACTAATGTACCTTGATCGGTAATCAAAATAATCTCATCGGTTTCATCAACCTGGGCAGCACCAACAACAGGGCCGTTACGCTCAGACACTTGAATACCGATAACACCTTGACCACCACGCCCATACACTGGGAAGTCTTCTACTAAAGTACGCTTGCCGTAACCATTTTCACAAGCCATCAGTACAGCAGAACCTTCTTGAGGAACAATAAGCGAAACAACCTTAGCGTCTTCATTTAAGCGAATACCACGAACACCCGCCGCTGTACGACCCATTGCACGAACATCAGACTCTTTAAAGCGAATTGTCTTACCAGAAGATGAAACCAACATAATGTCATTTTCACCATTGGTAACCGACACACCAACTAATTCATCAGTTTCGTCTAGGCTAAGCGCAATCAAACCTGTTGAGCGAGGGCGAGCAAAATGCTGCATCGCTGTTTTCTTAACTGTGCCGTTTGCCGTTGCCATAAAGATATAGCTGCTTGCTTCAACAATTTCGTCTTCAGAAACGTCTTCTTCAGACTCAACTTCAGCTTCAATCACTGGCAAAGGCAATAATGCGGAGATGAATTCACCTTCTCTTAGCGGCAACAAGTTAACAATAGGACGACCTTTTGCACTACGGCTAGCCACTGGAATTTCGAACACACGCAACCAATAAACTTTACCAAGATTACTAAATAGCATGATGGTGTCATGACTACTGGTTACTAATAGATGCTCGATGTGATCTTCGTCTTTCATGCTCGCAGAAGATTTACCACGACCACCACGACGCTGAGCTTGGTACTCAACTAGTGGCTGAGATTTCGCATAACCAGTGTTTGAGATCGTCACTACCATTGGCGCTTCATCGATCAAATCTGCAATCGTCAAATCCTGACGAGACGTTAAGATTTCTGTGCGACGAGCATCACCAAATGTATCGCGAACTTCTTCTAGCTCTTCGCGAATAACTTCCATCAAACGGTCTGGATCAGATAAAATATTCAGCAACTCACCGATAAGCTCGATTAGGGACTTATATTCGCCCAATAACTTATCGTGTTCCAAACCTGTCAAACGATGTAGACGCAAGTCCAAAATCGCTTGAGCCTGATCTGGTGATAAATGGTAAGCACCATCAACAAAACCATAACCTGCTTCAAGATCGTCTGGGCGACATGCGTCAGCACCAGCGCGCTCCAACATGGCAACCACATTACCCGGTTCCCAAGACTCACTAACAATCTTTTCTTTTGCTTCTGCAGACGTTGGAGATGTACGAATCAATTCAATAACACGGTCGATATTAGCAAGTGAAACTGCTAGACCTTCAAGAATGTGACCACGCTCACGCGCTTTACGAAGTTCGAAAATAGTACGACGGGTAACCACTTCACGGCGATGTTTAACGAAGCACTCAAGAATTTGCTTAAGGTTAAGTAATTGAGGGCGACCATCAACCAAGGCCACCATATTCATACCGAATACGGACTGAAGCTGTGTTTGCGTAAAGATATTATTTACAACCACATCAGGGTTTTCACCACGACGTAATTCAATAACGATACGCATACCATCTTTATCAGATTCATCACGAAGCTCACTGATGCCTTCCAGTTTTTTCTCTTTCACTAGCTCAGCGATTTTTTCGATCACTTTCGCCTTGTTTAACTGGTATGGAATTTCAGTGAAAACGATGGACTGACGATTGCCTTTTTCCATGTCTTCAAAGTGATGGCGAGCACGCATATAAATACGTCCACGACCTGTTTTATAAGCTTCTATAATACCTGCACGACCATTAATAAACGCCCCTGTAGGGAAGTCTGGTCCAGGTATATGGTCGATAAGTTCATCAATGGTTATGTCAGCGTTATCAATAACAGCAAGACAGCCATCAATAATCTCACCAAGATTATGAGGTGGGATATTAGTTGCCATACCTACCGCGATACCAGCTGAACCGTTTACCAATAGTCCAGGAACACGCGCAGGCAATACTTCAGGCATAAATTCCGTGCCATCATAGTTAGGCACGAAATCGACGGTTTCTTTCTCAAGGTCCATCAGAAGATGATGAGAAATTTTCGCCATACGAATTTCGGTATAACGCATTGCCGCAGCACTGTCACCATCGACAGAACCGAAGTTACCTTGACCATCGACCAAGGTGTAACGCATTGAGAAAGGCTGCGCCATACGAACAATAGTATCGTATACAGCGGAATCACCATGTGGGTGATATTTACCGATTACATCACCGACGATACGCGCCGATTTTTTGTACGGTTTATTCCAATCATTTTTAAGTTCATTCATCGCAAATAGAACGCGACGGTGAACAGGCTTTAACCCATCTCGTACATCAGGTAATGCTCGACCTACAATAACGCTCATTGCGTAATCTAGGTAAGATCCCTTAAGTTCATTTTCGATACTGACGGGAATAATTTCTTTGGCTAATTCACCCATAGATACAATCGATCCTTATGCCTTGGAGTCAAAAAGACTCCCTAATATCTTTTTATAAGCGCTGCATTGTAACATAAGGAAATAAATAACACCCCTTCAAGGAGCATGTTTTGTTGCTCTATATTGCAATTATAGAAACCATCTACTAAACAGTCTCATCAGACAAAGTAAGTTTGCTATTGGTCACCCCTTTAGTTGGCGCTATACTAGAAAAAAGCGCATTTTTAGTTAAAGCTCACAAGAGACGACAACAAAACAGATCACGCAGCTCAATACATCGAGCTTACTGCCTTTAGCAACCTTAAAGATGGATACAAAACAAATGACCAACACCCAACAAAACAACGTAGACCTAAATGAAGTTGCAAAATTTGAAGCACTAGCAAGCCGGTGGTGGGATACCGAGAATGAATTTAAACCTCTGCATGATATCAATCCGCTACGCACCAACTACATAAACGAACGCGCTGACGGTCTAGATGGTAAAAAAGTTATCGACGTCGGTTGCGGCGGTGGCATCCTGTCAGAAGCAATGGCAAAACTTGGTGCAAACGTTAAAGGTATCGACATGGGTGAAGCTCCTCTTGCTGTAGCAAAACTACACAAAGAAGAATCCAAACTCGACATTGATTATGAAAAAATCACGGCTGAAGAAATCGCACAACGAGAAGCCGGCCAATACGACATAGTCACTTGCCTTGAAATGCTAGAGCATGTACCTGACCCATCCTCGGTTATCAAAGCCTGCATGACGTTGGTAAAACCTGGCGGACACGTATTTTTCTCCACCATAAACAGAAACCCAAAAGCCTACTTATTTGCAATCATTGGCGCCGAATACATTCTAAAAATGCTTCCAAAAGGCACCCATGACTATGCTAAATTCATTCAGCCAGCCGAGCTTAATAATTATGCAAGGTTAGCGGGTCTAGAAGTCTCTCATATGACGGGATTAACCTATAACCCCCTCACAAAAGTATACAAATTAAACGACAAAGATGTATCCGTTAATTACATGATGCACACTCAAAAAATTAACGCCTAACCAAGGCATAAGGAGGAGATATGTTTGATTATCAAGCCCCAAGCCAACTACTTAAAAACAAGGTAATCCTTGTTACTGGAGCAGGCGATGGCATAGGCAAAACCGCCGCCATTACTTATGCAAAATATGGCGCAACAGTTATTTTATTGGGCCGCACCACCAAAAAACTGGAAGCGGTGTACGATCACATAGAAAAACTAAATTATCCTCAGGCGGCGATTGTACCTCTCAACCTTGATGGTGCAGCAGAACACGACTATGTAGAGCTTGCTAACACTATTGAGAGTGAATTCGGCCATTTAGATGGCATTCTACACAACGCCAGCCTCTTAGGTGATCGAGCACCAATAGCAAGCTACGATCCAACGCTGTTCGAGCAAGTTATGCGTGTCAATGTCACCAGTCAGCTACTACTAAACCAAGCCCTCCTCCCTCTAATGCAGAAAGCAGAACATGCATCTATTGTTTTTACATCGTCTGGCGTTGGCAGGAAGGCAAAAGCTAATTGGGGAGCGTATGCTATCTCAAAATTTGCAACTGAAGCCATGATGCAGCTGTTTTCCAGCGAATTAACAGAACTCTCCCCAAACATTAGAGCAAATGCGATCAACCCTGGAGCAACAAGAACCAGCATGCGCGCCAACGCCTACCCAGAAGAGAACCCAGAAAACTTAGCAACAGCAGAAGACATCATGCCGTTATACCTTTACCTTATGGGCAATGACAGCCTTGATATCAACGGGCAATCTTTAGACGCCCAATAAACCATAAAGATGCAATGTGCTTCAGCCATTGCATCTCGCCCCATGCTTCAGTTAGTCTGAAGTCATGAACCAATCTAAAACTGTGCTATACCTACTTTTTATTTTACTCACCACGCACACCTCTCTATCTGTGTGCGCAAATGACATACACCCAACAAAAAACAACACTACAGAAACCCCAAACTCAATGATGCAAAACAATACATACGTCACTCAAGATAGCCTCACCCCTATCCTCAACAAAAGCACAAGCGATCAAAACACTTACAACCTAATCACCTTACCAAACCATCTAAAAGTACTACTTATTAGTGACCCAAAAGCAGAAAGGTATTCCGCATCTTTATCAATCAAAGTCGGCAATTTTCAGGATCCATCAGGCCAACAAGGCCTCGCTCACTTTCTTGAACACATGCTATTCCTTGGCACTGAAAAATATCCTGAACCCGGAAATTATCAAACCTATATAAACACTAATGGCGGAACACATAACGCCTATACAAGTACAAACAAAACCAACTTTTACTTTGATATAACACCATCAGCTTATGAGAACGCCCTAGATCGCTTTTCACAGTTTTTCATCTCTCCTCTGTTTAGCGAATCACTCACTCAAAGAGAGAAAAATGCTGTCGATGCTGAATACAAAGCCAAATTAACAGACGAAAGCCGACGCAGCACCCAAGCTCTAAAGACCCTAATAAACCCCAAACATCCCTACAACCGATTCAGTGTAGGAAGCCTAGACACCCTCAAAGACCTCCCAAATAAGCCACTAAGAGAACAACTACTCAATCTATATGAAGAACACTACTCTAGCGAAAATATGGCTCTAGTTCTTGTCGCAAACCTACCACCCAAAAAACTTGCAGAACTTGCTCATCAATACTTTTCATCCATTCCGAGCAAGACCAAAGCATCAGAAGAAAACTACCCAGAACTTATCACCACAGACAAACCGCAATTGCAATTTTTCCGCCCCTTAATCAATAGCAACACCCTTAATGTTTTATATCAAATAGACGCCCAAGGAGAAAATTACAAAACTCAGCCAATCCGATACCTGTCCTATATTCTAGGAAATGAAAATAAAGGCTCTCTTTATGCCTCACTCAAATCAGAAGGATTAATTAACAGCATATCAGCTGGAGCCTCTTCTGATTATGGAAGCAATGCCTTATTCTCTATAAAAATACGCTTAACAGACGAGGGGCTATCCCAAATTGATACTGTCGCACAACGCCTCTTTGCAACTATTAGCCTCTTAAAATCCTCCCCAGTAAACCCCCTTTACTTACAAGAAGGACTGAAATTAAGCCAACTCATGTTTAACAATCAAAGCTATGTTGCTCCCATAAACCTTGCCCGCGCACTATCAGCAAGAATGCTAGACATACCAAGCGAGGACACTTTAAGCAGCTTTCGACTAGAGCACACAGCAAGCCAGAGTGATGTACAAGCACTATTACAACAACTTTCTCCAGAAAACCTATTGATACAGGTAATTACCAACAAGACCTTCCCACAAGACTGGGCTAAAGGAACACCTACCTGGAAAAAAGAGCCTTGGTACAACAGCGAATACAGCAATAACCTCCCTAGCCAGTCACTCTCAGACACCATTAACTTCTCAGCTAAAACAACACAAGTTGGGCTACCCGAAAAAAACAACTTCATCCCAGAATCCCTAAAACTCGTCGATGAAACAGATCAAAGCCCTTCAATTATCCTTCAAAAGAAAGGCATGACTTACTGGAATAAATCCGACCCTAGTTTTAACAAACCCACAGCCATGAACTTTATCGCATTTCGATTCGACAATGCCGCAGATACACCCGAACACACACTACTCAATAGACTGTGGACACGACTTTTTAATGACAGTGTGAGTGAGTCGACATATGCTCCATATGTCGCAGGATTAGGCTACTCATTCTACCCACACACAAACGGCGTAACACTTAGAACAAGCGGCTATTCAGATAAACAAAGCACCTATACAACTTGGCTAATAGACCAGATTTTTTTATTTCGACCAAGTCCGGAAAAATTCAACCTCGCCAAAAAACAGCTTGAAACAGATCTAAGCAATCAAAAAAGCCGACAGGCTTACAGCAATGCTAACAGCGCACTACAAACACTCATCACAAAAAATAGCCAAACCATAGAGCAGTTAGAAGATGCATTAAAATCACTCACTCTAGAAGACCTTCAAGCCTTTACAAAAAAAGCACGCAATGAATTTGATATCGTCGCCTACAGCACAGGAAATATAACAAAACAGCAGTCGACACAACTTGCTCAATCCATTTACCAGCGCGTAGAAGACAGACTCACACCAAGAGAACCGCTAGAAATTGAAACAAAAGAGCTCTCCGCACAACAGAAGCATCACTATCAGTTCAACTCAACAAGCAGTGACTGCGTTGTTCTTTACACATTAATAGACACTAGCGGACAGAACACACAAAAAGCAATTATAGAAAAAGCCTATTTTGCCATTTTGAAAAAACTCATTAGCAGTCCATTTTACCAAGAATTAAGAACCAACCAGCAACTTGGTTATATCGTTGGAGCCCAAGACCTCAGCATTCGCAAAACCCCAATACTAGGGCTACTGATACAATCTCCCAACAAGGATACGCTTACCCTTGTAACCGCTATGGAAGACTTCATACAAGAACAGAAAGAAAGGCTACCCAACTTATCTGATGAGGAGTTTTATCAAGCAAAAAATGCACTCTTAAGCGAACTCAAAATGACAGCTAAAAACTTAAGCGACAACGCTTTAAATGAATGGCATCAAATTGCCAAACCAGCACCGGATTTTCAAACAAAAGAAGAATGGATAGAAAATGTAGAAAAAATAGAAATAAAAGACTTTCTTGCTTTTATCAAACGGAAATTTGAATCAGCTGACACAGCAAAAATCATCATTCATAACAAAGCGTTTCCGCAGGAATTAACAGAGCAACAATCTTGGCAAGAGGCCTCTCCAATGTCACCCAAACTTTAAGATACAGAGCAGCGAAATCAGATTAGCCACCAATTAACCGCTCTAGCTTTTCAGCATCCGTGGCTGGAGCGCCTTTTGCTCCGCTGGATGAGGGTGGAGCAACGGCCTCTCCGACAGGAGAGAAATCCCCAACTTCCGGCACCACATTATCGGACGAGCGCTCATCCGTTTTAACTTGGTCACCAAAAATACCAATCTCTGGCATCATACGTAGACGTTTGGCTTGAATTTCTTCGGGAATATTCCCTGTAAATAACACAGTAAATGGCGCCTCTTCGGTACGCTTATTCACTTCATCGTAAATCGCCTGTTCGCGCTCCGCGATGGCATTTTCTTCCAAATAAGACATACCTTTACCATCAGCCGTAATAACGATATTTGGCCCTAAGGTCATCTTTGCTTTTTCAGCAGGAATAACCGCCACCTCTTCTTGAGAACTGACGACAACTTGATGCTCGGTATGAATAACCTGGTTACCATAGATAATATCAACAGGCTGACGCTCAATAGTCTGAGCATCTGCGCATAGCGATACTGCAAAAAGCAACCCAAATGAATATTTCATAACCACCCCAGAATAAGCCTCCATTTACTATAAGAGATAAAAACACATAAAAAAAGGAGTCCAAGCAATACTTGAACTCCTTTTTTGTCTCTTTTAATTAAAACTAAAGAGTAATGACTTCAAAATTGGCTTCTGGATTCGCTTCAGCGTCGTAATCAACACCTTCTACACCAAAACCAAACAACTTCAAAAACTCATCTTTATAAAGTTGGTAGTCTGTCTCAGCAAACAAATTAGCGTCATTTACCTGAGGCCAAAGCTCACGACAAGCTTGCTGAACATCTTCACGCAATTCCCAATCATCCAAACGCAAACGATTTTTATCGTCTGTCAATTCTGCTGGATTGTGGTTGTTGTACAAACGCTCAGAGAACATGCGATAAATCTGATCCATACAACCTTCATGAATGCCTTTTTCACGCATCACCTTGAAAACCATCGCCAAGTACAAAGGCATCACTGGAATAGCTGAAGACGCCTGAGTGACAACCGATTTCAATACGGCAACATTCGCACCACCGCCGATTTTAGCTAACTCAGAATCAATGGCTGCAGAGGCGCGATCTAAATCTTCTTTCGCTTTGCCAAGCGCACCATGCCAATAAATCGGCCAAGTGATATCAGAACCAATGTAAGAGTAAGCTACGGTGCGAGCACCTTCCGCCAAAACACCTGCTTCTTGTAAAGCAGACATCCAAAGCTCCCAATCTTGACCACCCATTACGGTTGTAGTCGCTTCAATCTCTTCTTCTGTTGCTGGTTCAATTTCCGCTTCAATGATGACATCTTTATTGGTATCAATGGCAGTGGAGCGGTAAGGCTGACCAATAGGTTTAAGAACTGAACGAATCACTTCACCTGTTTCAGGCATTTTACGAACCGGAGATGCCAGTGAGTAAACCACCATATCTACTTGACCAAGGTCTTGCTTAATCAAATCAATAACAGTGTCACGCGCTTCGTTTGAAAAAGCGTCGCCATTGATGCTTTTAGAATACAAGCCTTCTTCTTTAGCCACTTTGTCGAATGCCGCAGAATTGTACCAACCTGCCGTACCCGTTTTTTTCTCAGTACCTGGCTTTTCGAAGAAAACACCAATGGTTGCGGCACCTGAACCGAACGCCGCAGCGATACGAGAAGACAAGCCATAGCCACTTGACGCACCGATTACGAGTACTTTTTTAGGACCGTTTTCAATCGCCCCTTTGCTTTTAGTAAAAGCGATTTGATCTCTTACGTTTTGCTCACAACCTACTGGATGCGTTGTTGTACAAATAAATCCGCGAATCTTTGGTTTTATGATCATAATATCTTCTCAACGTCATGTTTTGCTTACGTCTTACCTGACAATCCCTTCAAATGAGGCAGGCAAGACAAATCTACCAGCCATGATACAATAGCCAGACGAATATGTCCTGATTCTGCTAAAAATTCAGAACCAATAAACCATTAGAACCTTGAGAGAACACCGTGCACCTACTCGTCATCGGCTACGTCTGGCCAGAACCAAACTCTTCCGCTGCCGGCAGTAGAATGATGCAATTACTCAACTGCTTTCACAAAGAGCAATGGCAAATTTCTTTTGCGAGCCCCGCTCAGCAAACAGAACACATGGCTGACCTTTCCCTGCTGGGCATTGAAGCCGAGCATATTGAGCTCAATAGCGCATCATTTGATCACTATATTGCACACAAAAAGCCAGACATAGTGGTATTTGATCGCTTCATGATGGAAGAACAATTTGGCTGGCGTGTAGAAAAGTTCAGTCCAGACTCATTACGAATCCTGAATACGGAAGACCTTCACTCACTAAGACAAGCCAGACACAATGCGCTGAAACAAAATCGAGACTTTGCAGTTGAAGACCTTTATAGCGACCATGGCATTCGAGAAATCGCCGCCATCCATCGCTGCGATTTAACCCTGATGATTTCTGAAGTAGAAGCAAAACTACTGGTCGATGAGTTCCACGTGCCAGAAACGCACGTATTACACCTCCCCTTTATGCTGCCAGAACCACAAAACACAGACAAATTACTGAGCTTCGAAGATCGCCAGCATTTTATTAGCATAGGCAACTTTCGTCACGCGCCAAATTGGGATGCCGTCCTACAATTAAAAACAGAGATATGGCCAAAAATCCGCAAACGCTTACCGAAAGCTGAGATGCATATTTACGGCGCTTATCCGCCACCAAAAGCCACACAGCTGCACAATGCAAAAGAGGGCTTTTTAGTGAAAGGCTGGGCTGAAGACGCTCAAGCCGTCATGCAACAATCGCGACTTTGCTTAGCGCCATTACGCTTTGGGGCAGGGATTAAAGGCAAATTAGTTGAAGCTATGCAAGTAGGCACTCCAAGCATAACCACCAGCATTGGTGCAGAATCTATGCATGGCGCATTCCCATGGAACGGGGTGATAACCGACGACATAGAGACCTTTGTCGATGCCGCCGTTTCTCTTTATGAGGACAAAGAAAGCTGGCTACTGATGCAACAAAATGGCAATAGGATATTGCAAGCCCACTATCAGGCAGAAGAATGGGAGCCAAAATTAATCAATCGATTGAAGCTACAGGTTCAACTAAAGGAAAGTCTAAGGAAAAAACATTTCTTAGGGTTAATGCTGCGACACCACAGTCTTAAAAGCACGCAATACATGTCGCAATGGATAGAACTTAAAAACAAAAATGAAGCGGAGGAGCACTAACACGTTAGCCAGAAACAAAACTGCTTTTAGCCTCTCGCTCACGAACCTTTTTCATCACAGCCTGCTGAGAGGCTTTATTCATACTGCCCCACTGACTGATTTCTTTACCGGTACGATAACAGCCGACACAAACATCTTCATCATTGAGAAGACAGACATTAACACAGGGAGATTTTAACTGAGGTTTTGGCTTGGTCATTTTTAATCAACATACATAAAAAAAGGCCTTAGTGAAAATATCACTAAGGCCTCTCATTCTATTATTCAGCGTTATGATAAACACGCTGCACATCGTCTAAGTCATTCAACAGATCCAAGAAGCGATCAAACTGTTCCAACTCTTCACCTTGAATTTCTACGGTGTTTTGAGCAACAAACTGAATTTCATCTACTTCAAACTCAATATCGCCAAGTGCATCCGTAATGGCCGTTTTTGCTTTACTGTAATCTGTATGAGGGGCAAACACTGTCACTTTACCGTCTTCTAATTCGATATCAGTTACATCAACATCCGCCATCATTAAGGCTTCTAATACTGCCTCTTCATCCGTACCAGCGAAAACAAAAATAGCGCTGTGGTCAAACATGTGACTCACGCTACCCTGCCCACCAATCTTGCACTTCACTTTGTTAAAGCAAGTACGCACGTCACCAAAAGTACGGTTTGGGTTATCAGACAAACAATCCACGATAACCATCGTATTACCAGGACCAAAACCTTCGTAGCGAGCCGTATCAAAGTCTTCTCCACCGCCGCCTTTCGCCTTATCAATCGCTTTATCGATAACGTGCGTTGGCACCTGATCTTTCTTAGCTCGGTCAATCAGAGAACGTAGTGCCAAATTACCATTGGGGTCGATACCACCGGATTTTGCGCAAACATAAATCTCTCGGCCGTATTTACTGTAAACCTTGGCTTTCTGGTCAGACGTTTTTGCCATGGACTCTTTGCGGTTTTGAAAGGCTCTGCCCATTACATATTCCTATTCTATACAGTCTTAAAAGTAAGATTCTAACGTGTAGCCCAAAAAGAAGGAACTGCTAGCCAAACATAAATACAATAAAAAACAGCCTTACTTCTGCAAAAGACCAAAGGCGCAATTTTAAATACTGTTAATTCTAGCGCTCTTTAAATTGTAGAGCCCTCTCCTTTCATCATGACGTCAAATTGCCGGTCTTTTTCCTTCCAAAGCTCATTCACCCATTGCTGAAAATACGCCCTATATTCTGCATCATTTTGATAGTCACCAAGTAAAGAGTCATTAATAGGCATCACTCGAATATGGACTTTAATCTTCGATATTTTCCCACATAGGTAGTCAAAAAAGCTTGGAATGCCCTCCGGATAAACAATGGTAACGTCGATCAATTGATGCAGCTTTCCATTCATAGCATTCAGTGCAAAAGACAAACCTCCGGCCTTAGGCGTAAGAAGATGCTGATAGTGGCTAGACTGTTGTCGGTGTTTTTCTACAGTAAAACGCGTCCCCTCTAAAAAGTTCATAATCGACACAGGGAAATGCTGAAATTTTTCACAGGCTTTTTTAGTTACTTCTATGTCTTTTCCCTTGAGTTCAGGGCGTTTCTTTAACAGAGCAGGACTATAGCGTTTCATAAAAGGAAATTCTAAAGCCCACCAAGCTAAACCAATAAAAGGTACCCAAATTAACTGACGCTTTAAAAAGAATTTAATAAAAGGAATTCGTCGATTAAACAGTCTCTGTAAAACAAGTATGTCCACCCAAGATTGGTGATTTGCGGTGATCATGTACCATTCATTTTTCTCAAACGCATTCACACCCGTTACATCAATTGCTGATTTCCCAAAGCAACGCTGATTAATGTTATTCACGCCAATCCAAAAAGTAGCAATTCGGTCTAGAATGACATTCAATAATGCACGCACCTTCGTGAAGGGTAATAGCCACTTACAGAGCGCTAATATTATCACCGGAACAAAGCAAAGTAAGGTGTTCAGTACAATCAAAATAAATGAGAGCACACCTCTAAAAACGAAGAAATTAATCATGAAATAGCTCAAAAAACTAAAAATAGTGCGCTATTTTAAAGGAAATCCTCATTATTTACACTCCAATCAAGTAGCCAGCTTTCCTAATAAAACAGTATAGTAAATAGACCATTAGAATGACTAATAAACCAACACCTTAAATGAAACTCTTTAACAGTAGCTCAATGACAATCAACCGCACAGCACCATTATTTTTAACAATGCACACTATAGGATTTCAAGCCCAACTATGACCATGACAAAAGGGTTAAAAATTCGCCATAAATTGTTTGCAGTTTTTGTTTTAAGTAACGTATTGCTAATAGTTTCTATGTGGCAAGTATTCCAATGGAGCTTTGATAGAGGCTTCGTATCCTATGCAACAGAACGTGATCGCGACTTTCTTGAGCAAATGGCAAATAGAACAGCCAACCTTTATATCTATTACGATGATTGGTATTTTTTGGTCCAAGAGAGCCGTATGGAAAGTGAATGGCACCAAGCAAAACTTGAAAACCTTCGAGACTTAGTACCACCTCCTAGCACGCCTAATCTAGATTTAATTTATCCATCACAATATTACCGCCAGCGTTTTTTACTGTTCGACGATCAGCAAAAGCCTATTATCGGCAAGGTTAGGTTTACAGACGCAGAAACTCATGCAGTGAAAGTGAACAAAAAAGTGGTTGGTTATGTCGGTCTCCGCTCTATTCGTGAATTGGTGCAAGATCAAACATTACGTTTTGTTAGGCAACAAGGCGAAGCCTTTCTCTTGATATCAGCTTTCATGCTAGCCATCGCAGCGTTATTAACGTGGCCTTTAGCTCAATGGCTAAGTCGTCCGATTACCTCTATGCAAAGAGCGACCAAAAAACTAGCGGCAGGTAAATTCGAAACACGTATTACCGTAAATGGGTCTGATGAACTAGCAAGCCTAAGTTGCGATTTTAATAACTTGGCCTGCACCTTAGAGAATACAAGGGAAGCCCGTAAGCGCTGGGTAGCAGATACAGCCCATGAGCTACGAACACCTGTCGCTATTCTACGTGGAGAAATTGAAGCTATGCAGGATGGTATTATCAAGGTAACACCTGACAGTCTTGCGTCGCTACAGCAAGAAACATTGCACATTGCTCGCCTGATTGATGACTTAAACCAATTATCAATGCATGATGTTGGAAGCTTAAGCTACAACATGGATGATATTTTAGTTAATGACATTATTGAACAAACTGTTCAATCTATGACGCTTCCTTTTAATGAAGCTGGATTGGATTTGATATTTGAATATTCTCAGAAAAAACCTATTGTTATGAATGGTGACTCAGATAGGTTGCATCAATTGTTTTCGAACCTGATGAATAACTCATTAAAATACACAAATGCTCCAGGGACCTTGACAGTAAAACTAAAAAGAGTAAATAAAAAAGCAATCATCCTATTCGAGGACTCAGCGCCTGGAGTAAGCGATGAGGATAAAAACAAAATTTTCGAGCAGTTTTTCCGTGTTGAAAACTCACGAAACAGAGCAACAGGTGGCCGAGGCTTAGGTCTCGCTATATGCTCTAACATTGTAGATGGACACCAAGGCACTATTGGTGCATATCATTCCCCTGATGGTGGTTTAGGAATAAAAATAGAATTTCCTTTAAATTAATATGGAACGAATAATATTATGAGCAAAGTACTGATTATTGAAGACGAACCAAAATTAGCAGAGTTAATGAGTGCATACCTAGAGCAAGCTGGTTATGAGCACCATCATCTTGATCGTGGTGACATTGCGGTAAATTACATTAAAAACAATGCTGTCGATATTATTTTGCTCGATCTAATGCTACCAGGATTAGATGGCGTTGAAATTTGCAAACAAGTTCGTCAATTTAGCGGTGTGCCAATCATCATGGTTACTGCAAAAGCAGAAGAAATCGACCGCCTAATTGGCTTAGAAATGGGCGCAGACGATTATGTTTGCAAGCCATTCAGCCCTCGCGAGATCGTTGCTCGCGTTAAAGCCAACCTTCGTCGTGTTGAACTAGACCAAGCTGAATCACCAAGAACCGATGGCTTTGACCTAGACGTTGATCGCCTACGTGCTACTTACAAAGGTGAACTGATTGATCTGACTACCGTTGAATTCCAGTTGCTTCAACTACTAATCAAAGAGCCAGGTCGTGTATTCGGTCGTGATCTTATAATGAAGAGCATTTACGCAGATAGCCGTGTTGTAAGTGACCGTACGATTGATAGCCATATCAAAAAGCTTCGTAAGAAAATCTCTGCCGTAGCACCTGAATTGAACGTTATTCATTCCGTATATGGTGCAGGTTACCGTTTCGAAAACAACGACCAATAATATCCACCTAAGGAACAGGCGTTGGACAACTTTTTAGACGTATTGGTTTTTTCATTCTCCATTACAATGCCAATATTCTTAATATTGGCTCTTGGAGTTCTGCTACACCGAATTCGTCTTATCAATGATAACTTCGTTGATATTGCATCTAAGTTAGTGTTCAACGTCACCCTTCCTGCTCTACTCTTTATTAGCATATCTAAATCAAATATCAACCAAGACACAGATTTGTCATTAGTGATATTTGCTATGCTCGCTGTCACTATTACTTACATAGCTTTAGAGCTGTTTATGTCGTTTTGGATAGTAGATAAGGCCGAGCGTGTCGTACTAGTTCAAGGCGCCTTTCGCTCCAACATGGGGATTATCGGTTTAGCCTATTGCGTAAACGCATACGGCAATGAAGTTTTCTCTGTTGCGGCAGTTTACTTAGGTGGCGTCACCATATTGTTTAATGTTTTATCGGTGATTGGATTAAGCCGAGCATTAGGCAAAAACCCTAGTTTGATGGGAATCATTAAAGGTATCGCAAAAAACCCTTTGATTATCGCCATTGTAGCGGCCTTTATTAGCTCATTATCAGGCTTAACACTCCCCTCTACACTTTATAAAACAGGCAGTTATTTTGCTCAGATGACTCTCCCATTAGCACTACTTTGTGCTGGCGCATCATTGAGTTTTAAATCATTAAAGAACGGTATGTTTGGTGCTATACTCGCGTCTGTTGGTAAACTTATCTTCATTCCGTTTGCACTTACCTTTGGTGGGTATTTGCTAGGTTATCGCGGCATGGAACTCGGTGTATTATTCCTAATGTCGTCCGCTCCAACCGCTTCAGCAAGCTATATTATGGTCAGGGCAATGAAGGGCAACTCCACTCTCGCCGCAAACATCATTGTGATTACAACCATTGCCTCCTTGATTAGTACAAGCATTGGCGTTACTTTGCTACGCAGCTTTAATCTTATCTAATAAAGCGAGACCTTTCTCTCGGCGAACATTTTAGCCTGTATGTAATTAGGTCTCCCAGCATAATAGGCCAGCGAGACACCCTTGATTTCACAATTTCGCAAACATCGTCTTTTTTTTCTTTCTCTTGGTTGTGTAATCCTGACTCTGCTTTTCTTTGGTGTAAACACCATCGCCTACCAGGCACTCATCATTAACAAACATTCAGAGGGCCAAGATCAGCTGCTCGATTACGTAATCGAATTACGCAATGAACTAAAAGGCTACCATATTCTCCCCTACGCTCTCGCAGACAATCCAACGCTATTGGCCTTTATGAATAACCCTAAAGACACAGCGTTAACCCTGCAAATGCAACGACAGCTAGAAGACCTTACTCACGTATCGAAAACACAAGATTGGTTTATTCTTTCCTCACAAGGAGATCTGCTTGTCTCAAGTGAACAATCCCCTCATTTCAATTTGGACGATTATTTCGACAAGCAAAATCTCAGCAATGTCTTAAAAGACCAGCAAGGGGAATACATTTTGGTATCTGGCTACAGCGCTGAACTGTCTAAATCCGCACATATTGTTATGGCACCGGTTTATACCGCTTCAGGATTAGCTGGAGCCGTTGTCGTACGCATTAATATGGGTGATTTAATTGAGCGATGGAACTTATCTGATGATCTAGTTGTGATGACAGATCAAAACAGCCTGATTTTTTTAGCCAGCAAACTTAATAGATTGTTAATTAGCGACTGGCTAAGCAACTACAGTAATGTTCAGTTTTTGAATAACACTCGCTCCAAGCTATACCATTTAAACGATGAGAGTTACTTATTGCAAAATGTCACTCTAGACGATCTCAAATGGCAAATTCACTATTTATCGAACCTAAAAATCATCCAAAAGAAAGCGCAGAACATTGCTTTTATCAGCCTGGGGATCTTCGCCTTAATCTTTCTTTTCTGGCTATATCGAAGAGAACGCGCTTTAAAGATAGCCTCGAAACTCGAAAATGAAATTCTCATTGCAGACAGTGCTTTACGCCAGCGCGTACTGATAGAAAACACGCACGTAGGGCTTTTACAGCTAACCAAAAGCGGTGAAATCTCTTTTGTAAACCCTATGGGGCTACGCTATCTTGGTAAAAGTGCACAACTCAACGGCCGCTACCTGCTGGAATTTTTACCGAATTGCCCTGAAAACCAGGTCGCACTTGCTTTTGTTCAGTCTCTACAAGAAGCAGAATCAACAGGTACGGTTCTGTCCACTAATGTACTTGGACAAGAGGCGGTATTACAAAAAGACAATGGACAACTTTTCCCCGCCCTATTATCTGTTTCGTCACTTGAGTGGAGTGACTCCCAAGGCTACTTAGTAACATTAATAGACATCAGTAAACGAAAAAAAGCCGAGTTGAATTTGTTAGAAGCCAATACCCGCCTAGAGGAGCGCGTTCTAGAGCGAACAAAAGCCCTAGAAGTTGCACAGCAAGAATTATTAAGAACCGAAAAGCTCGCCGCCATAGGCCAAATGTCTACTGCCATTGCCCACGAGCTGAACCAACCGCTTACCGGCATCAGAACACTTGCCTACAGCACGGAATTGCTCTTAAAACGGCAAGAGCCCGAACAGGCATTAAAAACATTAGTTGATCTAGAATCTCTTGTAGTACGAATGCAAAAACTAACTAGCGAGCTAAAAGTCCTCGCGTATCGACGACCTGAACAGCTAATCCCAACATCAATTAAAGTAGCAATAGACTGCGCCATAGAAAGCCTTGGTGATGATGCTCATGACGTACAATGGGATATAAAACTGCATGATTTAGACAGGGTTATTGCTGAACCAACAAGGCTTGAGCGTATTTTTGCCAACCTCATTAGTAACTCCGTTCAAGCTTGCAACGAACTAAAGGTCCCTCCAAGAATTCAAATTGCATTACAAGAGAATGATGGCTACATCAGCATCAATTATCAAGACAATGGGCCAGGCATTGATAAAACACAATTAGCGCATATCTTTGAACCATTTTTTACGACTAAGCCCATCGGCAAAGGATTAGGGCTTGGTCTTGCCATTAGCGCTAACCTTGCGAAAGACATGAATGGAGTACTAAAGGCAAGCCATAACTCAGCAGCCCAACTAGTCTTCAGATTAACCCTATTAAAGGCCTAACATGGAAAATAATAACACTAGTAATCACATTGAAATTTGGCTGCTTGATGATGACGACATTGTACGTTCGACCACTGCCCAATGGTTGCGTTTATCCAACTACAAAGTACGAGAATTCCAAAATGCTCAAGACTTAATCGATCACTTTAGCATTGGCTTGCCTTGTATCATTGTCAGCGATATTCGAATGACACCCATCGATGGGCTAACGCTAATGAGTAACTGCCTTGCGCAGGAACATGAATTACCTTTTATTCTCATTACAGGCCATGGGGATGTAGACACAGCCGTCAATGCTTTGCGTGATGGCGCGTTTGATTTCCTCGAAAAGCCCTTTGATCCTAATAGATTATTACAAACCGTTGAGAAAGCCATTCAGCTGAGGAATGTTCAGCAGCAGCATGCTAACCAATCTCAATATTTAGGCGAATTACATGGTTTGGAAGAAACCATTATCGGACAAAATGAGCAAATCATTCGTGTGAGACAACAAATCCGTACTTTTGCAAGCATGGATACTCACGTCATTGTGTACGGGAAAACTGGCTGCGGAAAGGAGCTAGTCGCCAAAGCGCTGCACGATTGCAGTCCTAGGAGTAAACACCCTTTCGTCGCCATAAACTGTGCAGCTATCCCTGCCGACCTCTTCGAGAGTGAGTTATTTGGTCATGAAGCCGGAGCATTCACCAGTGCCAATAAGCAACGAGTTGGTAAGCTGGAGCACGCCAGTGGCGGCACTCTCTTTCTAGATGAGATAGAAAGCATGCCTCTAG
Source organism: Marinomonas foliarum (assembly GCF_003337275.1). Taxonomy (GTDB): domain Bacteria; phylum Pseudomonadota; class Gammaproteobacteria; order Pseudomonadales; family Marinomonadaceae; genus Marinomonas; species Marinomonas foliarum. The sequence continues at coordinate 17,562 of NZ_QPJQ01000027.1, read as the reverse complement.
CAATGCAAATAAAGCTATTACGCGTACTACAAGAGAACCAGCTAGAGCGCATCGGCAGTAACAACACAATACAAATAGACCTCAGAGTGGTTGCTGCTGCCAAAAACGATTTACAAACACTCGAAAATTTCCGCCAAGACTTATTTTTTCGACTCAACGTCTCTCAAATCCACCTACCAGACTTACGTAACAGGGGAACAGACATCCCCCTACTTTTCGAGCATTTCTGCCGGATTGCGGTAAAAGAACGTGGTGGAGATTTCAAGCCATTAAGCCCAATAGACCATGAAACACTCACCGTCTATGGGTGGCCCGGCAACGTTCGGGAACTAAGAAACGTCGCCCTACGCTATACCTTAGAACCCAACACAAGTATCGCTAAAATACTTGCGGGGTATCAGGCGCAAGACGACATAGACACCATTACTCCATTACCCTTAAGCGTCAAAGTCCAAGAGTTTGAACGCAGCTTAATCGAAGCCAGCATTCGACAGCAAAAAGGCAATATTCAACTGGTCTTAGAGCAACTTCAACTCCCACGAAGAACTCTTAACCAAAAAATGCAAAAGTACGGCTTAAACCGAGTCGATTATCTGGATTAATCCACTCTACTCGGCATTTGCATCAAATAAACATATTAAGAAAGTGATTCTCATATAATTTATTTAATGAGAATCACTTGCATCAAACCGTCAAAAATACTTTAATGATAACCATTATCGATTCAAGGGCGACATACGATGCAACTAAACATGCAAGACATCTATGACAATAGCGGCAGCATTAGCAAACAAGCTACACCATGGCTATCTGGTCACAAGCAACGACTTACCCTTCTTCCTAATTTGCACTTACTTAACCAGCATCTAAGCAGCAATGCGGATGTATCCATACACGAAGAAGCACCAGCAGGTCTTTATTTTTCTTTTTTAGGCACAGGCCCAATAAAAACAGTTGAAGATATCCAATCTGTACAAATTAATTATCAAGCTCGCGCTATTAGTGGCGACATATTAATTAAGAAAGGCGAAGAGTTTAGTCTGCTGCAGGCACATATTAGCCCGTCTCTTCTAGCATCTGTTTTAGGTGAAACAGAAGATCAAGTGATTCAACATTTTGTCTCTATGCGTAACAAATTGGGCAACGAAAAATCCGTCATTCAACTTCCGGTGACAGACAATACTCGCCCTGCTCTTACCAATATTCTGAACCATAAAAGCCACTCAATTAGCTTAGCAGGCCATTTGTACTCTCTTATCTTTACCTTGATAGAGCAACTACAAATGCTTAGCCATCTATCCCAGTGTGAAGGCTGTCAGAGTAAATTATTTAGTGCACAAAACCTTCTCGAAACACCTGATCTAAATAAGCTTGACCTTCAAAATCTAGCTCACACGGTAGGTCTGAATACAGAGGCACTTGCTATTGGCTTTAAATACCTTACAGGGAAATCAATAGAGAGCTATTTCACTCTAAACCGCATTGAATCAGCCGCACTTAAATTGCGAGAAAACCCTGCGGAAAAATCTCATATTGTCGCCCAAAGCGGTTTTTCAGAAGCCCAATTTGAAGCTGCTTTCATTAAATATTTTGGTGTCTACAGCCACCAGTATGGACAAATCCATTAAGCATTAAGTTATAGGAATAATATTAGATATGGCTCAATCATCTATCGCCCTCGTTTACGGCACAGATACCAACAACACAGAAGAGGTTGGTCACAAGATAGTTAAACAATGGGAAGAACTAGGCGAGCAAGTTGATGTGTTCAACATAAAAGACATAGAGCTTAGCCAACTTGAACAGTATTCCATGCTCATTCTAGGGATTCCAACTTGGGACTTTGGTGGCATTCAATCTGACTGGGAAGACATTGGAGATAGCCTAGCTGAGCTGACTCTTGAAGATAGCGTAATAGCGTTATATGGACTGGGCGATCAATTCGGTTATGGCGATTACTTTGTTGATGCTGTTGGCTGGCTTTACGAAAAGCTCCTACCAACAAATGCTACTTTTATTGGTCAATGGCCGACAGAAGGTTATGAGTTCGAAGCATCACGAGCCTGTATTAATAACAAAGAACACTTCGTTGGTTTAGCAATCGACGAGGACCAGCAATTTGACCTCACTGATCAACGCATAGAACAGTGGGTCATCCAGCTTTACGCAGAGAGAGCAGTAGAAGCCGCTTAAATTATCGTCTGACTGGCCATTGCAGTATAAAAAGCTAACGACTAATTTGGTACACCAAACATTCGCTGCCCCGAATGCCCAAATTTAGCTTACCGCAATGAGATGATTTAACAGCTTGCTCTAAACTGTGTGAAGAACGTGGCTACCTCTCCTTTCTCTCCTGCTTGGAGGTAGTCACGTATTTTTCTTTTCTTCTAGGCACTATTCGTTATGATGTAAGAGAAAGCTTTAATTTTCTTATACATACAGTTGATACAAATGAATCTACAACTTTCTGATATCGTTATCTTGTTACTTGTTTTTGTTGCAATCTACTCGTGGTGGCGCAATGCAACCATTAGAGAACAAGCCTTAATAATGGCAAAAAAACACTGTGAATCTCTCAACCTACAATTATTAGAAGATAGTGTTGCAGGTTCAGAATGGCGACCGACTTGGCAGCACGGCCAAATCAAGATTAAACGCAGCTATAAGTTCGAATTTAGCTCCAGTGGTATCGCTCGATATCAGGGAAAAATAAGTTACCTTGGCGCCCATAAAACAGAAGTATGGCTAAGCCCACATGACTTTTAAGCAAAAGAACGCTCTACAATGCAACAAAACGCCAGCTACAGTCACATTCATTCACACAAGTACTACAATATAAATCCATATTTTTATTTCATTTAATTGCAAACTTAGCCATAGTAGAAATAGAATAGATATGTAAATAAGTGTAATGTTTTGATAGACAATGCGTAAACGAAGGCAATTGACTTCATGCACTAAACAGAAAGTCTATCTGTTCCACCTATAATAAAAAAATGCAGGATATATTATGTTGGCAAACCTTAGTTTTCGTACAAAATTACTCTCCTTACTGATCGCTGCTATTCTTGGGTTCATTGTTGTCACAGCCGTTGCTCTGCAAGGGTTAAACGTCCAAGAAACATCTTCATCAAAATTCGAACGACTAACAAGTGTTGATAAGAACCTATCAACTCTCATTATTACCTTAATGGAAGAGTATGAATCTCTATCTGCTGTCGATAACACGTCCTACGAAAGCTATTTAGAGCAGTTGCAAACAAGCAATGAAGCTTTTATGGCAACACTTCAAAAAGATCTAGAGCTTCTTGAAGATGAAGCACAGGCTCAACAAAGCCTAAATAGCATTATCACTTCTTTAGCCAATTACAATGACTCATTGGTACAGCTAGTTAATCAGAGACAAAAAGTTGGCTTTAACGGTTCATCAGGCCTTAAAGGTGAAATCTCCGCTCTTGGTGAAAAAGTAACAGATGACATCTCTTTCTTGAGCCTTGTGAAACAAGAGTTCTTGCCTGTTCGGGAAGCAGAAAAGAACTTCATCTTTGAACCTACTCCAGAAAACAAAGCAGCCTTCATGGAGCGCTATGAAAAATTCTACAAACGCGTAACAAACTTTGGTCTAGAAGAGCGCTTTGGCGAAGTCATTAATCAGTATTTTGCTGCCGTAGAAAACTTTGGCAAAGAAAACCAAGTATTAAACAATCTACAGTCACAATTCTCTGTAAATAAAAGCGACTTCGCTCAAACACGATTAGTCGCTACTGAATACATGCAAAAAGCAGTATTGGATGCACGCCAACAAGCATCCGAAAGCTCCCAGCAAGCCAGTATCGGCCTAATTATTGTCAGTGTAATTGTTGCTATTATCTCAGCACTAATGATGATGGGTATCGGCAGTAGCGTTAACAAAACACTAAGTCAAATCATTAAAGATTTAGGCAAAGTGAAAAGCGGTGATCTAACTGCACGCCTGCATGTAAATAATAAACGCAACGATGAGTTTGACTCTCTATGTAGCTCGGTCAATGAAATGACAAATGGACTAGGCAGCGTTATTGGAGAAGTCGTTGATACCACACAAGGTGTTAACAACATGGTATCTGAACTTAATACATCTGTTGTAAACATTGCTCAGAGCAATCGTTCAGTTAGCGAACAAACAAACTCCCTAGCTGCCGCTACAGAAGAGATCTCCACCACCATTTCAAGCATTTCACACACCACAGAAAGCCTAAGCAGCCAATCCCAACATACTTATGAGTCTGCTAAAGTAGGTGCTGAAACCATTAAAGGTGCGCTATCCAACCTGTCTAGCACCATCAGCGTGGTAAATAAAACCAGCCAGCAACTTAACGAACTAGGCCAACTGTCTAAAGACATCGACAACGTCATCGGCATGATCAACGATCTAGCTAATCAGACTAACTTATTGGCACTAAACGCAGCCATTGAAGCTGCACGTGCAGGTGAAGCTGGCCGTGGTTTCTCAGTCGTGGCAGATGAAGTACGCTCTCTTGCAGAAAAAACCGTAGATGCAACAGCGAAAATCACCGACATTGTAAGTACGATTCAAACATCTACTCAAACGGCGATAGAGACAATGCAAAATGGTCAAGAAAGCTTACATGCCATTGAAGAGTTCAGTGAGAAAGCCGAACTTGCTATTCGAGACATAGAACAAAATGCACAGACTAGCTCTGCGTCTTCTATTGATATGGCAAGATCCATCCAAGAAGTAGCTAAAACAGCGGTACACATGAGTGAGGAGATGGACAAGATTGCCCAACAACTTCAACGTGATAACAGCTACATCAACAGCATTGAAGGCAATACCCGTGATATCCACAATCAGGTAAGCAGCCTAGACAAGAAAACGAGCGTTTTTACAACTCGTTAATGCAATACAAATAATAGACAAAAAAAACCGGCCTAAGCCGGTTTTTTTTGTCTCATTTACTATGAGCCAGAAATGACTGATTGTTACAAATCAGCAAATTCTTTTTCCCAACGCTTAGCTTCTTTCTTAGACGGTCCGCCCAAAACATTAACCGCAGTACGCATGCGTGCACGAGAAATATCAGAACCTAGAATCGCCATTGAATCAAAGACAGAAACAGACGCTGTTGTGCCAGAAATAGCCACAAATAAAGGCGCAAAGAAATCCTTCGGCTTAATTTCCATAACCTGTGCTAGCGCCTTCATTTCATTAAAGATGTTATCTTTTTCCCATTTGCTCAACGCCTCTAGACGCCACAAGGCAAACTGCATCGCTTTACGAAGCGTTTCTTCTTCCATCTTAATCGAAGAGAAATCTTCTTTAGTTATAGGCAACATACCCTTTAAGAAAAAGCCCGCCACATCAGCAACATCAGAGAACGTCTCTACTCGTGGCATCACTAAAGGCAAAATTTTCATCAAATATTCTGGGTTAAGTGCCCATTCAACGTATTTCTGAGCAAAAGCTTCCGGAGATAGGTTCTCACGAATCCACATACCGTTTAACCAGCTCAATTTTTCAACGTCAAAAACAGGGCCACCCAAAGAAACGCGCTGAATATCAAAATGCTCAATCATGTCATCAAGCGAGAATTTTTCACGCTCATCAGGCATAGACCAGCCCATACGGCCAAGATAATTGATTACCGCTTCAGACATATAACCCATACGTTGATAGTACAAGATACTCGTCGGGTTCTTACGTTTTGATAACTTAGACTTATCAGGGTTACGCAAAAGTGGCATATGACACAATGTCGGCATATCCCAACCAAAGTATTGATACAACAAGATGTGCTTAGGTGCTGAGTTAATCCATTCCTCGCCACGAATAACGTGGGTGATTTTCATCAAATGGTCATCAACAACGTTTGCCAAATGATAAGTCGGCATGCCGTCTGCTTTCAACAATACCTGCATATCCACTTGAGCCCAATCGATTTCAATCGAGCCACGCAGCATATCTTGAACAACACAAACGCCCTCTTCAGGAATTTTCATACGGACAACATAAGGAACACCCGCATCAAGTTTTGCCTGAATCTCTTCTTGGCTCAGCTTGAGTGCTCTACCATCATACTTTTGCGGCAGACCTTGCTCTTTTTGTTCAATGCGCATCTGATCCAACTCTTCCGTTGTCTCAAATGCATAAAATGCATGACCTTTTTCAATCAGTTCTTGTGCATACTGACCGTAAATATCGCCTCTTTCACTTTGACGATAAGGGCCGTATTCTCCGCCAACATCTGGACCTTCTGCCCAATCAAGACCCAACCAACGAAGTGCGTCCAAAATCATTTTTTCAGACTCTGGCGTGCTGCGAGTTTGATCCGTATCTTCAATACGTAAAATAAACTTACCGCCCATTTTTCGAGCAAACGCCATGTTAAATAGCGCGATATAAGCAGTTCCTACATGCGGATCACCTGTTGGTGAAGGCGCAATACGTGTTCTTACCTCTGACATAACAATCTCATTTATCTGTTGCCTGAAAATATCACTATTATAAGCCTCTCATAGCTTGTGAGTAAGAGGGCTGAACTATCTTTTCCGCTTAGATGTTTGATATTCATGAAACTTTACTTGCACATCCGCTAGGCGTCCGCAAAATCAAGTAAATAAAATCTCTAACTGACTATGCTAATTGCTTATTTGTGTTGATAACGAAGTTGGGAAAGTCGAACACCGATATCTACATCGGTTTTTAATTCAACCAAGGATCGAGATAGAAGACATTGCTCGTATCCACCTGTCAACATTTTCTGAATACGTTCCGAAAATGACGCTGTATTGGCATAAATATCTTCAATCGTTGGGAACTCACGAATAATACCCAGTGCGGTTTTAGGGCCAATCCCTTTAACACCTGGGATACGGTTTGTTGTATCACCAACCAAGGCCCAATAATCAGTTAACTGATGAGGTTCCACACCATATTTACCGGGCACCCAAATTTTGTCATACCCCAATTTGGCAAAATAATCGTATTGTAGAATACGATCATCCCCCAGCAATTGCGTGAAGCCTTTGTCCGTAGAAACGATATAAGATTTGACATTATTCTGTGCCGCTTTGACAGCTAACGTTGCAATGAGGTCATCCGCTTCCCAGCCATCTATTCTTAGACACGGCCAATTATTAAAGCGAAAGACGCGGGCAAAATCCGCTAATGAGTCCAATAAAGCATCATCCATTGGTACTCGGCCAAGCTTATATTCTGGATACACTTTATGACGCCAGGTTTTTCCATTGGAATCAAACACAACCACGGCATACGATGGTTCAAACTGATGGGAGAGCTTCGCCAAAGCTTCTATCGCAATACTTTGCGTACGCTCCACTCGACGCCCTAAGTCTTGCTCGGATTCTAATGCAGCATACAGTCGACGAATTAAATTTAAACCGTCAATAATGAGTAATTTTTTATCCACATCAAACCCTTATTTTTACTTCTTTGCTTTACAGACAAAATTCATTAATAGGGTAACATGTGTAAACATGCATCACGATAACTAGTATGATGAAATCTCAATAACACAAAAGGACCCTGTTATGAAAAAGCAACCAACCTACGTATATGTAAGCGTTCTTTTAGGTACCTTAACTCAACCTATTTTTGCAGCCCCAATAGACGCGGTTATTGGCTTAAGTAACAGTCAAATAGTTGAAAACAACCCGACTATAAGTCTGTCTCCAATCTCTGGGACATTGCTCCCCTTACAAGACAACTTCGCCCCTATCACCCACTTACAAAATGATTCATCAACTAATTGGATCAATGAAGTTGGCCAAGAAGTAAGGGTCGAACATAAACAAAGAGACTTAAACTACACAGGCACACTCACCCAAATACAACAAAATAACCGCAGTATGTGGCTTTCGATTAATGGCCGTCTCACGCAATTACCACTGGATGACTTTTATCTAATTCCTCTGGAAAAATCTGAGCCTAAGAAAGATCAAGCTGCACTCGCGTTTCCAGTAAGCTATCAAACTAACCAACTCTCTTGGTCACCACAGCTCAGCCTAATATTTGAAAATAATCAGGTCACCCTTTCTCAACAAGCCCTATTGAGTAATCACTCAAACACACAGATTGATATTCGAAAGAGCTTGTTACACTACTCAAATAACGCTAACCCGCAGCGCTTTAAAATAGAACGTAGCTCTCTTGCTATGGGCGACATGAAACAAGAGGTAAATTACCAAGACAACGAAATAAGTTACCCACTGGAAGAAAACTCTCTTTCTATTTCGCCTTATTCCAATACCCTAATATCGCTGCCAAGCAGCAAAAGTAAAATAGAGAAGCAGACCCAACAAGCCAACTTATATACTTATGGAAACAGCTCAGGGAAAATCGACCTTAACTTTTATAATACCGTGCGCTTTTCATTACCTAAAGACGGCTTCCCTGGGGCATATAAAACATTTTGGAAAAAAGGAAGTTTACTGATCCCTAGTGACACCATTACATTAAATACTGTTCGAGCAAATAACCCTCTTACAGTGACCACCAATAAAAGCCAAGATGTAACCGGTTATCTTACCCTTGTAAGTGCAACATCTGAAAAGCTCCCCACTACACAAGTCTGGACTGCTACAATCGAAAACCATTCAGATAAAGCACAGCAATACTCTGTCGAACACAGCACTAATAGTATCGTAGAGTTATTAGAAAGCGACACGGCAACTCAATCAAATGCCAAAGGCATAAATCTTAGCGGAAGTATCAAAGCAAATTCGACGAAGACAATGACCTATAAAATAGAACTGAAAAACTGATTGCGCAAAATAAAGGGAAATGAGGTTAAATCCTCACTTCTCTTGCATTAATTTTTCACAATCGAACACCATTTAAAAGAATTCGTTATGATATGGTCAATAGTCATAATAGATATAGCAACACAAGCACTGCCACAAGATAAAAACTTAAGGTAGTATTATAACTATATTTCATAATACGAGCCCACAGAGATCTATGAAAAAGCATATTATATCATCACTCATTGCCGCAGCAGTGCTAACTAGCGCGACTGCTCAAGCTGAAAGCATATACGAAGTATACAAACTAGCCCAAAAGCATGACCCTAGTCTAAGAGCGGCAGCAGCCACTTACCAAGCACAAAAAGAAGGTGTGACAGTTTCCAAAGGGAACTTATACCCAAGCATCTCTTTTAACGGCAATCTTGGTTACGATAAAACAGACACTTCTTCGAGTGATTTTGACAGCACCTCAAACTCATTAGCATTGCAGCTAGATTACCCGATTTACTCACCTGCACTTGGCTATGCGGTTGACGCAGTTGAGTTAGACTCAAAAAGTGCTGGTATTAGCTACGAGAACGCCTCTGAAGATCTTGCTCTTCAAACTTTAACGGAATACTTCAACCTGTTAATTGCGCAATCCACACTTCAAACAACTGAAGCATTAGTAAAAAGCACAGCAAGTCAGCTAGACCGCGCTAAAAAGCAATATGAAGTAGGTTTGGCATCCATTACTGACCTGCAAGATGCCCAAGCTGAATATGACTCTGTTAGAGTAACTGAATTAAGTGCCCGATCTAGCGTGTCTTATGCTCAAAAAGCCTTGTTCCAAAGAACAGGCCAAGAGATCAGGACCATTCCGCAACTGTCAGAAGACTACCCTATTCGCTTAGACCCTAATATGACAGTGGATTCTTTGATTGCCAAAGCTCGACTAGATAACAAAGATCTGAAAATTCTAAGCCTTTCTCTAGAAAGTGCACTGAACAACATCAATATCCAAAAAGCCAATGGCCGCACACCAACAGTTGCCATAACAGGCTCTATATCAAGAACAGACACTGATTATAGCAATAGTGCGCCTGCTTCCATGCAAGATGGCGTAACAAACAATGCCGCCATCGGATTAGGTGTGAGCATTCCGCTATACAGCGGTGGCGCAATCAGCGCTTCGGTTCGCCAAGCAACGTCACAAGCTGAGTCTGTCACCGAACAAAGAGCAAGCTCTATTCAGTCCATTGAGCTTAACATCCGTAGCCTATATCTCGACTTGCAAACTGCCGTTGCTCAAATCGATGCCCAACAGCAGCTAATCCGCTCTAGAACAAGCGCATTAGAAGCAACAAGAGCTGGCTATGATGTTGGTACTCGTAACCTTGTTGAATTATTGGACGCACAATCCAATCTCTTCAATGCACAAAATACTTATGAACAATACCGCTATAACTTTGTCTTGCAGAAACTCAATCTTCTGGAAGCCACTGGAGATTTAACGGAAGACAAGATCAAAGAATTAGACAAATGGTTGGTTGCTAAAAACTAATCAGTCCATTGCTATTCATATAAAGAAAAGCCGTAAAACACTGTTTTGCGGCTTTTTTATTGATTACAGCAACACTCTTTCGATCCTATCGAGTGATCAATTTATCTCGTTTTGTAAAACGAGCTAGCACTTTATACAACCCATAAGCATCACGACTTCCCGCCAACTCACGAATTGAATGCATGCCAAACGTCGGCAAGCCAATATCAATAGTGGGAACCCCTATCTCACCTGATGTGATTGGGCCAATTGTGCTACCGCAAGCCATATCACTACGAACGACAAAGCACTGCACATCGTAATTTTCTTCGGCTGCGATATCACGATAAATGCTCGCTGTTTCGCTATTCGTCGCATAACGTTGGTTCGCATTCACCTTGATTACTGCCCCTTTATTTATAGCAGGCGCGTGATTTTTATCATGTTTGTGGGCATAGTTCGGATGAAGAGCGTGAGCATTATCCGCAGACACCAACATGGAGCGCTGAATAGATTGAACATATTGCTCTGGGTCTGGCGTTAAACGATGCAATACATCTTCTAAAAATGGGCCATTCGCACCGCAAGCAGACAAGCTACCAATCTCTTCGTGATCCGTGCAGATAAGCAAACTTGGACGCTGTTGATCACCATCTAGCAAAGCCTGCAAACCAACAAAACAACTCAACAAATTATCCAAACGAGCGGAGCATATATACTCTTTATGCAAACCAACCAATGCGGGCGGCTGCGTATCATAAAGACTCAGTTCAAAGTCTAAAATACTAGCAATGGACAAATCTGGGTATTGCTTTTGCAGCTGTCCTTTTAAGAGCTCATGTAGGTCAAACTCATTTTCAGCCCCACACAAAATCGGCAAAATTTCTTCTTGTGGATTAACTGAGAAGCCTTCATTAGCTTGTCGATTCAAATGAATCGCTAGATTTGGCACAACCGCAATCGGGTCTTTAAAGTCAATCAAACGACTAACAATCTCACCCTCTTGATTTTTTAGCGTGATACGGCCAGCAATCGATAAATCTCGATCCAACCAAGTGTGAAGCAAAACCCCACCATAAACCTCAACGCCCAACTGGTGGTAACCAAAACGATCGACTTGTGCATTCGGCTTCAATTTTAAGCAAGGGCTATCCGTATGGGCTCCAATCATTCGCCAACCGGTATGATGCATGGTTAGCTGGGGCGTGGTAAAAGCAATCAAAGATGATTCATTACGCGTTACAAAATACTTCCCACCTTCCTCAATTTCCCAGTTATCTTCTTCCAATAGCTCGACATACCCTTCCGCAAGTAATGCATTACGCATGCTTGCGGTGGCATGAAACGGTGTGGGCGAAGCGTGAAGAAATGACAGTAAAGAATCATTAAAGTTTGAAAATTCCATAATATCCTATAGCACAATGCTTTAAAAAAGTGACTTTTTAACACTTAAGCTAGCCTTACAGCTCAGTGTCTAATATGATTTTACTAATGATGTATTAAATAGACAGAGAGAAAACATTCCGGATGAACTATAAACGCCTTTTGCTTTGCCTTTTAACCGGCTACACCTTTGCCTCCACCTCTGTGTCTGCTTATCAGGAGCTGCAGCCTCCTCATGAATATGACAAAGTATCCAAAGAACTAGTCGAAATGCTGGAAGGCATTCATTATAACAGACCTCTGATCGATGATACCATTTCGGCCAAAGCGTTTGATTATTACATTGAAGCACTCGATCCCAGCAAAAGCTTCTTTCTAAAAAGCGATATAGAGAAGCTGTCTCAATACAGAAACAGCCTAGATGACGCTTTGCGTAATGGCGACACACAGGTTGCGTATACCATTTATAACCTTTACCTTGAGCGCCTTGAAAAACGTTTGCTCGACCTTAAAGGCCAACTTCCAGACATGGTGAAGGGATTTGACTACACAGTAGACGAAGCCTTAAACGCAGACCCAGAGGCTCTCAAATGGGCAACCAGCGAAGCCGAACTCGATGATTACTGGCGTAAACGCCTGAAAAATCGTGCGCTGACCCTAAAGTTAAATGGCGAAGACGAAGAAAAAATCATTTCGGTCCTTGAGCGTCGCTATAAAAATCAACTTAAGCAGGTTGACCAGACTAACGCTATCGACGTCTACCAAACCTTTGCTAATGCCATTACCGCTGCTTTAGACCCTCACACCAGCTACTTTGCCCCACGGGCGTCTGAGACCTTCAATATCAATATGAGCCTATCTCTTGAAGGGATTGGCGCCGTATTACAAATGGAAGATGATTATACAAAAGTCGTTCGCCTAGTACCTGGTGGACCAGCAGCCAGCCAAAGCGACCTTTCTCCTAACGATAGAATCATTGCCGTTGGCCAAGAAGGCAAACCAATGATTGATGTGGTTGGCATGCGCCTTGACGACGTTGTCGATATGATCCGCGGTGAACGCGACACCAAGGTGACATTGGAAGTAACGCCCAGTAAAGGCAACACGCAAACTAGCAAAAAAATCAGCATAGTACGCAAGAAAGTAAAATTGGAAGACCAATCTGCCAAAAAAGAAGTTGTAGAAGTCGAACGTGATGGTGAAAAATACAAAGTCGGCGTCATTACCTTACCGACTTTTTATTCTGATTTTGCCGCTATCCAAGCTGGCGATCAAAACTACAAAAGTTCCACTCGTGACACTAAAAAACTAATAGAAGAACTGCGTAAAGAAGATATCTCCGCGCTAATTCTAGATCTACGCAACAATGGTGGCGGCTCATTACAAGAAGCCAACGCCTTAGCAGGTTTGTTTATACCCTCTGGCCCTACGGTTCAGATACGAGACCAAAGCGGACGTGTCACGCCATTAGGCGACTCTGACCCTGGTATCGCCTACAGCGGGCCTATGGCAGTCCTAGTAAACCGTATGAGTGCATCAGCGTCGGAAATCGTTGCTGGCGCATTACAAGATTATGGACGTGCACTTATTCTTGGTGACCAAACCTTCGGGAAAGGGACCGTCCAAGTATTACAAGAGTTGGACAAAGGCCAGCTTAAAGTAACACAGGCTAAATTCTATCGTGTATCGGGTGAAAGTACCCAACACAAAGGCGTCATGCCAGACATAGCCTTCCCTTCTCTGATAGATAAAGAAACTATTGGAGAGAGCGCGCTAGACAACCCGTTACCATGGGATAAAATTCATGAAACACGCTACCCAGTTTACTGGAACATGCCTGCGTACTTGCCAATTCTAGAGCCTCGTCATGAAGACAGAATGGCAAAGGACCCTAATTTTATTGCGATTAATGAACAAATCGATGAGTTCAAAAAACAAGTTGAAACCTACAAAACAATTTCATTGAATGAAGAAGAGCGCATAAAACAGCGAGAAGAAAGCAAAGAAAGAGAACTGGAACGCGAAAACACACGTCGCACAGCACTCGGCCTTGAAGCGCTAGAATCGGTTGACGATATAGAACCTGTCGAAGAAGATACCTACGCTAAAGAAGCGTCTGAGATTTTGTTAGACTTCATCGCCACCAACCAAATGGCACAAGAACAAGCAGATAAGAAAACTGCAAAAAACTAGTCTATAAAGGGCGAAACGAATCAATAATGCGTTTTGCCCTTTTCTAACTCACCAAAACGAACGTACCTAATACCATGGCCAAAGCCTCATCCGACCGCAATACCATAGATCTATTTGGCAAATCGCCAGGCCGCCCTAGAAGCCAACCTCTCACAAGAAAAGATCAGCTCAAAATCAATAAGCGAGCGCAACGTGAGAAAGAAAAAGCACAAGGGTTAAAACGCTTAGAACTTCTCATAGAGCAAGAAGTCCTTGAGAAACTCGATCAACTCTGTGATCTAAAGGGCTTAAAGCGCGCTGAATGGCTAACATTACAAGTTAATAGCTCCCTCACCAATAGCAAAACCACCAAATCCAAAAAGACGGTGGCCAAAGCCATCAGGTAAAGTGAGTAAATTATCCCCATGAAAAAGAACCACTAACAATAGTGATTTGCTATACTAGCCAGCCATTTTAAACAGCAAACAGAAAAACAGACTCGATATGGCCAAACTGTATTTTTATTACTCCGCGATGAACGCAGGAAAATCCACCGTTTTACTGCAATCTGCTCACAACTACCAAGAGCGAGGCATGCGGGTTTTACTTCTTACAGCATCGATAGATGACCGATTTGAAACAGGGCAAATCGCTTCTCGTATTGGCATATCTGCAGAAGCTTGCTTGTTTGATAACGACACCGACCTTGTTGCGTTAATTCAAAATGAAATCAATCAGCAAAGATTAAGCTGTATATTGATTGATGAAGCGCAATTCTTAACCAAAGAACAAGTTTATGCGTTATCTGAAATTGTCGATAAACAGCACATTCCTGTGCTCGCTTTTGGCATACGCACCGATTTTCAAGGAGAGCTGTTCGAAGGCAGCCAAGCCTTACTGGCTTGGTCTGATAAGTTAATTGAATTGAAAACCGTATGTCATTGTGGCAGCAAAGCCACCATGGTCATTCGACTTAATGAACAAGGAACCCCTGTTAAAGAAGGCGCTCAAGTAGAAATAGGCGGTAACGACCGCTACTTGTCCGTCTGCCGAAAACACTTTAAAGAAGCCGTGAGAGACTAATTATGTGGTTCAAGAACGCCCAGATATTCCAACTAAAAGATACCGAATCACTAGATACCAATGAACTCATCGACAAAATTCCTGAGTTCCCATTAAAAGAGTGCGGATCTCAAGAAGAGTTCTCTTTCGGCTGGCTTCCACTTATTCGTAACAGCGAACAATGGAGCTTAGCAAGTGACCGTTGTTTGCTATTCCGTGCAGGTAAAGAAGAAAAAGTTTTGCCTTCTGCCGTGGTACGGGAAGAACTGGAAGCCAAAGTGGCTGAAATCGAATTGATTGAAGGTCGCAAAGTAGGTCGCAAAGAAAAATCCGACATGAAAGACGAATTGGTTTTTACTCTTCGTCCGAAAGCCTTTTCTAAGCGCACAGACATCTGGGCATACATTGATTTGCAAGCCAAAATACTGGTTCTCAACAGCACAAACGCCAGCATGACAGAACAGTTGTTTAAGCACTTGCAAACGACGCTTGGCAGCTTCCCAATGACGCCTTTGCAAGCACAGGTTTCACCGTCATCACTGATGACGGATTGGCTAGTAAAAAATGAAGTGCCAGCCAGCCTAGAAACCGGTGACGAATGTGAAATCCAAGACGCGTCTGAAGACAAAGCAACAATTCGCTTTAAGTCTCTAGAGCCTTTATCTGAAGACGTTACACGTCATTTGCAGCAAGGCATGGCAGTGAAAAACCTAGGCCTACGTTGGACAGATAAACTAAGCTTCGTACTTCATGACGACCTAACATTACGCAAAATTAAATTTGATGACGCACTAAAAGAAGCAGCATTTAATGACTCTCAAGGTGGTGGTTTATCAGACATGGATGCAAACTTCTCCCTAATGTCTCTTACCATGAGAGAGTTTTTTACTTCCTATTGCTTGTGGTTTGAAATCAATTAAAGCGCCATTTTCATTGGGCTTGCCAAGCTTTTCCACAGATATCGTGGATAAGCTTGGGGAGAACATTCGCAAAGCCAGATAACAAGGCAATCTGACAAAACACTCAATAAAAAACCGTAAAATTTAAAACACCCTGATGTGTCATTTAGAATATTGAAACGTCAGAGCAACCAGAAAAAGAAGCTAAAAACAAAATAAAAATCAACCACTTAATTTTTTAAACCTTCTTAAAAACTTTAGATAAATTAAGTCAATTTAAGAAAACGATACAAATAGCCCCCATCATATTGTCGCATATCAAAATAGGTCCCTAACTGCATGACAACACTTAAAAAAGAAGAAGATATTGCCAAAAGAGTGACTCTGGTTGGCGCGGTTTGGGACGCCCTATTAGGATTAGCAAAAATTGTCGCGGGCTACTTTTCACAATCACAAGCCCTTATTGCCGATGGAATCCATTCCTTATCAGATTTAGTCACAGACGTATTTGTCTATTTTGCTTCAGCAAACTCACGCCAAGGGCCAGATGAAAACCACCCCTACGGGCACCTTCGATTCGAAACATTAACCACCGTTTTTCTAGGCATGGTACTTATCGTGGTTGCGTTTGGCATTGGCTACGAAGCCATCAATGCAGAACAATCACAAGCCCAATTAACTTGGTACGGACTTACTGCCATAGTGGCAACCATCGCAGTGAAAGAAGCTATCTTCCACTACACAAAAAAAGCCGGTGATGAAATTGGCAGCAAAATGTTGGTTGCCAATGCGTGGCACAGCCGTAGTGATGCGCTTTCCTCTGTAGCAGTATTAATTGGTTTGATTGGTGTTTACTTTGGCTATGGCTGGGCAGACATGGTGGCATCCATTATTGTCGCTCTATTAATAGGCAAAATGGCTATCAGTATGGTCTGGGAAAACCTTGCTGAACTTGTGGATACCGCACCGGACCCAAAGCTCATTGCACAAATTAAAGAAACCGCCAACAGCCTAAAACATGTCATGGCGCCTCACGACGTGCGAGCAAGATCCATGGCGGGAAAAATTTACCTAGACATGCACATCCATGTGCCCAGCCATGCGAGCGTCAGTGAAGGTCACTACCTTGGGGATTTGGTCGCTTACACTATCAAGCAAGCGCACTCACAAGTAGAAGATGTGATGGTTCACGTGGATACAGATGAAACAATCCAGACAGACAGTTTTACTCACAAATCTGGAAAGCCACCACATTTAAAACTACCAGCACGCCATCAAATATTGGCCGATTTGGGCTTTTTACTGCGCCAGCATTCAGGCTATGTGGATATACCAAACTCTCGCCTGCACTATTTAAATAACAAACTTGATTTAGAAATCATTGCTAACTCGGCCAGCACTCCCGAAGGTGCCGACCTAGCGCAACTGACTGCAAAAATTTTGCAGGAGCTACAAACAACGAGCTATATCAACAAAGCCACCGTGCTTTGGGCCTTCCATGAAAGTTAATCGGCCATGGTTTTTTGTAGGTCGGGGATTTATCCCGACAAGGCCTAAAATGTCGTTATTAGCTTTTTGGGGCGTGCTTTAGCACAACAAAACGTCATTCTCGTGAAGAAGGTTTTGATCTTGTGTTGAGAGCTTTTTTGTCGGCCTAAAGGCACGACCTTGTATCTCTTCTTGATGGGTGTTTAGCTAGCACTTATCGCATCGGGAAATCGGTGAGCTCGTGCGCGACCTGAGCACAAAGATGCTGTT
>NZ_QPJQ01000026.1 GCF_003337275.1 Marinomonas foliarum | reverse complement strand
AGCCTCAAGATGAAAACACCGAATCAAGTGCGAAAAGAGAAAGGCCAGCTACAGGAGCTGGCCTAAAAACTGTCAACCTATTTTAGGACGACACAGGTACCAGTAGGCGGACTCGAACCGCCACACCCGAAGGCAACGGATTTTGAATCCGTCGTGTCTACCAATTCCACCACACTGGCCTTGAAAAAGGTGAAACGCATTCTATATTTTTTTGTATGGGAGTCAATCGTTTAACGTAAAAAAGTGCATTTTATTTAGTTTATTGATTGCATGACCTCTTCCGACCACAACATGGCGTCTAAAAACGCTCTATTTAATAGAGCTCTTTCTGCTGGGCTCATGGATTGTATGTTGTCCCAATGTTGCTCTTCGCAATCGAGAGTCAAAGATAGGTAGCTTCCTAGTTCACCTGTTTGGTTCATTAGCGCGGCACGGGACAGGTCATCTAATGCAATTTGCTCTAGAGCAACGGATTTTTGAACATTGAAAACGGCGTCTATGCCAGACATTAAGCCCACCATGAATGCTGAATCGGGAATGGCGGATTGTTTATTTTGCGCCAGTAGCTGGCAACAACGCCCGCGAGTCAGCAGAACTTTAAATAATGCTTTCGGTTGGGTCGATGATGAGGTTAGGGTGATGAGCAGAGCCCATTTTTTCAGCTGGACAAGCCCCAAGAAAATAACCGCTTCTTTAATCGATACCACGGTTTTGGACAGGCCACATACTGGGCTGTTGAGAATACGTAATAGCTGATATGAAAGCTTTGGGTTCTTGGTGACTAAGTCAGATACTGTTTCGATGCTAATGTCTTTGTCTTGCAGGGCGTTAACTAATTCAATTGCGGCGTGCGTTGCGGAATCGATTTTTTTGCCTTTGATGATTTCAGGTCGCTGTAGAAAGTAGCCTTGAAACAAATCAAAGCCGATCTTTTGGCAATACTCAAACATTTCCTCGTTCTCGACTTTCTCAGCCAGCAATATCAGGCCTCGAGCTTTTAGCTCATTAATTTCCTTAATGAAATTTTCTGGCGGTGTTGAAAGTATGTCTATTTTGACGATCGAAACCCAAGGCAGCAAAGCTTCATAGTCGGCATCGAATTGGTAATCGTCCAGTGCAAACCGATAGCCTGCAGCGCGCCATTTTTTCAATGCTTCAAAAAACTCTGGTGTGAGTTTTTGGCTTTCGAGTATTTCTATGTAAACCGTGTCTGGGTCGATAGGGAAAAAAGCATCAGACAGCATTAACTCTGTTGTCATATTGATGAAGAAGGGTTTTCGTAACTGAGATTCTAACTTGGTAATGCCAATGCATAAGTTTACCAATACTTGGCTAGTAGCAGATTCACCATCTGAAACATTGGCGTTTAAGGCGTCCTTTCCACGGAATAGCAGCTCATAACCAAATATGTCTTTAGACTTTTTCAATATCGGTTGCTGGGCCATCATTAGATCATCTAAGACCGTTGGAAATTCGATCATATAATTCTCTTAGTCATTGCTTTGGGGGAAGTGGTTCAAATTCAGTAAAACAATGACTTATAAAAACACATATTTCTTGATTTAGGCAATCAGGATTATGTAGTAATAAGTATATTTATGGATCGATAAAGCTGGTATGAAGTAAACCAAAAAGGTTGACATGGTCTAAAAGCATCCATAAAATCCTCCGCTGTCAAAACATCTTTGATTTCTCAGGACATTCTGTCTACATACGCTTTAGCGTTTTGTGGGGCCTTAGCTCAGCTGGGAGAGCGGTTCGCTGGCAGCGAACAGGTCAGCGGTTCGATCCCGCTAGGCTCCACCACTAATCTTTTTTATTCTCACTTTATTTAAAGCATTCAGTCCTTCTTTTTTAGCGCCTCCAAGGTTAGGCTTATTAGTATTTTATTAAGTTCCTTTCTAACGCGTAGGATTCTTGCATGTTTCAACTTTACACAGGTAACCGTCTAGAAGATTTAGCCATGTTGCTTGCGAAGATTCTGGCTGTTTCTCCACCAGAAAATCCGTTTGATGATGAATCCATTTTGGTGCAAAACCCCGGTATGGCACAATGGTTGAAAATGTTTCTGGCCGAGTCCCATTCTATTGCCGCAGGTTTGGTGTTTCCTCTGCCTTCTACCTTTGTTTGGCAAACCTTTTCTCAGACGCTTAATGATATTCCCGCGCAAAGTGAATTTAATAAACCTTTCTTAGTGTGGCGTTTAATGCGCTTATTGGATACTCGTCTTGGTGAGCCAGAGTTTCAGGCGCTTAGTTGGTACCTCGAAGAAGACGACACACAAATTCGCCGCTTTCAGTTATGCAGCAGCATTGCCGATATTTACGATCAATATTTGGTTTACCGTCCGGATTGGATTAAATCTTGGGAAGGTGGCGAAGCACAAGACCCCAGGCTGAAAGCCATCTTTGAGCAGCAACCTTGGCAGGCTATTTTGTGGCGTGATCTGGTTGCCGATGTGAGCCAGCAAGGAACCTCGCTTTATCACCGCGGTAATCTGATTGAAGCTTTGCATGACGCCACACAATCCTTTTCCCGACCTGTTGGCGTGCCAGAGCGAATCTTTATTTTTGGTGTGTCTTCTTTGCCGCCGAATACGCTTGAGTCTCTTCGCGTGTTGGCGGTGTCGGGCTGGATTGATGTGCATCTGTTTTTGCAGAACCCTTGTCGTTTTTATTGGGGCGATGTGGTTGATAAACATTACTTAGGTCGAGAAATAAAACGCCAAACTCTCAAGCCTGGATTGAGTACCGATACTTTGCATCTTGATGCCAATCCTCTACTGGCAAGCTGGGGGCGTCTAGGCCGAGACTACATTGCGCAGCTACAAGAAATGGCCGACAACGAGCTGGAAGTTTTTGAAGACTATCTGAGCGAGAAACCAAGTCGCACCGAGCAATCGAGCGGCATGTTGCAATGGCTTCAGCAAGATGTGCTGACCCTAGAAAACCACGGCTCGCAACAAGAGCGAGACGCTAGCATTACCAATGCCGAGTATCGCCATTCGATTACTGCTGATGATCAAAGCATCCGTGTGCACCTTTGTCACAGTCCGTTACGGGAAGTGGAAGTCTTGCATGATCAGCTGTTGCAAATGTTCGAGAGCGATCCAAGCTTGACGCCAAAAGACGTCATCGTTATGTTGCCCGACGTCAACACTTACAGCCCCTTTGTAAAAGCCGTCTTTGGTGGCGTAAAAGGTAGTGCGCAAGTTAGGAAACACATTCCCTTTGCCTTGATCGACCAGTCTGGTGGTATGGAAAACCCGATTGTCGATGCCTATTTGTATTTGCTTGGTTTGGGCGAAAGTCGTTTCACCTTGTCCGAATTGATCAGCGTATTAGAAGTGCCTGCGGTGTTAGCGCGTTTTGAATTAACCGCCGATGAATTAGAGCGTATTCGTCAATGGTCGACGGAAGTGGGTATTCGTTGGGGATTGGATGGCAAAACCGCCCAGCAACATGATCTGCCAATACAAGAATCCCATACTTGGCTGAATGGCGTGCGTCGCATGTTATTGGGTTACGCCATGGGTCACGACCATATTTGGGAGGGCACCTTAAGTTACGGCGATGTGGAAGGTTTAGAAGCGTCGGTGGCGGGTAAACTGGCGGAGTTCTTGGTCGCCATTAATGATGCTCAAGCGAAATTGATGGAATCCCTCGCGCCGAAAGAATGGATTTCGACTCTGTATTATTTGGCAGAGCGTTTCTTTTTATTGGAAGAAGACGATGCTTTTCAGGTCCTACTGACTAAGCAGCTTGATGCCTTGACCCTGCAATGGCAGCAAGCGCATTTTGATTCCCCATTAGATCAGCAAGTGATACGCCAGCTGTTATCTCCTTTGTTACAAGAATCTCAAGGCGGTCAGCGCTTCTTAGCAGGTCGAGTGAACTTTTGTACCTTGATGCCCATGCGTTCTGTGCCTTTTAAGGTTATCTGTGTTTTGGGTTTAAACGAAGGGGATTATCCTCGTAGTGTTGCGCCGATGGGATTTGACCTGATGGTTGGGCAATATCGCAGTGGCGACCGAAGCCGACGGGAAGACGATAAATACTTGTTCCTTGAAGCACTGATGTCAGCACGAGATTGTTTCTATATCAGTTATGTGGGGCGCAGTATTCAAGACAACAGTGAGAAAAATCCGTCTATCTTGGTGAGTGAGCTGTTGGAATACATAGGTCAAAGCTGTGTGTTTGAAGGCGATCAGGCATTAGCGCCAGACGAGTCGCAGAAAACTTTGTTAGAAAAACTGATTCTCGAACATCCGCTGCAGCCATTTAATGCCGCCTACTATGCGACTCAGTCGTCTGTAGAAGTCAATTCGCAGTCATCTGATAAGCGCTTGTACAGCTATGACGAACAATGGTTGCCAGCTCTGCTTAGCGTTCCTATTGACGATGAGCACTCCGAGTTTTCACCCTTGGATGGCTTGGAGCAGCCAAGATTGGATCTTGCTCTGGACGAGTTGTCACGCTTTATTGGTCATCCAACGCGGTACTTTACTCAGCGTCGATTGAAAGCTTATTTGAGTATGCAAGAAGAGGAAGAGAAAGAAGATGAGCCGTTCGCACTGGATGGCTTGGCGGGTTATCAGATGCGCGAAGGTTTGTTGCAAGCCATGCTAAAAGGCGATGAAGATCAGTTTATTGAACGTTTGTCTCTTATGGGCGCTTTGCCTTATGGCGCGCTGGGTCGATTGTCTTTGGAGCAGAGTCGTGGGCAATGTCAGCAGCTTTTGTCTGTTCTGCAGGGTTATGCGCTGGAAGAGTGTGAACCGATTGAAGTGAACTTGACCCTTGGCAGTATTGTACTGCAAGCGTGGTTGGATTTGCCAACGGCGACCACGCGTTTGTCTTATCGCATTGGTGACTTATCTGCCCATCAAAAAATGCAGGCGTGGATCGAGCATTTAGCTTTGTGTGCGCAAGGTACGCCAAAGCAGCATCATCTTATTAATCTGAGCAAAACCGGCAAGTTACTACAGCATAGTTTTATCCTTATCCCGCCGAAGGATGCTCAAGAATATCTAAACACTATGTTGGCGTTATTGCAGCAAGGCTTGTGTCAGCCGATTGCCTTACCGGCCAAAAGTGCGGATGCATGGTGTAAGAGCTATTGTTCGAGCAAAGCGCAAGAAGACTTGGATACAGCTTGGGAGCAAGCATTGAAGCTTTACCAAGACAACAGCAGCGCCTTTACTCGTAGTGAGGTGGACGATGCTTATTGGCAGCGTTATTTCCCCGATTTAAATCGCCAAAAGGAAGCGTTTGTCGCTTTGTGTGAGCAAATCTGGTTGCCCATGCATCGTCATTTGGAGGTGATGGAATGAGTCTTTCTAACGAGTCCGTTTCTGTTAATGAGCCTTCTGTTGATCAGTCTTCAGTAACTGCAGAAGGCTTAAACATGATTCCTGAACCGCTCAACGCCTTAACCTTTCCTTTGTTTGGCAAACGTCTAATCGAAGCCAGTGCAGGCACGGGGAAAACCTACACCATTGCCAACTTGTATTTGCGCTTGCTGGTGCCAACAGGGCCGTCTTTATCTGAGGATGGCGGAGATTTAGATAAACCGCTGACAGTTGACCAAATCTTGGTGGTGACTTTTACCGAAGCCGCCACTGCCGAGCTAAAAGCCCGTATTCGTGGGCGCATACGAGCGGCGCGAAAAGCCTTATTGCAGGGCGAAAGCAGCGATGTATTTCTGGCGGATTGGATGGCGCAAATGTCAGCCGAGCAACGTGCTGGCGCCATCGAAAAATTGCTGTATGCCGAAAAGCAAATGGACGAAGCGGCGGTGTTTACTATCCATGGCTTTTGTCAGCGCATGCTGAGCCAGAATGCATTTGAAAGCCGCATGTTGTTCCAACAAACCATTGAGACCGATGAGCTGGCGCCATTGTCTATGGCAGTGAAAGACGTTTGGCGTAGTGTGTTTTATCCAATGGACGACACCAAAGCCGCCTTGATTCAGCCGATTTGGTCGAATCCAGACGCCTTGTTGAAAGACTTATATTTACTGAACAATCAGCCTGACGCCAAAATCGCCGTACCAGATTACGACTGGGAAAGTGCGTTAAGTCAGGCACAAGAAACCATGGCGGCGGTGCGCGCCATGTGGTTGAGTCAGTCGCAAGATATTATTGATGCTCTTGAGCGCAGCGGTATTAAGCGCACTTTTTGGCGCAAAGACCCCTCGAAAGATATTGAGGCTATGACGCAATGGGCGCGTTCCTCGCGTTTTGAATTAGACAAAAGCCTCGAAAAATTTGATACCAACGAGCACGCTAGCCGATTGAGTAAAGGTGGCGATTTGCCTGCGCACGAATTTTTTGGCTTGGTGCAGTCTTTGCGGGAAAGCTTTCCTGATGCGGGGCGATTAAAAGCGGTATTGCTGACTCAACTTTGGCAACAAACTCAAGAGCGCATGAAACGCTGGAAGCGCAGCACACAATCTCTGACGTTCACAGACTTGCTGACCTCTCTCGATGTGGCGCTAACGCAAGATGAAGCGGGTAAATTAGCCGAACGCATTCGTCATCTTTATCCGATTGCTCTGATCGATGAGTTCCAAGACACGGATGCGGTGCAATATCGGATTTTCTCGACGATTTATGCGTCAGCGCAAGTGGACCAAAATACGCTTGGATTGATCATGATCGGCGACCCTAAACAGGCAATTTATGCCTTTCGTGGCGCGGATATTTATACCTATTTGGCGGCCAAAAAACGTGTCGATGCTGTGTACTCTTTGGCGACCAATTATCGCTCTTCTGCGGCCATGATTCAGTCTGTTAATGGGCTTTTTACTACGCAAGCGGAACCCTTTCGAGTGGCGGGGATTCCTTTCGTGGAAGTGCAAGACCGTGGCGTTGCCAGTGGTTTTTCTCGACAAGGTCAAACCCAAGCCGCGTTGCAGTTTTTGTATCAACGCAGTGATGAGCCCGTGTCGGCAAAAGAATATCGTCAAACCCTGGCGGAATCTTGCGCAGCGCATCTCCATGAAATCTTACTGGAAGGCCAGCAAGGACAGGCGTTGCTTGATGGCAAAGGCGTGCGGCCAAAAGACGTTGCCTTGTTGGTAACCAACTTTAGTCAAGCCAATGCATTAAAAGACGCATTGCGTCAGCGTGGCATTGCCAGTGTGTATTTGAGCGACAAAGGTTCGGTGTTCGAAACCGTCGAGTCGCGAGAGCTATTGATCGTGCTGACGGCGATTTTATCCAATGGACAAGAAAGTAAACTGCGCTCCGCCTTGGCAACCAGCTTGGTAGATTGGTCACTAGAAGACTTGGATACACTGAATCACGACGACGTGGTGTACGAAAAGTGGGGACAAGCTTTCCGTGATTATCTAGAAATCTGGGACAAACAAGGCTTGTTACCCATGTTGCGTGAGTTTATGCAGGACGTGGCGTTGGCGGCGAACATGCTAAGCCATACCGGTGGCGAGCGCCGCTTAACCGACTTTTTGCATTTAACCGAAAAGTTACAGCAAAAATCCCTTGAGTTGGATTCTAAAGAAGGGGTTTTACGTTACCTCAGGTTGGCGATTCAAAATCCGAATGGCAACAGTGACGAACAAAAGATCCGCCTCGAAACGGATGCGGAACTGGTACGAATTGTCACCATTCACAAAAGTAAGGGCTTGGAATACCCAATCGTGTATTTGCCATTTGCTTTTACGCCGTATCGAGATCAAGAAAAATCGGCTTTGTATCACGATGCGCAACAGCAATTGTGGATTGCTATTGATCCCGATGAAACGCAAACCGAGCTTCATAAAGAAGAACTCTACGCGGCGGAAATTCGCTTGGCTTATGTGGCGTTAACTCGTTCTAAAGAGGCGTGTTTTATTGGCTCGATGGAAGTGGGCAAAAGCTCGAATAAGTCTCGTGGCGCTGTGTCAGATGTTCACCTTAGCGGTGTTGGGGCCTTGATTGGTGAAGGTGAGGCGCTTGAGGCAGGGGATTTGTACCCAAGTATCGAACGTCTTTGTGAGCGTTATCAAGATGGGCAAATGGGCTTGCTGGAATTGCCCGAGGAACCACCGCGTTTGCCGCGCTTTAAGATGGCACAGGCGCAATTGACCGAGCCTCATGCAAGAACCTTTACCGGACGCGTGGAACGAGATTGGTGGGTGGGAAGTTATTCCTCGCTGGTGGTAGAAGACAAAGAGCAACACGACGAAAGTGTGCCTGGCTTGGATGAAACCACACGCTTGCTTGATCCATTGGCGGAAGACGTTGATGTAAAAGACAGTCAAGAAGCGCCAGAGCAAAATCGCTTCACTTTCCCCAAAGGCGCCAAGCCGGGAACATTCTTGCATGACACATTGGAAGGCAAAGCGCTTCATGATGTGTCGAGCAACCCGAGCTTTAACGATTTATTAAAAACCAGTCACCATAAGTTAATGGCTGATTTTTACGAGCGTCAGGGGTTTGATGAATGGCAAGATGTATTGAGCGAATGGCTGCCAGACATCGTCAATACTGAGCTAATGGCGGGAATGAGTTTAGGAAGTTTGGCACCATCAGCTTGTCGTAAGGAAATGGAGTTTTTTATTCCGGTGACAGGCATGAATGCCTTGCAATTGGATCGTATTTCTCGTGAGTACGATGAGGTGTCTCGTGTTGCGCCTATGATTCAGGATCGTCCGTTAAAAGGCATGCTAAAAGGCTTTATCGATTTGTTGTTTGAGTACCAAGGTCGTTATTACGTGTTGGACTATAAGTCCAATTACTTGGGTGACGACTTTGCTGATTACGAGCCAGAGAAATTGGTTCATGCCATTGCCGAGCACAGATACGATTTGCAATATCAGCTTTATACCTTGGCGTTGCATCGTCTGTTAAAGCAGCGCTTGCCAAATTACGATTACGAAAAACATGTTGGTGGTGTGGTGTATTTGTTTCTCCGTGGTATGCAGCCAGAACAACAAACCGGTGTATTCCATAGCCGCTTAACCTTTGAACATGTTACCGCTTTAGACAAATTGTTTAGCGGCGAAAGTGATAAGCCAGAAAATCACGAGGCGGTACAATATGGACTTTTCTAATCAGCTAGGTTTGCTTGACTCTCTTAATGAAACAAAGCTTGAGGAAAACTCTCCTGTATCCACGCCATTCAGTTTGTCTGCTTGGCAAGCCAAAGGCGTATTAAGAGCGATTGATTGCCAATGGATTGAGCAGCTGGCGCAACATGCCAAAGAGGGCAAGCCAGATGAAAAAAATAGCGCGATTCATATCGCTGGTGCTTTGTGCAGTGCGTATCTTGGCGCAGGGCATATTTGTATCGATCTAGCGACTATCTGGCAAACTCCGCCAGAAGGTGTGGAATTAGATGAGTTACGAATGGTATTGCATCATAGCGGCGTGAACAGTGTTTCTGCTTGGTGTGAATTTCTGCAGGCCAGTCGCTTGGTGTCTACTGAGACAAATTTAGCTGAACGACCAATGGTCTTGGCTGGTACGCGTTTGTATTTGTATCGCTATTATCAATATGAACAACAGGTGCTGAATTATCTTAAAGGGCAATTTTCTGTTGCGCCTTTTGCTGTGGATGCAAGTTTGTTAGCACAACTTTTTCCTAACCAATCAGATACGCTTGATTGGCAAAAAGTCGCGGTCGCCAATGCGGCAAGCTTGCCTTTCTCTGTGATCAGTGGTGGTCCTGGAACCGGCAAGACAACCACTGTGACACGTTTGTTGGCCTTGCTGGTGGCTCAGTCACTCGCTGAAGGAAAGTTGTTACGTATCGAGCTGGCCGCACCAACCGGTAAAGCGGCGGCGCGATTGACTGAGTCCATTTCAAAAGCCAAGACGGATTTGCCATTAAGTGACGAGGTTAAACTTGCCATTCCAGAACAAGCCAGTACCCTGCATCGTTTATTAGGCAGTGATTTTGGGCGCAGTCGATTTAAGCACAATAAAGAAAACCCTTTGCATTTGGATGTGTTGCTGGTGGACGAAGTGTCCATGGTGGATTTGCCAATGATGGCAAAGTTGATTGATGCCATGCCACCACACGCTCGACTCATTTTATTAGGCGATAAAGATCAACTCGCCTCGGTAGAAGCGGGCAGTGTGTTAGGGGATTTATCTTACGGCATCGAAGAGGTCTACTTTCAACCAGAGTGGGCGGGTCGCCTCGCTCATCTAACCGGAGAAAATCTGGCGCCGTTTGGTAATCCGTCGGCACCGCCAATGAGTCGCGGGTTAACCTTATTGCGTACCAGTTATAGGTTTGATGCAAACAGCGGTATTGGGCACTTGGCAAAAGCAATGAACGCTGGTAACAGCTCTGCCGTGTTGCGTTGCCTTGAGTCTAATTACACCGATGTAGAGTGGCGAGTACCGGAAGATGGACAGAGCAAAGCCGATATTGCGACCTTGGCAAAAGGCTATGATGACTACTGGGACGCAGTACGTCAGAATTTAGATATTACCAAGCTCTATGAGGTGTTTTCCCGTTATCAGATTTTGACCGCTGTGCGCCAAGGTGAGTTTGGCGTCGAGAAGATCAATGCTCAGCTGGAACAGTATTTCTATCAACGTGGACGAGTAAAGGATCCGCATGTTTGGTATCCAGGAAAAGCGGTGATGCTAACCCGAAATGATGCCGCCTTGGGCTTGTTCAACGGTGACATCGGTCTTTGTATGCCTGATGAGTTTCAGCGTCTTCGAGTCTGGTTTATGCAGTCTGATGGCTCTTTTACCGGCTTGCTGCCGAGTCGTTTGAGTGAATTTGAAGTGGTGTTTGCAATGACAGTACATAAATCCCAAGGCTCTGAGTTTGATCAAGTTGCTTTGCTGTTGCCTCTGACGCCATCGCCAGTGTTGACCAAAGAGCTGCTTTACACTGGCATTACTCGGGCGAAAAAGTCTTTTAGTTTATGGGGATCGAGCGGATTAATTCGGGCAGCAAGCAGTGCGCGTATTCAGCGGGATTCTGGTCTTATCGGAGAGCTTTGGCATTGATATTTCATTATTCGCATCCATTATGGATAAGATATTGAATATAGGAATAAATAATCTTGTTGTGCGATTCTTGATGTGATTTTTTTATGTTAGGGTAAGCGGCATTTCAACACTATAAAATTTCAAATTTCGACATTATGTAAAGTAGGAAAGAGTAGCAGCAATGGCAAAAGAAATTGTTTTAACCGGTGTTACCACCACAGGCACTCCACACCTAGGAAACTATGTGGGGGCAATTCGTCCTGCGATCGAAGCAAGCCGTCAAGAAAATACGGAATCTTACTTCTTTCTTGCGGACTATCATGCGTTGATCAAGTGTCAGGATCCAGAGCGTGTGAAACAGTCTCGTTTAGAAATTGCGGCGACTTGGCTAGCGTGTGGTTTAGATACCGACAAAGCAACTTTCTACCGTCAGTCTGATATTCCTGAAATTGCCGAACTAAATTGGCTACTGACTTGCGTAACCGCAAAAGGTTTGATGAACCGTGCTCACGCTTATAAAGGCGCAGTGGACGAAAACCTTGCCAATGAGCAAGACCCAGACTTTGGTATTACCATGGGCTTGTTTTGCTATCCAGTATTAATGGCGGCTGATATTTTGGCGTTTAATGCGCATAAAGTACCAGTCGGCCGTGACCAAATTCAGCATATCGAAATGGCCCGTGATATTGCGGGTCGTTTTAACCATTTATTTGGTGAGCACTTCGTATTACCTGAAGCGGTTGTTGGCGAAGAGGGCTCTATTTTGAAAGGCTTAGACGGCCGTAAGATGAGTAAGAGTTACAATAATACGATTCCATTATTTGATACCGAGAAAAAACTGCAAAAAGGTATTAATAAGATCAAAACAAACTTGTTAGAACCAGGTGAAGCGAAAGACCCTGAGGATTCGACTGTGTTTGATATTTATAAAGCGTTCGCTACTCCAGAGCAAACAGCGCAAATGCGTCAGAATTTTGTAGATGGCATTGCGTGGGGAGAGGCAAAGAAGGAACTTTTTGCTTTGGTTAATGGTCAACTATCTGAACCACGTGAAAAGTACTTGGAGTTAATTGCTAATCCAACTCATGTAGAAGAAATTTTACAGGCCGGGGCGGAGAAGGCACGAGCTCGTGCACGTGGACTGATTTCAGACCTACGCAATGCCGTTGGTTTGGTCAATTTTAAATAAAGGAGAGTTTTGTGAAAACAACAGTATTTGCCATGTTAATGGCGTTTGTTTTGGCAATCGGCGCTGGCGGTTATAGTGCAGATGTTCATGCGAAGAAGTTTGGTGGTGGTAAAAGTTTTGGTAAAAGCTTTTCTATTTCTAAACCTAAAAGCGCAACAAATAGCACAGCTGGTACAACAAATGCGGCGGCTGGCGCTAAAAAACCTGGATTCTTAGGTGGAATGGGCGGCGGTTTGTTAGGCGGGTTATTGGCTGGTGGTATTTTTGCCGCCTTACTAGGAAGCGGTGCTTTTGACGGCATTTCTTTCGGTGATATTTTGCTATTTGCCTTGATTGGTTTCTTGGTTTACAAGTTCTTCATCGCGCCAAAACGTCGCGCAGCTCAAGCTGATGCTGCAGGTACTAATGGTATGTTCCGCGAGATGCCAAACTCAACTCGTGATGGCGTACAGCCTTCTCCAATGTCTGGTATTAGTGGCTTTGGTTCACAGCCAGAAATTAAGCTTCCGCCAGGTTTTAATGAGCAAGCGTTTGTTGCTGAAGCGAAAAACCATTACATCACTTTGCAAAAAGCCTGGGATGACAATAATTTTGATGAAATTCTAGATTATGTGAGCCCTGAGCTTTACAACCTTTTGGTGACTGAACGTGCTTCATACGGCAATGATAAGCCTCGTACTGAAGTGGTTTCCTTGATGGTTGAAATTGTTCGCGGTGAGTATGTAGGCTCTATCGCTTCTATTTCTTTGCAGTTTTCAGGCTGGATCAAAGAAGGTGATCAGACTTCCGAAACCAATGAAATTTGGCATTTGGAAAAGAACATGTCTGATGCAAATGGAAATTGGACAATAGTTGGGATACAACAAGACAACTAATTGTTACTTAACTTTGCTCGTAGGCTCATCACATTTTGTTTACACTAGACAAAGCTTGTGATGAGTTCTACATTACTCTTATTAAACTGAATATGGATGTGAGCCATGTCTGAATTAGCGCCTATTAAAGAAAATGGGAAAGCCTTATCTGAATCGAATAAAGGTGAGTTGTTACAGTATCTAACTTTTAAGCTGATTGACGAGACCTATGGTATTAACGTCATGCAGATTAAAGAAGTGCTACGTTATAGCGAAATCGCTCCAGTTCCAGGTGCGCCTTCTTATGTTTTAGGTATCGTTAATTTACGTGGTAATGTCGTGACTGTTGTAGACACTCGAGTTCGCTTTAGCCTGCCTGAGTGTACAATTTCTGACGATACTCGCATCATTATTATTGAGCACGATGGTGAGCAAGTTGGCTTGCTGGTTGATGCTGTTCAAGAAGTATTCTATTTGTACCAAGGCGAGATTGAGCAAAGCCCTAGCGTTGGTAATGATGAAGCATTGAAGTTCATTCAAGGTGTTTATCAGAAAGAAGAAGAGTTGGTTATTTTGCTTGAGCTTAATCGAATGTTTGAGCGTAATGAAGCACTTGGCATCGAAGCGATGAGTTAAGCGAACCGCTTCTTTACTTAGAGCAATTCTCTTTAATAAGAATATAAAAAACCATGCATTGCATGGTTTTTTTATGTCTGTAAGAAACTGAGTGTGGTGTTATCTTTCCCAATAAGCTTCTTCTAAGCTGTCTTCTCGTTCAGGTAACCCTTTGGATAAACGTGATGCATTTTGAGCAAGTATTTCGTAACTCACACGGTTTGAATATTTGCAGATTTGCGCGAAAGATGAGTAAGCCAAAAACGGTGCTAAATGCTTGCTAGAGTTTGGAATCACTTCTTTGTGAAAGTGATTGGCTGAAATGTCATGCAGCAAAGCGGATAGAGCGCCATCTCCAACGCCATTGGTATTGCGAATTTTTTCAGGTCCACCCATATAAGGGTCAATGTGAGAAAAGACTTTTACAGGCTGTTTACAGGCTTCTCGTAACATTGGGCGGCTGAATTCCCAACGATTGAAATCGGCTAAGCTGCCAGATTTAATCGGGTTGGTAGTCTCGCGTTTTAGCTCATCATCAGTGTGGCCACATAAATACATGCCATCTGGGCCAGCTGTCAGCAATACAATATCGACATAATCTAGAATTGCACTGGCGGCTTGCAAAGGATCAGATAAGCCTGTTAATGCTTCGGCTTCCAGTTCGTTCATGGCTAAAACATTGACGTGTTTCTTGATGATATCAAGTAGTTCGTCTCTGTTTTCTTCTACTAGGTGCTTGGTGCCTAATGTCAGAACTGTTGGGACCTGATTATTGTGCGCGTATTCCAAAGCTTTTAGCATGGCTTTTTTGATGGGTTTGCCTTGATGGCGTAATGGGTACGCACAAGTTACCAATGCTGCACCACCTGCGATGATGTGCTCTGGAATATGTTCTACATTCAGTTCGTCCATGTCTCCTGGCGCGATAGCAAAAGTACGCTCGCCATCTGGTGTGATTAGCGTAATACCGCGGCCAATGTCTCCTGGTACACCTTGCAGGTGATTCATGTCTACTTTACTGCTGGTATGGCAGATATAATGGTAAGCTGGGGAGCCTAAAGTGATGTTGGCTGACATAACGCCAAGTAGAACGGATTTATCATCGGCCAACACTGAATAGTTGTGTATGGTGTTGCCAATAGTGCCACCGGCAAAATGATCTGAGATACTGTTTTGTGCCGTTAACTCGCTGTAAATAGCAGAGGCAGTCTCAGCGTCGACAAGATTTGATAAGCCTTTTTGGATGTTAAACGTTTCTAGAAATTGATCAGATACATTGGCAACCACATCGACAATGGTTTCGTCCAAGCCAACAATGTAAGTGTCTTTGTCGGGTCTAACTTCTGACGTAGGCAGAACTGGCTTTGGTTGTGAAACGGGAAAGTAATGTTTAAGTTTGCGTCTGCCTGGAAACTTCATATCGGTGCTCGTGGGTAAGATAGTAAAGCGAGTTTAGCAAAGAATTGACCAGTCGGGCAGGATGAGTAACAAGAAAGTAAGGTGAAAATGAACGAATTAGAGTTAGATCGTTATAGTCGTCAGTTATTATTGCCCAATTTTGATATTCAGGGGCAGCTCAATCTTGCCCAAGCAAAAGTGTTGGTTATTGGTTTAGGTGGGCTTGGCAATATTGCAGCGACTTATTTGGCAACGTCTGGTGTTGGTCATCTGGCTTTGGCGGATGGCGATCAACTAGAAAGTAGTAATCTGCCACGCCAAGTGCTTTATGATGAGAGTCAGATTGGCCTGAATAAGGTGGAAGCTGCTGCGAAGCAAATTGCTCTCAAAAATTCGGCGATCAAAGTAGAGGTGATCACGCATAAATTAGCGGACGCTTCTTTACTAAAAGCAGTCGAGCAAGCGGATGTGGTGTTAGATTGCACGGATAATTTTACTGCTAGGCAAGCTATCAACCGCGCGTGTTTGTCTCTTAAAAAACCATTAGTCAGTGCGGCTGCGATTCGTTGGGAAGGGCAGTTGGTAAGCTTTTTATACGATCAACAATCTACACCTTGTTACGAGTGTTTATACCCGTCATTGTCTGATCAGCAGCTAAGCTGCAACGAAAGTGGCATTGTCGCTCCTGTTGTGGGTTTGTTAGGTGTGTATCAGGCCCTTGAGGCGTTGAAATTGGTAAGTGGTTGTGGAAAGGTTAAGCATGGCGTGTTGAGGCTGTTTGATGGTTTTGAGGGAAGCTGGCGTGAAATGCGTTTAACTCAGGACCCTGAATGTTCTGCGTGTGCAATTGAAAACAGCGAGACGCTTGAAAAGTCATAGATAGTCCCTATTTTAGTAATTAATATTTTTCTCTAAGAATTTCAGCAGATTTTCGTTAGAATTCATCACAGTCTTTTTAGCCGACCATCTTTGAGTCTGGCAAGCATTCATTTACAGGAGCAATAACATGAGCGATGTGAAACACGCTAAATTAATGATTTTAGGTTCTGGACCAGCTGGCTACACAGCCGCTGTATACGCAGCTCGCGCGAACCTTAATCCTGTGATGATTACAGGTATGCAAATGGGTGGACAGCTAACTACGACAACAGATGTAGACAACTGGCCAGGTGATGACCAAGGCGTACAAGGTCCAGAACTGATGGAGCGTATGCGTAAACATGCTGAGCGCTTTGAAACAGAAGTTATTTTTGACCACGTAAACAAAGTAGATCTTAAAAATCGTCCATTCCGTTTGGAAGGCGACAGCGGTGTTTACACTTGTGATGCATTGATTATTTCTACTGGCGCAAGTGCTCAATACTTAGGTTTAGAAAGCGAAACTAAATTCATGGGCCAAGGTGTGTCTGCCTGCGCAACCTGTGACGGTTTCTTTTACCGTAACCAAGACGTTGCGGTAATTGGTGGTGGTAATACTGCTGTAGAAGAAGCGCTTTATCTTTCTAATATTGCAAAAACGGTTACCGTGATTCATCGCCGTGACAAATTCCGTTCTGAAAAAATTCTTGCGGACAAATTGATGGAAAAAGCGAAAAACGGCAACGTAAAAATCGAATGGCATTCCGAGCTTGATGAAGTATTGGGTGATAGTGCTGGTGTGACAGGTGTCCGTATTAAAAATAGTCAAACAGGCGAGAAAAAAGAGCTGGCGGTTGCTGGTTTGTTCGTTGCTATTGGTCACAAGCCAAACACTGACATTTTCCAAGGTCAGCTAGACATGAAAGATGGCTACCTGACGGTTCAGTCTGGTACGCATGGCAATGCGACTCAAACAAGCATTGAAGGTGTTTTTGCGGCAGGTGATGTGTCTGATCACATTTATCGTCAAGCAATCACTTCTGCTGGAACGGGTTGCATGGCTGCGTTGGATGCAGAACGTTTCTTAGATTCTCAAGACTAAGGTCAAAGGTTCTAAACAAAAAAACCGATCTCAGGATCGGTTTTTTTATGCCTACAATAAAGCGTTTAGAATAAACGAATTACTGAGCGTTGTATGCTTCTACGCCTTCAACGATGGCTTTTTTCGCTTCTTCGGCGTTCGCCCAACCTTCTACTTTTACCCACTTGCCTTTTTCAAGGGTTTTGTAGTTTTCGAAGAAATGTTCGATCTGATCACGTAGCAATTGTGGAATGTCGTTCACATCTTGGATATGACCGTATTCTTTGCTTAGTTTTTCGTGAGGAACGGCAACCAATTTTGCGTCCATGCCAGCTTCGTCAGACATGTTCAATACGCCAACAGGGCGGCAACGAATAACAGAGCCAGGAACAACTGGGTAAGGTGTGATAACTAGAACGTCAACTGGGTCGCCGTCGTCAGCCAATGTGTTGTTCACATAACCGTAGTTTGCTGGGTAAAACATTGGTGCCGTCATGAAGCGATCAACAACAAGCGCGTCCATGTCATGGTCCACTTCGTATTTTACAGGGTTCGCTTGAGCTGGAATTTCAATGATTACGTTGATGTCGTTTGGAGCATCTTTGCCAGCAGGGATCTTGTTATAGCTCATTTTATTTCTTCCAATGTGGTAAATATTGGCGATATTATAAAAGCTAGGCAGCTTCTATGCTAGTTGTGGAAGCTGTCCATTCGTAATATTCTCTATTTCTTAGGAATTAAATACGTAAAAACAGCCTTAAAATACGTTAACTTATTGCTTTCTTTCTGAATTTAGCTAGTCTTACAGTGTGATCAAATTATAGTCGCGAGGACAGTAATGACAAAATCTGAGCTGATAGAGCTACTAATCGATCAGCAATCTCATTTGCCAGTGAAAGATGTTGAGCAAGCAATCAAGGCGATGCTTGAACATATGTCTGATTCTTTGGCAAATGGTGAGCGCATAGAGATAAGAGGCTTTGGTAGTTTTTCTTTACATTATCGAGCACCTAGAATTGGCAGAAACCCTAAAACGGGTGAGTCTGTTGATCTAAGTGCGAAGTATGTGCCGCATTTTAAACCGGGTAAAGAGTTGAGAGAGTTGGTCAACTTCCCCGAAGGTGATGAGATAAACGAACTTAACTAATTTACATCTTATGCCTCGAAATCTTTGAGCTATCACGGCATAATATCGCCATTCTATTGTTGGTAGGTTGTTTTATGCTTAAGTGGCTGAAAAGAGTTATTTACATCGTTCTTGTTACTTTTTTTCTCGCTGTCGGCGTGTTTTTTGCCATCCGTAACCCGCAATTGATTCATCTTGACCTTGTCTTTTGGCAAGGCCCAGAGCTGAGTGTTGCTCTCTATACTATTTTGTCTTTCACTGCTGGAGCGTGTGTGGCTCTATTTGTGAGTTCAGTTGCTTATTTACGCAGTGAGCGTCAAATCAGAGTATTGACTCGTCGATACGAAAAAGCGCGTGATGAAGTAGATGCCTTACGTAAAGCTTCTATTACTAAAGAGCTTTCTGTAGGGAAGGAGTAATTGCGTTGACCGAAATAGGATTGTTTCTGGTTCTTTTTGTCGCGCTCTTTGTTGGCTGGGCAATGGGGCGAAAAAGTCCGACTAAAAAAAATAAGCAAGCTAAAAAGAATATTCCAACAGACTACTTTCGCGGTCTGAATCACCTGCTTAATGATCAACATTCCGAAGCCATTGACGCCTTTGTTGATTCCTTAGAAGTCAATTCTGATACTTTTGATATTCACCTTACATTAGGGAATTTGTTCCGTAAAAAGGGGGAAATACAAAAGGCGATTAATATTCATCAAAGCTTATTGGCGCGCCCTGAAATATCTCAACGCGAAATGCGTATGGTGCAGTTAGAGCTAGCAAGCGATTTTATGTCCGCAGGGTTGCTCGATAGGGCGGGTCGATTACTGTTGAATATGGCATCCACGTCACGAAAAAGTGAATTTCAGCCAAAGATACTGGCCTTGTTGGTTGATCTGTACGAATTCGAACAGAGCTGGGACAAAGCGATCCAGATTGGACTTGAGCTAATAAAAGAAAGCCCTAATAAAAAAGAAATTAAGCGCTTGGCACATTTCCACTGTGAAATGGCGCAAGAGCTACAGAAGAAAGAGCAATGGAAACCCGCTTTTCAACATTACAAGAAAGCGCTAGATGTAGATTCTAGCTGTATCCGAGCCAGTATAGGGGCGGCTGACGTATTGAATAGCCAAGGCCGTTATCGCGATGCGATCAAGGAGCTAAAGCACGCAGCGGATCAGGACCCTGAATTTATTTCGATCATTATTCCTAAGTTAAAAGAGTGCTACCAGAAGGTCTGGGGAAGCGGCGGTTACATTAAGTTTTTGCAAGAGCAAAACCAGAAAAAGCCGTCTACTGCATTGATTATGGCGCTTGTGCAGCATTACATGGAAACAGATAAAGATTATGCTGAAATGTTTTTGGTCGAGCAGCTTAGACTGCACCCAACTATTAAAGGCTTTAAGGAATTAATTAGCCTGCAACTCGCCGATTCTCATGGCTATAACCAGCAACACCTAGTTGTACTATTTGAGCTTATTGACCAGCTAGTACAAGTAAAGCCTAAATACCAATGCCGCCAGTGCGGCTTCCCAGGGCACCAATTACATTGGCAATGTCCAAGTTGTAAAAACTGGGGTGTGGTTAAACCAATTCATGGTTTAGAAGGCGAGTAGAGCGCAGCATTTGTATTTAGGCGCGACTGACATAGATAACACTGAAATATTGATAAACTGAAAAAAGAGGACACTGAATGAGCTGCCAATCCCCTATTGTGGTTGCCCTAGATTACCCAACCATGGCGCAATCAATCGAGATGGCGAAACGACTAGATCCAAAGCAATGTCGAGTAAAAGTCGGCAAAGAGCTGTTCACAACATCAGGTCCTGTTATTTTAGATGAGTTACACAAACTGGGCTTTGACATATTTTTAGATCTGAAATTTCATGATATTCCCAATACAGTAGCGAATGCGGTTAGTGTGGCGGCGAGAGCAGGAGTGTGGATGGTGAATGTACACGCCTCTGGCGGTCGACGAATGATGGAGGCTTCTGCTAATGCGTTGCAGCAATTGCCAGATAATAAAACCTTGTTAATTGCCGTGACAGTGCTGACTAGCATGGATCAATCTGACCTTGTAGAGATTGGTGTAGATGCCACGCCAGAACAACATGTTAAACGCCTTGCCGCATTGGCTCAGTCTTCCGGCATGGACGGTGTTGTTTGCTCTGCACAAGAGTCTAGTATGTTATCTGCTGACCTAGGCAAAGACTTTGTGCTAGTTACGCCAGGCATTCGACCTAATGGTTCTGATCAAGGCGATCAGAAACGTATCATGACACCAGCAGAAGCAATGGCAGCTGGGAGCCATTACCTTGTAATGGGGCGTCCTATTACTCAGGCGAGTGACCCTATTGCTGTGTTGACCCAAGCTAATACAGATTTAGGTGTGATAGTTTAAATTGATGTGTTAACAGTTGAAGTCTAATTAAAAAGCTTTTACTCTAAAAACCACTTACTTGTTTTGGCTTAGTCGCTGATTCGATAAGTGGTTTTTTATTGGCAAGATGCCGCTTTTTTATTAAAAGAGTTTAAAAGGAATTTAATATGACGAATCTTAATCGTACCTTCCGTATTTTTGTGTCCCGTACACTTCTGGTTATTTCATTGGTGCTTGCACCTTTCTCACTTTTTGCCGCTACGCCTTTAGATATTAATACAGCAACTGCAGCACAGCTGACCGCTGTGATGTCTGGTGTTGGCACTAAGAAAGCAGAGGCGATTGTTGCTTACAGAGAAGCAAATGGCCGCTTTGAATCTGTTGATCAGTTATCTAATGTAAAAGGGATTGGTGGTGTGCTATTGAACCGCAATCGAGAGTTACTGCAAGTCGCTACAGCTGATGGTGATTCAGATAAATAGTTCGGAGCATTATTAATACCGAAAAATAAGCGGATCGAGGTCCGCTTATTTTGTAGTTAGGGATTTTGTCGCCTGATGCTGGGTCAAAAAAACTTGTCCACTTAGGTTTTTTATTAAACTTGAGCCTGTCAGTTTATCCATGACGGGGCCTTTGATCTCAGAGAAATGCAAGGTAACTCCCGCTGATTTTAATCTATCATCTATGGCTTCTAGGCTTGCCAATGCACTAGCATCAATCATATTAACGGCATTACACATAAGAATTAAATGCTTAATGTCGTTGTGCTGAGATACAAGGGTTAAGACATAGTCTTCTAGTACTCTTGCATTCGCAAAGAATAGATTTTCATCGATACGAACGGTTATAACGCTTGGTGTTGTTTCTACATCAAAGCGCTTAACGTTACGAAAATGCTCTGTTCCCGGAAGGCGACCGACTACAGCAATATGTGGGTGGCTGGTATGCCAAAGAAAAAACAGTAGCGACAAAGAAACGCCAACGATTATTCCTGTCTCCATACTGATAAAGAGTACAACAAAGAAAGTGGCCAATAGTCCCACGGCTTCCTGTTTAGAAAAATGATATAACCGAGTAAACTCTTTAAAATCGATAAGTTGCAAAATAGAAGTGATGATACAGCTTGCTAATACGGCTGTTGGTAGGTAATAAAACAGCGGTGTTAAAAACAGCAGGGTAAAAAGCATGAGTAGCCCTGTTAATATCCCCGCCATTGGGGTTGTCGCCCCCGCACTAACGTTGACGACTGAGCGTGAAAAACCGCCTGTCACAGGAAACGAACCACTGAATGCCGCCCCTAAATTTGCTAAACCTAATCCGACAAGTTCTTGGTTTGGGTTGATATTTTGTTTGCGTTTTGCTGCAAAGGATTGGGCTACCGAAACAGAGCCGACGAAGCCAACGATGCTTATTAAAAACGCCCCAGGTAGCAGATCAATCATATTGTCTAAGGTGAAATATTCGACAGGAATAATGGGTAAGTGGTTATTAATATCTCCGACGATTTTGATGCCTAACGAATCGAGTGAGAAGGCGCCAACGCAGCTGGTGGTTGTTATAACTACAATGACCGGACCAGACTTGCCAAGCATATTAGATGTGCTCTCTGATAGGCCAAGTTTGCTTAACATAGGTGTTAGGTGGCGCTTGAATAGAAGTAAGGAAAAGATAGAGATAATGCTTAAAATCACGGTGGGGAGATTAATGTCATTAATATGCAAGATCATGCTTTTACCAAGCTCGATTAGGTTGTTGCCTTGAGCTTGAACACCTATTAAATGTTTGAACTGTCCAACAGCAATCAAGATGGCTGAGGCGCTAATGAAGCCAGAGATAACTGGGTGGCTGAGTAGGTTGGATAAAAAGCCCATTTTTAATAGGCTCATTAATATCAAAAATATACCAGATAAAAACGCCAGCATTATTGCAATGGCTACATAATGCTCGCTTCCAGCTATGGCGAATGGTGCCAGTATCGTTGCTGTCATCATGGATGTTATGGCGACAGGGCCAACGGCGAGAGTGCGGCTAGTACCGAATAAGGAATACAAAATAGAAGGGATGATGCCTGCGTATAAACCCACTACAGCGGGCAGCCCTGCTAACAAGGCATAACCCATACTTTGTGGAATCAAAAGTATAGTGGCAATAAAGCTGGCCATGGTATCGGCTTGTAGCTTGTCTCTTGAATATTCTTTGATCCAAGCCATTGCAGGTAAGTATTTTTCAAGCTTATTCATGAGGCGTTCTCAGGATAGATGCAGAAAAAGGCGTCATAAGAATACAAGAATCCATCTGGTGTCTATTAGGAATATGAATATTTCCTTATGTTATATATGGTGGCTTTGATGGTAAAGACGAATCTCTGTTGTTTTCTTTTTTTATGTTCTTTTTTGTTTTAAAGGAATAAGAATAAAGGCGTAAACATCGGACGCCTTAAGCAAAATTTGTTAATCTATTGCGTCGATTGTAAAGCTTAGGGAAAATATCCGTGTCGCAAGAGTTTCAAGTTGTTTCATCTTATTCACCTGCAGGCGACCAGCCAAAAGCCATCGAAAAACTTGTGAGTGGCGTAGAAGCTGGTTTAGCACATCAAACACTGCTTGGTGTTACAGGTTCAGGTAAAACCTACACCATTGCCAATGTGATTTCTCAAGTGAAGCGCCCAACCATTGTAATGGCGCATAACAAAACCTTGGCGGCACAGCTTTATGGCGAATTTAAAGAGTTCTTCCCCAATAATGCCGTAGAGTATTTTGTTTCCTACTACGATTATTACCAGCCAGAAGCCTACGTTGCTGCATCTGATACTTTTATTGAGAAAG
Organism: Marinomonas foliarum; assembly: GCF_003337275.1. Classification (GTDB taxonomy): domain Bacteria; phylum Pseudomonadota; class Gammaproteobacteria; order Pseudomonadales; family Marinomonadaceae; genus Marinomonas; species Marinomonas foliarum. The sequence continues at coordinate 44,432 of NZ_QPJQ01000026.1, read as the reverse complement.
ACGCGTCGGTCAACGAGCATATAGAGCAAATGCGTTTGTCCGCTACCAAGGCTTTGCTAGAGCGTGATGACGTTATTATCGTCGCCACAGTGTCGGCGATTTATGGCTTGGGTGATCCGCAATCTTATTTAAAAATGATGTTGCACCTTGACCGTGGTGATCGTATTGATCAGCGTGATGTTCTGCGTCGTTTGGCTGAACTGCAATACAGTCGCAACGATTTGGTACTAGAACGTGGTAATTTCCGTGTTCGTGGCGATGTGATTGAAGTTTTTCCTGCAGACTCCGAAGATACTGCAATTCGTATCGAATTGTTTGATGATGAAATTGAAGCCTTGTCGATGATCGATCCTCTTACCAACAAAACCATTCGCAAAGTGCCTCGAGTGACGATTTACCCGAAAACTCACTACGTGACGCCAAAAGAAACCGTGCAAGCGGCGATTGAGCGTATTAAAGTGGAGTTGGATCAGCGCCTTGAACAGCTAAAATCACTGAACAAATTAGTGGAAATGCAGCGTCTTGATCAGCGTACGCGATACGATCTAGAAATGATGCAAGAGCTTGGCTACTGCAACGGCATCGAAAACTATTCGCGCTACTTATCGGGCCGAGAAGAAGGTTCACCACCCCCAACGTTATTTGATTATTTACCAGCGAATGCTCTGCTCGTTATCGATGAATCCCACGTTACCGTGTCGCAGATTGGCGCCATGTACAAAGGTGACAGATCACGTAAAGAGAACCTTGTTGAATATGGCTTCCGTTTGCCTTCAGCTCTTGATAACCGTCCTATGCGATTTGAAGAGTGGGAACAGATTAAACCGCAGACCATTTTTGTCTCAGCCACGCCTGGAAAATACGAAGAAGAGCATCAGGACTGGGTAGTCGAGCAGATTGTGCGTCCGACTGGCTTGATAGATCCAACTTTAGAAGTTCGACCAGTGGCGACTCAGGTGGACGATTTATTGTCAGAGATAAACTTACGACTACCTCTTGGTGAGCGCGTATTGGTGACAACTCTGACAAAACGTATGGCAGAAGATTTAAGCGATTACCTAAGTGACCATGGTGTTCGAGTACGTTATTTACATTCGGACATTGATACCGTTGAACGTGTTGAGATCATTCGAGATTTACGTCTTGGCGAGTTTGATGTTCTCGTCGGTATCAACTTATTACGAGAAGGTTTGGACATTCCAGAAGTGAGCTTAGTGGCGATTCTTGATGCTGATAAAGAAGGCTTCTTACGCTCGGAAAAATCACTTATTCAAACCATTGGTCGTGCTGCTCGTAATGTTAACGGTAAAGCTATTTTATACGCAGACCGTATTACGGGTTCAATGGATCGGGCGATTAGTGAAACGAATCGACGTCGAGAAAAACAGCAAGCCCACAACGAAGAGCATGGTATTACACCAACAGGTATTACGAAATCTGTCGAAGATATCATGGAAGGGGCGTACAACCCAGGTGCAGGTAAACGTGGTAACAAAACGAAAAAAGTCGCTGAAACCGCCAAAGATTACCAAGTGGAAAGCATGGAAGACGTGGCTCAAGTGCGTAAAGCCATGATCCAATTGCAGAAAGAAATGATGCAGGCATCAGAAGAGCTGAAATTCGAACTGGCAGCAGGCTACCGTGACCAAATTCGCCAGCTACAGAAAAAACTAAAAGACGTCGGTGAATGATAAAAGGGAGGAGATAAGAGTGGCGATTACCTTAAGGAATTACAACATAGTTCGCGTTATCGACAACGGCGTCATCGTAAACTGCACCGTGATCGAAATGTGCTACGACTACGCGCTGGTACGATTTAAAGATAAAAAATATAAAGTACCGTACGGATTAATCGACGAAGTCATTGGTCACGAACTGCTTGTCCCTGTTGTCGAATAATGGTTTTAAAACAAAGGCTTCAAAAAATATCAACGAAGGCTTGTCAAAAGCAAACCTCTGCGTATAATAGCCAACACTTTTTAGGACTATAGCTCAGTTGGTTAGAGCGCTACCTTGACATGGTAGAGGTCAGCAGTTCGAATCTGCTTAGTCCTACCACCTAATTTAGTAATAGAATCAAGGGCTTACGTTAATTTGTAAGCCCTTTTTTTGTGTCTGTTTATCCTTACTTTATCCAATTCTTACCCTTTGTTATCCGTTTTTTGGTAGTGTTTTGCGGCTTTTTGGCATGTTTTGTGTGTTTGTTAGGTTGGTGATATTACTGTCATTTTCGCTCAGGCATAAAAAAGAGAGCGGTTAGCTCTCTTCTTCGTCGATCAGCTTGTCGAGTTCTTGCTGTATTCGTTGTTTTTTCAGTTGATGTTGGTTATGTAGATGGTGCTTTCTTACTAAGACCTTTGGAAAGTCAAAAATAAATTCTTGACAGCGTTAGTTGCCGTGTATATTTTAAAGTATACTTTATGTATACATGAGGTATACTTTGAAATATTAAATTAAAAAGGCAATAAAATGAATTTAAAGGCGAGTGTATGGCTAACTGAGCCATCAAGTGCAGCAGTTGATATAGCGAAAATAGCAGGGTACGAAATTGTAGTATTAGATGTAGAGCATGGGTTGTTTGATCTTGCTGCTATGGATTGGATCATTCCATTTATTAGATCTCGAGGTATGAAAGTTATAGTTAAGGTGCTTGGACCTGAGCGTGGTCCTATTCAGCAAGCCTTAGATTTTGGTGCGAATGCGGTAGCGATTCCGCACATAGAGTCTGCTGAACATGCTGCTCGAGTATGTGGTTATGCAAAGTTCCCACCATTAGGGGATCGTAGTTTTGCTGGTGGGAGAACTTCCAATTATGTAGGTTTCACAGACGAGTGGGTGAAAGAGCAAGATTCAGAGTACCAGTGTTTTCCAATGATTGAAGATGGCTCTGCGTTTGATTCTATTGATGAAATCTTAGCTTTAGACTGTGTTGATGGAATATTTATTGGCCCATCAGACTTGAGTCTTCGCCGAGAAAGAGGAGCTTATAGTGTCACCGAAGAAGATCTTGATGATATCAGATACCTAGCTAGAGCAGCTCAGAAAGTTAATAAACCATGGATTCTACCTGCATGGAGTGAGGCTGAACAACGTCTTGCAATAGAAGAGAATGCTGCTGTTGTTATTTTAAATATGCAATATGGTGCATTGCTTCAAGGATTTACTAATGCTTTAGATAAGTTCAAAAAATTTGGTTTGGAGGAGAAAAAATGAGTTTTATTACAGCCGTTGCTCAATATGCACCTAATGATAATAAAGAGGAAAACTTAAATTCAATCGAGGCTTTAGTCCGTGAAGCTCATAAAAAGGGAGCGCGACTAATTGTACTCCCCGAATATGCTATCTATACGGTTTCAACAATGGATGACAGGTTTGTAGAAAATGCGGAGTTGCTTGGTGGCCCAAGTGTAACAAAGATTGCTAGCTTATCCCTAGAGCTAAATGTCGCCATTGTTTTCGGAATTAATGAAAAGGCGAGCGAGGATCGTATTCACAATACTCTTATAGGTATAGAAAAAGGTGAAGTGTCAGCTTTATACCGAAAAGTACACCTCTACGATGCATTTGGTTATCGCGAGTCTGATAAGGTCATTGCAGCAGAGCCTAATAATGGGTCATTACTTTCTGTGGAGGGAATGAACATTGGCATGCAAACATGTTACGACTTGCGTTTTCCTGAGGTTACTCGGGCATTAGTTGACTCTGGCGCTGATATTATTGCTCTTCCTGCTGAATGGATTCCCGGACCTTTAAAAGAATACCACTGGAATACGTTGATTAGAGCAAGAGCTATTGAAAATACAGTGTTTATATTAGCTGCAGACCAAAGTGCTCCTAATGGTGTAGGTAATAGTGCAATCATAGACCCTATGGGAATTACTCTTGCGTCAGTGGGTGAAAATTCTGGTGTGGCTTTAGCTGAATTGTCTAATGAAAGATTAGGAAATGTTCGTAAAATCAACCCTGCTTTGACACTACGACGTTATAAAGTAGTTGGAAAATAAAATAGATTAAAGATAAATAATTAAAAAATAAAATATTCAAAAGGAACAAGTTAATGAAATCGTTAAATATAGGAAAGATAGTAAAAATGTCAGCTCTTGCTACAGCTGTAGCAACATTAAGTGGGTGCAGTGAAGAAGATAAATCTAATTATGTTCTCCAATACAGTACTTATACAACTTCAACATCTGATCAATCTAAAACTGTTCAGCGTTGGGCTAAAGAAGTGGAGCGCTTAACAGAAGGAGGTGTAAAAGTAGAGTTTCATTATAGTCAGAGCCTCGCCAAAGCCGATGATTCGCTTTCGGCCACTGTCGATGGCAGAGCTGACATCGCACAAATAGGTTCAATATATGCAACTTCCGGGTTGCCAATGTTTACTGTTGTCGAGCTACCTTTTGAAACCAATAACCCTGAAACACAAATGAAAGCCATAGAACGTTTGTATCAGGAAAATAGCGAATTCAAACGTGATTTTGATGAAAATGGCGTAAAGCTTTTATTCCCTTTACCTCTTGGGTCAGTCCTCATCGGTTTAAAAGAACCAGCTAGCACCCCTTCGCAACTTAGTGGTCGGTCTATTCGATCTGGTGGGCTGACTTCAGAAGTTCTGATGGCTGAAAATGTTAACCCTGTCTCTATGACAGCAACTGATATTTATGAGTCTATGTCACGAGGAATAGTGGATGGTTATTCTGCGCTTGCTTTGGCAAATTTACCTACGTTTGGACTTGCTCCCATAACACCATATCTTGTTAACCCAGGTATTGGTGCCTATTCAAGTTCCATTGTTGTTATAAATAAAGGTGTATTTGATTCGATGCCAGAAAAATATCAAAACGCCGTTATGCAAGCTTCAAAAAATAGTATTTCTTATGGTCTTGAGGAGATGGATGCTGCCGGACAAGTTGCATGTTCTCAGCTTAAAGAGTCGGATGTAAAAATTACTGAATTCTCAAATGAAAGTGTTGCTGATTGGAAAGCTAAAGTAAGTGCTGATAAAGATTGGGTTGATCGTTATAACTCTCGTGGCTATAAATCTCAGTTAGTCATTAATAGCTATAGAAATATTATAAAAGAAGAGGAAGATAAATCTAAATATATTAGCCCAATAGATTCGTGTTTAGGAGGTTAGTATGCATAGATTTCAGCACTTTTTGAAAAGTGTTATGTCTTGCCTGACTGTATTATCTGGTATCTGTTTGATTTTTATTTTGGGTATTACTGTTTTAGATGTTGTATCCAGAAATGTATTTGGAAAGTCAATACTTGGTACCGTTGATCTGTCTTCGCTTTTATTGGTTACAGTAGCTTTTCTTGGTCTCGCATTAGCTGAAATAGAGGGGCGTCATGTATCAGTGGATTTGGTTGAAAGAGGTCTGAAAGATAAAAGTAAATTTATTTTTTCTATAATTAGATTGACTCTTTTCTTAATTATTTCATTGATAGTGTCTTGGGGGCTTTTTAATGACGTTCTCACTTCTATAGATAGAAGTGAGACGACTAATGGTGTTTTAAGAATTAGTACTTGGCCAACAAAAATAGTATTGTTTTTTTCATTTATATTGTATTTTTTTGTTTTGGTTGTTAAGTCAACGATAGAGATGCTGAACCTTAAAAATAAAGTCTATAAAAAAAATATTAATACTGAAGTTTCTATTAATAATAAGTCTTTAGATAGGTCTAATGTGAAAAAGGAAGGGGGAGAGTATGGCGCCTGATAATATATTATCTTTAGGTGTGACTATTACTATATTTATAGTATTACTCGGCATCAGATTTCATGTAGGTCTAGCATTAATGTTGTCTGGACTTGTTGGTATTTCCATTATCCGCTCTTCTGGTACGGCTATGTCAACTATTTCCGGTGCGCCTTATGCGGTTGCTTATAACTACTCTTTAGTTATTATTCCGCTTTTTATACTAATGGGGGTACTTGCAGTAAGAGCAGGTCTTGCTCAGGCCGGTTTTGATTTAGCCTCGCGATTGTTAAAGCGATTACCCGGTGGTTCCGCTCTCTCTTCATTGGCTGGTTCAGGGTTATTTGCCGCCGTTACCGGTTCAAGTGTCGCGACGGTGGCGACAATGGCTCGTGTCTCTACAGATGCAATTGTGGAGTCAGGTCAAAAATCAACTCTTGCAGCTGGCGTTGTATGCGCAGGAGGAACATTAGGAGTACTAATCCCTCCATCCATTGTTCTTGTGCTTTATGGTGTCGTTACTGGGGAATCAATAGGTCGATTATTACTTTCTGGTATTGGCCCAGGACTGCTAACTATACTAGCTTATGCGGTAACGATAGTTATTTTAGCTACATTTCATAAACGTAAGAGATTAATTGATGGTAATAAAGATACCATACTTAAAGTTAAAGAAAACTCTGTTGATATAATAGGATGCCTGTATCTTTTTGTAATATTTATAGTCTCTATTGGAACCATATATATGGGGATAGCTACCCCAACTGAAGCTGCATCATTTGGTGCGCTTACATCGCTTATTGTCTTTTTTTTACGTGTAAAGGTATCTGATATTTCGAGCATGTTAAAAGAGTCATTAAGTGAGTCAATAGGGCTAACATCAATGACGTTTCTTCTAATTGCGGGGGCAAGTGTTTTTACCTACTTTTTAGCTATATCAGGTGCGTCTTCGGCTTTAGTTCAAAGCGTGACAGCATCAGCTATTCCACCCTATATGGTTTTAATTTTATGTCTTCTTTTACTTTTACCACTTGGTATGTTCTTAGATGGCATTTCGATGATTCTTGTTGCAGCCCCTCTATTACATCAAATTTTAACTAGCTATGGATTTGATGGTGTATGGCTAGCGATTTTGATAGTTAAAGTAGCCGAAATGGCACTTATTACTCCTCCTGTAGGAATGAATATCTTTGTTTATTCTGGAACTGTAAAGGAGGTTGGTATATCAACGGCGTTTCGAGGTGTTATTCCATTTATTATTGCAGACCTTTTTGTCGTTGCAATCATTATTTTCATACCAGGAATTGCTACTTTTTTACCAGAATATTCAGGAATTAATTAAAGGAGAGTTAATATGTTTTTAAAATCATCTATGCCTAAACAAGTAGATCAGTCAATATTAGACGAGCTTAAGGGGACATGCGTGTCAACTCTAGGGCATTTAAGAGATCATGGTTTTGCTTTAGGATTAGTTCCTAATAAGCGACCATTAAAGTTTGTCGGAACCGCTGTCACCGTTAGAATCCCACACCTTGATTCAACAGCTGTTCATGTTGCTGCCGATCTTCTTCGTCCAGGAGATGTATTAGTTATTGATCAAAGTGGCGATGTCCAGAGATCTTGTTTTGGCGGACTTGTTGCCTATACTGCAAAAGTGAGAGGTGCAGTTGGGGCTGTAATTGATGGTTGTGTAAATGATTATGATGAAACCCAAGAGTATGATTTTCCAACATTATCAAGGGGGTTTAGCCCTTTAACTACTAGAATTAGTGGGATTGAAGGAGCTATAAATGTTCCAGTTAGTATTTGCGGTACTGTCGTGAACCCCGGAGACGTGGTATTTGCAGACTCTGATGGTGTTGCATTTATTTCCCCAAGCGATGCTGTTGGGCTAGGTGAGTTATTGAAGAGTAAAGAGAATGCAGAGATTCCTGCACGCTCAAAAATATTAGCCGGAGGGAAAGTGTCTGAATTCTCTGGGGCTGAAAAGTTTTTTAATTAATAATTATTAAAGCCACAACTATATTTAGTTGTGGCTAATTTTAAATTTTTTGGAAAAATAAATGAATTTTAAAAAGGTAAAAGTGAATAATCCTCCTATAAAAGATAAGGTTTATACATATTTAAGAGATAAAATTATAAAAGGCGAAATTAATAGTGGCGATTTTATAGAAGAAGAAACTATAACTAATGAAACAGGGTTCTCAAGAACACCTGTTCGCGAAGCTTTTGTCAAGTTAGAGGCTGAGAGATTTATTGATTTGATTCCGAGAAAAGGTGCTCGTGTCAGACAGGTCACAGGAACTGAAATAATAAATATATATGAAACTAGAAGGTTAATAGAAAAACATGCTGCAAAAAGGATTTGTGAAGAAAATATAGTAGTACCTGTAAAGATGATAGATTGTCATGAGTCAATGATAGAGCGTTATGAAGCTTATAAAGACGATTTGAATGAAATTGATTTCTATCAACATATTTTTATGGATGTGGCTTTTCATGGATCTATGGTTGCAGCAGTTAATAATCCCGTACTCATGGATATGTATGAGGCAATACAAAATAGAAAAATCCGTGTTGCTTATACTGCGCTTAGTATAGAGCCTGAGCGTATTCACTTGATTATAAAAGAACATACAGAAATACTTGACTCTTTATTGAAGAGGGATGTATCCAGGGTTGTTGATGCTCTTGAGAACCATTTAAAACCATTGGATAGCATATTATCTAGACTTCCTTAGTAAATAGCTGTTTATTATTTTTTATATTTAGATGGATGAGTTATTTATAAATCATACTAATGAAAATATTGACAGCTATAAATTACTTTTTTTGAGCGAGGTAATCTCAGTAGAGTAAAAATAACTCATTAAATTCTCGATATACTTAAGGCGTTACCGGTAGTTTTTTATTATATTTTATGAGGAATTAGTAGACTGATTTTTCTTAGTCTTTCCAATTTTATATCTACTAATTTTATTAATTAGAACGTGTAAATTATAAAGGCCGAACCTAGTGTTTGGTCTTTATTGTTGTATCTTATTTGTATAAAAAATTTTAGCCGGCTGTTTTTGTAAGAATGCATAATTAGTAGTTGGCTCGTATCTTTTATTCAGTAATATATAGATTACTAATTTTTATTTTCATGCATGATGAACGACAATAGTTTAATGGGGACTTGTTCAAGCACCTCTGGACCATGAGGAATTTCAGCGTCAAATGATAAAGAGTCTCCCGCCTGCATGTTATATAAGTGGTTGCCGTGACGATAAAGTATTTGGCCTTCCAGTAAGTGTATAAACTCTTGTCCAGGGTGAGAGAAAGTAGGAAAAACCTCACTTGCATCATCCATAGTAATTAAGAAAGGTTCATAGAGCTGCTTTTTGCCACGACTATAGCTCAGCAGCTGATAGGTATGGCCTTTTTCTGTTCCTCTACGTACCACTTCCATGCCCTGTCCAGATTTAGTAAGTAGAGCACCGCCTTCAGGGCGGTCATAGTCGGCAAATAACTGTGAGATTGATAAGCCAATAGCGTCGCAAAGACGGCTAAGCGTATCAAGGCTCGTCGATACTTGTGCATTTTCTATTTTACTCACCATTCCTTGGCTTAATTTTGCTATACGTGCGACGTCAGTGATTTTTAAATCTTGTGCTACACGTTTGCGTCTTACGTGCATCGCAATGTATTCCTCAAGCTTTAATTTAGGGGACGTGTCTCTTGTTTGAATGATCTCGCCCTCATTTAGCGCATTGGCGTGCCTGGATGGTGCATTTTTCTTCATTGTTATTGGCCTTCTTGTCTCTTTGCAATGGTTATTCCGTTCTTTAAGTAATTTTAGACCATAAAAATCATTATCTTACACTGCTAGGAAAAAAAAATTCCTAAAAATCAATTTTTGGCAGGCATGTTGCTTTCCTATAGGGAAATAAAAATTCCTATAGAGAATATTATGGGGTTTTTATCTGATGCGATATCGACTCAGGCAAGATTATAAAGGGTTATTACTAACAGTATTAGTGAGATTTTTGGATATTTTGCTTTGGTTGTTTGGTTCATCAACAAGAACACACATTACGTTCACCATAAGTTAGGAGATCAGCAATGCAATCAGATGCAGTAGAAGGCTTTCTTAAAGATAATAATATCAAATATGTTTTAGCGCAGTTTGTGGATATTCATGGCGTAGCAAAAACAAAATCGGTGCCTGCAAAGAATATTTTTGATGTTGTCGAAAAGGGGGCTGGCTTTGCAGGTTTTGCCGTTACTGGTCTTGCTATGGAACCTCATGGTCCTGATTTTTTGGCACGTGGTGATCTCTCTACATTAAGTATTGTCCCTTGGCAGCCAGGTTATGCAAGGTTGGTCTGCGATGGATATGTGAATAATGAGCCTCATCCATATTGCTCACGTGTCGTGCTAAAAAATCAAATTAAGCGCTTAGAAGACAAAGGTTGGACTTTAAATACTGGGCTTGAGCCAGAGTTTTACTTGTTCAAAAAAGGCGAGTATGGCGAGCTACTTCCAGTGGACAAGTCCGATAAGCTTGCTAAGCCCTGTTATGACTATAAAGGACTTTCTCGTTCTCGTGAGTTCCTAGAGCGTTTAGTCGAGTCATTACAAGCGGTAAATTTTGATGTTTACCAAATTGATCACGAAGATGCGAATGGCCAGTTTGAAATTAACTACACCTATGGCGATGCGCTAGAGTCTGCTGATCGATTCACATTTGTTCGTATGGCAGCTGGTGAAATTGCTAACGATATGGGGATGATCTGTTCATTTATGCCAAAACCTGCCCCAGATAAAACAGGCAATGGCATGCATTTCCATTTATCTATCACAGATGAGTCTGGTAAGAACTTATTCAACGATGACAGTGATAAAAATGGCATGGGCCTTTCAAAATTAGCGTATCACTTTACGGCGGGTATTCTGGCGCACGCCAAAGCGATTTGTGCGTTTGCCGCTCCGACAGTGAATTCATATAAGCGTTTAGTTGTTGGTGGCAATAGTTCAGGTGCGACCTGGGCACCAGCTTACGTGTGCTACGGCGATAACAATCGTTCAGCTTTGGTTCGTGTGCCGTATGGTCGTTTGGAGTTTCGACTACCTGATTCTGGGTGCAATCCTTATCTTGTTCATTCCGCTTTAATTGCTGCGGGCCTAGACGGTATAGAACGTGAGCTTGATCCAGGCGAACCGATGAACATCAATCTTTATGATCTTTCTCTAGAAGATATTATTGCCAAGAATATTTCTATTCTTCCTCAATCCCTTGGTGATGCACTTGATGAATTAGAAAAGGATTCTGTTTTTATTGAGGCCATGGGGGAAAACCTTGTCGCGGAATTTATTAAAGTGAAACGTGCCGAATGGAATGAGTATTCTCGCCAAGTATCTTCTTGGGAAGTCGAAAAATATGCCGAGTTCTTTTAATTATCCAATGTTAAGTTTTAAAAATATATTGAGGTTTCTACTATGTGTGGAATTGTTGGGCTTTATTTAAAAAACGATAAGTTTGAAAAAAATTTGGGTGAGTTGTTTGAGCCAATGCTCATTTCAATGACAGATCGTGGTCCAGATAGTGCAGGTTTTGCCATTTATGGTGATGAAGTTGGTGAAGGTTGGGTCAAGTTAACATTAAGACATCCTGATGAAGCCTTTAGCTGGGAAAAGCTGAGTGACAAGCTATCAGCGTCATTAGGTTGTGAAATCAAATGGATGCAAAACGCGAATGTCGCAGTGCTAAAAATTAACACGGATGAGAGTTCTGCCCGTAGCGCGCTGGATGAGCTTTATCCTGATGTTTTGATTTTGAGTGCAGGCTCTTCTATTGAAATTCTAAAAGAAGTTGGGTTGCCTGAAAATATTGCTTCGAAATTTAACCTAAGTGGAATGAAGGGCAGTCATATCATTGGCCATACTCGTATGGCGACAGAGTCTGCAGTAACCATGGAAGGTAGCCACCCTTTTTCGACGGGTTCTGATTTGTGTCTTGTCCATAATGGATCGCTGTCAAATCACAATCGTCTGCGAGATAAACTAAAACGCGAAGGCATTACGTTTGAAACGGAAAACGATTCCGAAGTGGCGGCTGGCTATTTAACTTGGCGTCTTAACCAAGGTGATACATTAAAAGAGGCCTTGGAAAATGCACTGAAAGATCTTGATGGATTTTTTACTTTTACTATTGGTACTAAAGACGGCTTTGCTGTTATGCGTGACCCAATTGCTTGTAAACCTGCGGTGCTTGCTGAAACAGATGATTACGTTGCAATGGCATCAGAGTACCAAGCTTTGGTTACCTTACCTGGTATCGAAAATGCCAAAGTTTGGGAGCCAGAGCCCGCTACTTTCTACATTTGGGAACGTAAATAGTTTTAGGAGAATTTGAAAATGATGACTGTCGATTTAGCCGCTCAATCTGTACGAGATTTAAATAAAGCCTTACATGAGTGCAAAGATAATTTAACTGAAAAAGAATGGGTTGTGACCAACCCTAAAGGTAATCACAACATTGCTGTTGGGTTGGACGCGGATATCTCGGTTGATATTCATGGGCATGCAGGTTACTTCTGCGCAGGGATGAATAAAACCGCCAATATCACGGTTCATGGAAATGCAGGGCAGGGGGTTGCTGAAAATATGATGTCAGGCGTTGTGCGTATCAAAGGTGATGCGTCTCAAGCTGCCGGAGCAACGGCGCATGGTGGGCTTTTGGTTATCGAAGGCAATGCGGGTGCTCGTTGTGGTATTTCGATGAAAGGCGTCGACATTGTTGTTAAAGGCAGTATCGGTCACATGAGTTGTTTTATGGGGCAATCTGGATCACTTGTTGTGTGTGGAGATGCGGGTGAGGCATTAGGTGACTCTTTGTATGAAGTGCATATCTATGTAAAAGGGACGGTTAAATCCCTTGGGGCAGATTGCATTGAAAAAGAAATGCGAAGCGAGCATGTTGCTGAGTTGAAAGGTTTATTAGAGAAAGCGGGAGTGGATGAAAATCCTCTTGATTTTAAGCGCTATGGATCAGCTCGCCAGCTTTACACCTTCAAAGTTGACAATGCATCGGCTTACTAATTTTCTGAGAGGTTTTTACTATGAGCAATGATACAAACAACAATCCTAGCTTAAAAGAGTCCGCTACGTTTGATCGTGCCACGATGGCTGAAATTCGCCGTGCAGCAAATACTGGTATTTATGACATCCGTGGTTTTGGGGCAAAACGTAAAGTGCCGCATTTTGATGACCTTTTGTTCTTAGGGGCGAGTATGTCTCGCTACCCATTAGAAGGTTATCGTGAGACTTGTAATACGTCAGTTATTTTGGGTGATCGCTTCGCCAAGAAACCCATTAAGTTAGATATTCCGGTGACCATAGCAGGGATGAGTTTTGGGGCTTTATCGGCGAATGCAAAAGAAGCATTGGGACGAGGCGCGTCGATTGTTGGCACATCTACAACCACAGGGGATGGCGGCATGACGCCTGAAGAACGTGGTCAATCTAGTAAATTGGTTTATCAGTATCTGCCTTCTCGTTACGGTATGAATCCAGATGATCTGCGTAAAGCGGATGCTATTGAAGTCGTGCTTGGTCAAGGCGCTAAACCTGGTGGCGGCGGTATGCTACTTGGGCAGAAGATCACAGATCGTGTTGCTCAAATGCGTAACTTACCGAAAGGTATTGATCAGCGTTCAGCTTGCCGTCATCCAGATTGGACTGGGCCTGATGATCTTGCTATTAAGATTCAAGAGTTACGAGAAATTACCGACTGGGAAGTACCTATTTATATTAAAGTAGGTGCGACACGAACTTACTATGATGTGAAGTTAGCAGTAAAAGCTGGCGCAGATGTGATTGTTGTTGATGGTATGCAAGGTGGCACAGCGGCAACGCAAGATGTCTTTATCGAGCATGTTGGTATTCCAACGATGGCGGCTATTCCTCAAGCAGTTCAAGCATTGCAAGAAATGGGTATGCACCGCAAAGTGCAGCTTATTGTTTCTGGAGGTATCCGAAATGGTGCTGATGTTGCGAAGTGTATGGCGCTAGGCGCAGATGCCGTAGCGATAGGTACGGCAGCGTTGGTTGCTTTAGGATGTAACGATCCTAAATGGGATGAAGACTATAAGGCGATTGGCTCTGCTGCTGGTTTTTATGATGATTACCAAGAAGGTAAAGATCCGGCCGGTATATCCACTCAGGATCCTGAACTAATGAAACGTCTAGACCCTGTGGAGGCTGGTCGCCGTTTGGCAAATTATCTTCGTGTATTAACGCTTGAGGCACAAACATTGGCGCGTGCCTGCGGTAAGAATGATTTACGTAATTTAGAGCCAGAAGACCTTGTTGCTTTGACAGTTGAATCTGCTGCAATGGCGCGAGTTCCTTTAGCGGGAACAAACTGGATTCCTGGTCAAAGATTCTAAATTAATTGAATGTCACCCAGTTTTGGCCACGTTTATGACGTGGCTTTTTTTTGTGCGAAATTTATTTTTTTGATTCTTTCTAGTGCCTTACTAATGTTGTTCTTTTGCCCAGATAAACTTTCATTTCATATATCAAATATTAATAAATTACTTCTTATTTTTCAGTATCTTAAATATTGTTGGCCTAGAACTTGAAGTTGTCCTATGAAGAAATTTATTTTCTTGATAGTAAATTTTATGTTTTCTCAACTTGGAGTTTATATCTATGGGCAATATGGTAATTGAAGTTAGCTATGCGCTGGATACATTTTATTTCCTGATGTGTGCTGCGCTAGTAATGTGGATGGCCGCTGGTTTTGCAATGTTAGAAGCCGGGCTTGTTCGTGGTAAAAATACAGTGGAGATATTAAATAAAAACGCACTACTTTATGGTATTGCGTGCTTTGTTTATCTATGTGTTGGCTACAACATCATGTATCCAGTTGATCCTATTAGTGCCTATATTCCCGGCATTAACTTTTTCTTGGGAGACGATAATGTTGTCGATGCTGTCATAGGAGGCTCTGATGACGCTCCGTATTATTCGTCTATGGCTGACTTTATTTTCCAAGCTGTTTTTGCCGCTGCAACAATGTCGATTGTATCCGGCGCTGTTGCAGAAAGGATGCGTTTATGGCCTTTCCTAGTTTTTGCTGTGGTAATGGTTGCAGTTATCTATCCTGTAGAAGGGTATTGGAAATGGGGCGGTGGCTTTCTAGATCAATTGGGCTTCCAGGATTTTGCGGGATCAGTTGTTGTGCATATGGCTGGCGCCTCTGCAGCGTTGGCGGCTGTAATTATGGTTGGCCCTCGTAAAGGTCGTTATGGGAAGAACGGAGAAGTTCGTGCTATTCCAGGTGCTAACTTGCCACTTGCTACATTAGGTATGTTTATTCTTTGGATGGGATGGTTTGGTTTTAATGGTGGCTCAGAACTAAAAATATCCAATGTTGAAGAGGCCAACGCGGTTGCCAAAATTTTTGTTAATACCAATGCGGCAGCTGCAACAGGAATGATTGCAGCGGCTCTTTTTGCGCGTTTCTTATTTGGTAAGACTGATTTAACAATGACAATTAATGGTGCGTTAGCAGGCCTAGTGGCTATTACCGCTGAACCACTTGCGCCTTCAGCGGCTATGTCATCATTGATTGGTGCGGTTGGCGGTATTGTTGTTGTGCTTTCTGTTTTAGCAATGGATAAATTGAAAATTGATGATCCAGTTGGAGCCATTTCTGTTCATGGTTCAGCAGGTATTTGGGGCATCTTTGCTGTTCTGATATCAAACGATGACGCGACTTTTTTCGGTCAATTCACCGGCATGATTTGTACCTTTATTTGGATGTTTGTGATGACCATTATTTCTTTGTGGATTATTAAGAAAATTATGGGTCTTCGTGCAAGCGAAGAGGAAGAATTAGAGGGAATGGATATGCATGAGTGTGGTATGCATGCTTACCCAGAGTTTGGTGTAGAAGCCAATAAGTAGTGTTTTACGCTACTGTATGTCGCGCCCCCCGATAGCGTGACCTAAAGGCCCCGAAAGGGGCCTTTTATTATTTATTCCCCTCAAATTCCTTTCAATCCCCCAGCCTTTATAAAGCATTAGTAATGTATTTATTGAAAGACTTTTAGCATATAAAAGGGAATGTATATTCCATTCCCCTAAGGTGACTAATTATACTTTTGAGGATTATTGGGCTGAATTCTTATTAATATCACTTTGCTCCCATTTTGAATACAGAGAGCTATGCTTGCTATTCCATCGAATGAAAACAGTTGAGCCCGGTTCTAAATCAGGCTGCTCAGTTGCGATGTTCTTACTGATTAATTGTTCACCGGATGGGATCGTGATACTGCAAGTAAGGCTTTCTCCAAGAAAAACAGATTCATTGACTGTTCCAGATATTTGATTAAATCCGTTTATTAAAGCCTCATTTTTAGCTTGTTCTGGGGTGAGTATTTGTAGATTTTCTGGTCGAATCATTAGTAGTGCTTGTTGGTTTATTGGCATCACATGTAAATCGTCCAATATAATGTGATGTTTATCTAGTTGTGCAGAAGCTGCACCAGTCACATTGATTTTTAAGAAATTTGAGTTTCCTAAAAACGAAGCGACGAATGCATTTGGTGGTTTACGATATAAATCTTTACCTGTACCTAAACCAACGATTTCACCCTCTTTAAAAATGGCAATTCGTTCAGATAGGCGCATAGCCTCATCTTGGTCATGAGTGACATAGACAATCGTAATGCCAAGTCTTTTATGTAATAAGCGAAGTTCATCTTGCAAATCTTCCCTTAGCTTTTTATCAAGAGCGCCTAATGGCTCATCCATTAATAGTATTTCAGGCTCGTAGACCAAAGCTCGGGCAATGGCAACACGTTGTTTTTGTCCACCAGATAGCATAGATGGACGGCGATCTGCAAAAGCTTCAAGTTGTACTAGTTGTAATATTTCATCCACTTTTTTGTCGCGTTCATCTTTTGCTACTTTGCGAATATCGAGTGGAAAGCCAATGTTGTCTCGCACGCTCATATGCGGGAATAAAGAGTAATGTTGAAAGACCATGCCAATACCTCGCTTATGCGAGGGAATGTTAATAAGGGAAGCATCATTCAGTAATATTTCGCCTGATGTCGGTGTTTCAAAGCCTGCAATCATGGAAAGTGTCGTGCTTTTACCCGAACCGCTAGATCCTAAAAAGGTTAAAAATTCGCCTTTTCTAATGTCCAAATTGATATGGTCTACAGCAGTAAAGTTGCCATATTCTTTATTTAATTCTCGTAAACAAACTAAAGGGGATTGAGTCATCGTGTTTGTCTGTAAGCTCATAATATGTCTCCTAGTGGTGATTACTTTGTTTACGAACAAAGCTGGCAATGATCATAATTAACAATGAAAGTAAAATAAGAAGTGTCGATGCGACGGCAATAACCGGAGTCAGGTCCTGTCGAAGGGTTGACCACATTTTGACTGGAAGCGTTTGTAAGTTTGGGCTGGCCATCATTACACTAATAACTACTTCGTCCCATGACACCAAAAATGAGAACAGTGCAGCGGAAATAACCCCCGGTTTAATGGCAGGAAACGTCACTTTGATAATCGCTTGAATGCGATGAGCGCCACAGATTACAGCCGCATCTTCAATGGATTTATCAAAAAGTCGAAGGGAGTTAATGATTGAAATAATAGCAAAAGGCAATGCAATTATGACGTGACTGGCAACAAAGGCGAACAAGGTCCCAGTGAGTCCTAAATTAAGAAAGGTTCCGTAGACTGCAACCGCAATAATAACAACCGGCACCACCATTGGTAGAGTGAAGAAAGTATATAAATAATCTCTTCCTCGGAATTGACCTCGTACCAGCGCGAAAGAGGCGGGGATGGCGAGCAATGTGGCAATGATAGACGTCAGACTGGCAACTTGTAAGCTTGTTATTGCTGACTCAATCCATTGTGAGTTATCAAAAAAGCGTTCGTACCATTTTAGTGTCCAAGATGGTGGTGGAAACACAAGCCACTGAGACGAACCAAAGGATAAGGCCATTATAAAAAAAATAGGCAATGCTAAAAAAGCGGCAATAACCCCCGTAATGATATAAAGAGATGATTTAAGCTTCCATCCAAGTGAACCGTGTGAAAGTAGCATAGTTAGGCTCCTGTGTTCGACGAAACGGGTGAGTCTGTTTGTACTTTTAAATAGAGGTAAAACAGAACGAGAGTAATAAGAATCAGTAGAACGGCTGATGCACTTGCCATACCCCAGTTCAAGAAATTCTGTATTTGCTGAACGATAAATTCAGGCAGCATCATATCTCTAACACCACCCAGTAGCGCTGGAGTTACGTAGTAGCCTAGTGACATAACAAATACCATTAGTGCACCAGAGAAAAGTCCTGGTTTACATAAAGGTAAAAAAATACGGAAAAAGACGGTTCGAGCAGAAGCTCCACAAATGGATGCCGCTTGTAAAACCATAGGATCAATCGCAGACATACAAGCCTGTAAGGGCAGAACAATAAAAGGAACCATTATGTAACTCATGCCAATGATGACGCCTGTTAGGTTGTGCACCATCTCTAGAGGCTGGTTGATTATGCCAATCGCCATCAATGTTTTATTAATAATGCCCGATGATTGCAGTAAAACCAGCCATGAATAGGTTCTTGCCAATAAGCTAGTCCACATGGACAGTAAGATAATGCTGATTAAAAAACGTCCCCATCCTTTAGGCATTAAGGTGATACACCAAGCTAAAGGAAACCCTATTAACAACGAAATTACGGTCACTAAGGTAGCAACAAGGAAGGTATTGAATAGAACCTGTACGTAAGTTGATGTGGCTAACAACTGCTCAAAGTTTTGCAGCCCAAACGTTGGCTCGGTCAAGCTGCGTAGAAGCAAACTTGCTAAAGGTATTATAAAGAAGAGAAACAAGAACAGGATTATTGGAAATAAAAGAGTGACGTTGTTCCATTTCTTTCTAGAAGAAATCATAAACATCGTGAAAGTCCCCTAAATATAAGAGGATGGTGTGTGAACACCATCCTAAAAAAAGTAAATCAGAACGACGGAATAGGCATTATTTTAATAGCCAATTATTCCATCGTTGAGCGATTTCAGGACCATTTTCTGCCCAATAGCGGTAATCTAGGGAAACTTGATCATTAGTATAATTAGTTGGTAAGTAGGCTGCTAAACCTTCATCTAACAACTCTTCACTGCCTGTGTTGATAGGTGAATACGCTGTTATTGTCGCAAAATCTGCCTGTCCTTGGGCGCTAGATGAGTATGCTAGGAACTTCATTGCAGCCCCTTTGTTTTTCGCGCCTTTCGGAATGACTAGAAAATCAGACATAACTAGGTTCTGTTTCCAACTAATACCAACAGGTAAACCATCGGCTTGAAGAGAGAATATTCGTCCATTCCAGAATTGACCAAGAGCCACTTCACCAGAGGCAAGTAATTGTTGCGATTGAGCACCACCGCCCCACCAAACGATGTCTTTCTTAATAGTGTCTAATTTTTTAAAGGCTCGCTCTAGATCAAGAGGATATAGGTTGGCTGCAGGAACACCATCGGCTAATAACGCTAACTCTAATACGCCAGGGCTTGGCCATTTGTATAAAGCTCGCTTGCCTGGGTAGGTTTTTGTGTCAAATAGGGCGTTCCAATTTTGGGGTTCTCCAGAAGGGAGTTTGCTCTTGTTGTAGGCTAAGACAAATGAGAAATAGAAAGAGCCAATACCATAATCGGAGACGAAACGAGGATCTATATTTGACTTATCGATGACTGAAAAGTCTAAAGGCTCAAGAAGTCCTTCTGCTGCTGCACGATAAGCAAAGTCAGCTTCAACATCGACGATGTCCCACTGAACATTACCACTTTCAACCATCGCTTTTAGTTTGCCGTAATCTGTTGGACCATCTTGAATAACTTTGATGCCTGTTTCACCAGTGAACGGGAGTGCCCACGCTTCTGTTTGAGCGTCTTGAGTAGACCCCCCCCAGCTTACAAAGTTGATAGATTCCTGAGCATAAACATTGGCAACACCTGCCGTGCAGAGTGCAGCAATGACTACATTTTTTAATTTAGTTTTCATCAATTTTGTTCCTCTTGTGAATTTTTACACACCAATTTTTTGTGTTTTTGGCGACAAGATTGTATTTAAAACACTGATTTTTTTATTGAGCAAAAAACAACCTTATCTATCGATAATATGGTATACCATATTATATGCAAGTATATTTTTGCTTTTTTTTAGATTCTTCGCAGAGGAAATAATTGCTTATATACGCAGTATTAAATCGGATGAAAAAGTACGTTTTGAGACGTTATTCAGCTACTTCAGAGAAGGTTATTATTTATTAAGGATAAAGAAATACAGAAATATTTGGTAGAAAGCTGACGGTAAGGTTCTACCAAATTGTATAAGACTCCCTAAAAAATTAGGGTTCTATTTGAGTCCATTCATAATAAGTATGTTTGCGCTTGCGCAGTCACTTCGATGTTTTTTTGCTTCTTGATATTCTGGTGAGTGGTAACACTGTAATGCGATATCATAACTTTCGAATTCAAATACTACCGCTCTATCTGGTGGAGTATTAAAGCCTTCGATGACGGTAATATCTTCACCTCGGGAAAGCAGTTTAGCACCATACTTTTGTAGTGCGGCTGGAGCTAGCCCTAAATAATCTTGGTATTTTGCTTTATCATTAACGTTTACAAATGCAACCCAGTATCCTTTCATATATTTTTCCTCTTATTGATTACATGTTAAAGTAGGCCTTGTTCAGTAAGTACCGCTCGTGCTATTCGGAAACATTCAACGCCTTGTGGTACGCCACAATAGATAGCAATAACATGAATAATTGCGCGTATTTCTTCAACACTAACACCATTGTTAATGGCACCCTTGAGATGCAGTTCCCACTCTTCCATTTTTCCTAGGGCAGCAATCATTGATAAGTTCATCATTGAGCGAGTTTTTGCTTCGATGGTTTCGTCTCCCCAACCAAATCCCCAGCACCATTCTGTCATTGCTTCTTGAAAGGGACGATTAAACCCATCGGCTTTCGTTAGGTTGTTCTCAACGTACTCTGAGCCTAATGTTTCTTTGCGTTTACTTATTCCTAGTTCAAATAACTCTTTATTCATTTTTCTATTCCTTGGTCAGTTTGCATGGCGATTTCATAAGCTTCTTGTAAATGGCGAGCACAAATTTCTCCTGCTTGCTCAGAATCCTTTTTTTCCAGTGCTTTGATGATGTCGAATAAGTCTTTTGGTCCTGATGTTTTTCGGCCTGTTGAGCTGAGCGTTAGGGCTCTTAATCGAGAAATTCGAGAGTTGAGTTGTTCAACCAGATCCCAAGAAACGTGTTTTTCAGCGGTTTTAAAAATGAGCTCGTAATAGTCTTTTGTAATATTTAAGCTTGTTTTCACATCATCATTAAGCAAATGGTGTGCGATTTCATCGTGTAGTTTATAGAGTTGTTTAATGACGTCTGGTGTGGCTTTTTGGCTACAGGCTTTCACTGCTGAGCATTCAAGTAAGGTACGGATTTCATAAATTTCTTTTACTTCTGCATCGCTGATTGAGGCAACGATAAAGCCGGAGTTTGGTATCCCCACAACGAGCCTTTCACTTTCTAGGTGTCGAATACATTCTCTAACAACTGTTCTACTTACGCCCATACTTTCACATAGGGTTCTCTCTACTAATCTGTCTCCTGGTTTTAGTAGATTACTTGTAATGGCTCCTCGTAAAGATTCAAGTGCACTTTCCTTTAATGTCTTTGGGCGCTCAACTTTCTGCATTAGATATTCCTCTAATAATGCCTTAATCAATTATTTCGAAATAGTAGCATATTTCCTATTGCACCCAGTAGGATAGTATGTTTAATATTGTGTCATATGGTATACCATATGACAAATAAATATTTTTATTGTAGGAATGAGTATGTCTTTAGAAATTCGCAAAATCGTTAGTTTTGAAGAAGAGACACTAGTTGAAGGTTTTAAAGAAGCGGATAAGTCTCTTCGAATGTTTGCCGTTGCCGCAGTCATTAAAAACCCATGGTCTGGAAGGTATGTTGAAGATTTAAAACCGATCGTTTTGGAGTACGGCCCACAACTTGGCAAGCTATTAACCGATAGAATTTGTGAGTTGGCTGGTGGCGCAGACAAGATAGAAGCCTTTGGTAAGGCCGCTCTTGTTGGTTTAAATGGTGAGATAGAGCATGCTTCTGCTCTGATTCATACCTTGCACTTTGGGAATTTCTATAGGGAAGCGGTAGAAGCGAAATCCTTCCTATCTTTTACTAATACTCGCGGTCCAGCAAATGCGCCTATCTCTGTTCCAATGATGGACAAAAACGATGGCGGCAAGCGATCTCACTATTTAACACTCCAATTCAACATTAATGATGCCCCAAGTGCTGATGAAGTTGTAGTTGTGTTAGGTGGCGCAACAGGCGGTAGACCACATCATCGTATTGGGGATCGTTACCAGGAGCTGAAGGAGCTAGGGCATGATATTGAAAACCCTGCAGCGGTTTAAATCTCCGTCAGGTCTGTCCTATGTAAAATTAGGACAAGGCCCATCTCTTGTTCTTATTCATGGTGTAGGTCTTAGGCTAGAAGCTTGGGTTAATCAATTTGAAGCCTTGTCTAAAAACTATACCGTCTATGCTGTCGATATGCCTGGTCATGGAGAGAGTAGTCTGATGAAAGAATGTACTGATATCTCTAAATATACAGATGTAATTGCCCGCTGGATAAAAACAGAGTTGAAGTCCTCTGTTGTGATTGCGGGGCACTCTATGGGCTCGATGATTGCGCTTAATTTCGCTATTCGTTATTCAGAACTTTGTGCTGGAGTGATAGCGCTTAACTCCGTTTATCGCCGATCTATCGAGGCTAAAAAAGCAGTTTTGGCGAGAGTTCAGCAAATCAAGAATGATATTACTGCTCAAAATGTAACTGGCCCGGTAGCTCGTTGGTTTGATTACCCTGTGCAGGGTAATGATGTGATTTATGCGGATTTGTGTTGTCAGTGGTTGAGCCAAGCTCCATTAGATGGTTACCGACAAGCCTACGAGGTTTTTTGTTTAAATGATGGACCGGCAGAAAGTGATTTACATGCGCTTGATGTGCCGACGATGTTTATTACTAGTCGAAATGATCCAAACTCATTGCCTTCTATGTCGGAGAATATGGCTGGAATTAGTCCCCAAGGTCAGTCGTATATTGTTGAAAACGCAAAACATATGGCGCCATTGACTCATTCAAATGAAATAAACCCTATTATGATTGATTTTGCGTCTCGCTGTTTTAATCAATCAGAGGAGATGTCTTATGAGTAATTTTGACGTACGAGAACTACGTAATGCTTTTGGTTCGTTTATGACTGGAGTAACCGTTGTTACGGCAGTAAGTAAAACCGGAGAGAAAGTAGGCTTCACTGCTAACTCATTTACTTCTGTATCTATGGATCCACCTTTGTTGTTGGTTTGTCCTGCGATGCGTTTATCGAGTTATGACATTTTTGAATCTTGTGATCACTTCGCTGTTAGTGTTTTAGCTGAAGATCAGCAACATGCTTCAAATACCTTTGCTGGCTCTAAAGGCGATCGTTTTGCTGAAGTTGAGTGGCATGCAGATGAATTTGGAACACCTCTCATTGATGGGGCGGTAGCACATTTTTCTTGTTCTTCTTTTCAAAAAGTTGAGGCTGGAGATCATTTGTTGCTGATGGGGAAGGTGGAGCAATTCTCAAGCAATGAAAAGTTCGGACTCGGTTATGCAAAAGGCGGTTATTTTAGCTTAGGTATGGAGCATAAAGCTGAAGAAATCACACACGAGCAATATGCGCAAGTGGGGGCTTTGGTTGAATGCAATGAAAAGCTATTACTGAAAAAAACTGATAAAGGATTCAGTTTGCCTCAAGGCAAGATGCAGGCGGATATTTCATCTCTTCAAACTTTAAAGAATATGCTTGTTTCTTTAGGTATAGAGGCAGAAGTAGGGCAGGTGTTTTCTGTCTATGAAAAGTCTGTTTCTGGAAACTTTGTTGCCTTCTATCGTGCAGAGAGCATGACAGAGAAAGAGATTGAAGGTTATGAATATGTTGCGATAGATGAACTTTCTGGCGCTGTTTTTGCTTCATCGGACCTTTCGTCCATGGTCACGCGCTTCGTTCATGAAAAGCGTAATGGTGTTTTCCGTTTATATGTCGGTAATGAATTGGAAGGAGATGTACGATGAAATTTTCACTTTTTGCTCACATGGAGCGAGTAGACGAACAACAACGCCAGAAAGATCTTTATGATGAATTTATGTCACTTTGTAAAATGGCCGACGAAGGTGGTATGACAACCGTTTGGACGGGAGAACATCATGGGATGGACTTTACTATAGCGCCCAATCCATTTTTGAATTTAATTGATATCTCTCATCAGACTAAGAACATACGCTTGGGCACAGGTACCGTTGTTGCGCCATATTGGCACCCAATTAAGCTTGCGGGCGAAGCGGCCATGACAGACATAATAACCAAAGGTCGTCTTGAATTAGGCATTGCTCGCGGTGCTTATTCTTTCGAATATGAGCGTATGGTATCAGGTGGCATGGATGCTTGGGGTGCTGGTGAATGCTTACGAGAAATGGTGCCTGCCATTAAA
The DNA here is from genome assembly GCF_003337275.1 of Marinomonas foliarum. Taxonomy (GTDB): domain Bacteria; phylum Pseudomonadota; class Gammaproteobacteria; order Pseudomonadales; family Marinomonadaceae; genus Marinomonas; species Marinomonas foliarum. The sequence continues at coordinate 20,078 of NZ_QPJQ01000026.1, read as the reverse complement.
GGGCTATGGAAGGGCGATCACATTCAAGAAAGCAAACATTATAACTTTCCTAAAACCACGTCATCACCAAAACCATTAACAGAAGGTGGACCTCCAATTTGGATTGCTGCGCGTGATATCAATAGCCATGAATTTGCTATTAGCCATGATTGCAATGTGCAAGTGACTCCTTTATGGCAAGGCTTAGAAGAAGTTGAAGGGTTAATTGAAAAATACAATGAAGCCTGCGCTAAGTTTGATCGTCGTACCAAAATAATGATTTTGCAGCATGCATACGTTGCGAAAGATGATGCAGATGCAGACAAAGCAGCGACTAAGCTACATGAATTCTATTGTTATTTTGGCGCATGGTTTAAGAATGAACGTCCAATTAATCAAGGTCTGATTCAATCTCTTACTCAAGAGGAAATTGACAATCACCCGTTCTATAAAAAAGAAACGATTAAAAATGATCTTATGATAGGCACGTCAAAACAGATTATTGAACGTCTTAAGCACTATGAAGCGCTTGGCTATGATGAGTTTGCATACTGGTCTGATTCCGGTATGAGTCGCGAAGAAAAAGAAACGTCCTTACGCCGCTTTATTGATGAAGTAATGCCCGCTTTTAATTAAGGAACAGGTCCATGTCTAATAATAAGTTACCGCATTATAAGTTGCTCATTGATGGTGTCTGGACTGATGGCGCCAGCGCCCGTTTAATGACAACCACGAATCCTGCGACAGGTGAAGCTTGGGCAACCTTTGCTATGGCTGAAGCCGAAGATGTTGATCGTGCCGTTAAAGCTGCACGCCATGCACTTTCTAAGAAAGAATGGGGCGGATTAAGTCCGACACAGCGTGGCGTTTTAATGCATAAATTGGCTGATCTGTTAGAGCAGCATTCGGAAGTGTTAGGTGAAATAGAAACCACAGACAGTGGTAAATTGGCAGCAGAAACTAAAAGCCAAGCCAAATACGTGGCAGGATATTACCGTTACTACGCTGGTTTAGCTGACAAAATAGAAGGGCATACTTTACCGATTGATAAGCCGGACATGCATGTCTTTACTAAGCCTGAACCGATTGGCGTTGTGGCTGCCGTTGTACCCTGGAATGCGCAAATGTTCCTCACCGCAACAAAACTGGCTCCTGCATTAGCGGCTGGTTGTACGGTGATAATCAAGGCATCTGAAATTGCTCCAATTGCTATTTTAGAATTTGCTAAGTTGATTGAAAAAGCAGGATTTCCGAGTGGTGTTGTCTCTGTTATTACCGGTGATGCTGAAGGTTGTGCGATTGCGTTGACTTCTCATCCAGATATTGATCGTCTTGCTTTTACGGGTGGTCCTGAAACAGCCAAACATGTGGTCAGAAATACAGCGAACAACTTTGCCGTGACTTCTTTAGAGTTGGGGGGGAAATCTCCAATCCTAGTTTTTGACGATGCCAATATCGAAAGTGCAGCGAACGGTATTATCGCGGGCAATTTTGGCGCTTCTGGTCAGTCATGTGTTGCCGGTTCTCGGGTCTATGTTCAGCGCGAGATTTACCCCAAAATTTTGGCTCGCTTGTTAGAAAAAACGGCTGCCATTGTGGTTGGAAATCCGTTGGATGCGACTAGTCACATAGGTCCTTTATGTACATTGGAACAATTGGAAGGCATTGAGCGAGCGTTAGAAAAAGCCAAAAATCAAGGCGGTCTAATTCTAGCTGGTGGAACGCGTTTAAAAGACTTAGGGTCTAATTATTACTTTGCCCCAACCATTGTTGAATGCCCAACTTACGATATTGAAACATTACATGTTGAACTGTTTGGCCCTGTTTTATCAATAGCATGCTTTGACATGGAAGAAGAGGCAATTGTGTTGGCGAATGACTCTGAGTTTGGTCTTGGATCAGGTGTCTTCACTGAAAATTTAGCACGCGCAATGCGTGTATCACAGCAAATTAAGTCAGGCATTTGCTGGGTTAATACGTATCGAGCGGTTTCGCCCATGGCGCCTTTTGGTGGTATTAACCAGTCGGGTTATGGACGAGAAGCGGGCATTCAAGCCATTCAAGATTACATTAGAGTTCGTACCACTTGGATCAGTACCTCAAGCGAGCCTATGGGGAACCCTTTTGTAATGCGATAAATACAGGTTATCCGTGCCTTTTAATTATCTAGAATCTGCACATTAGTAAGCGGATGGGGATGTTTTTACCTGATTCCAATTGCGGTGAGTCTGTGTACTTAAGCAAACTATTTCTAAATTACTGGTTTGTATAGATTTTTTAAAGAGAAGCGCTGTAACAGCCTAAACCAATAAAAATAAACTCAAATAATATATTTGAAGGCTTATGCTTAGGAGTTGTAATGAAACCAAGCAGTACAGAAAACAAAAAAAATCACCAGAAAATGTATAACATCATGTCCTACGGTTCCATTTTTATGGTTGGGGCATTCGTACTTTTTTCAATTTTAAATGTAGAGCTATCCAATAATATAGCAAACGGAATCAATGTTTGGATCCAAAGCAATCTGAGTTGGTATTACATCGCTGTTGTTTGCTTTGTACTATTTTTCTCTATCTGGGTTGCCTTGAGTCGCTATGGCAATATTCGCTTAGGTAAGGACGATGAAAAGCCGGAATTTGGCTTCATCGCTTGGTTCTCCATGCTATTCAGTTGTGCCATTGGTACAGGGTTATTATTCTGGAGTATCGCGGAACCCATTACCTACCTTCAAGGGAATCCATTTTTAGACATGGAGCATGTACAGCCTAATACAGTGGAAGCGGCGCAAATTGCACTGCGTATCACCATGTTCCATTGGGGGGTTCATGGTTGGGCTATCTACATCTTAGTTGGTCTTTGTTTAGCCTATTTTTGTTATCGAAGAGGTTTACCACTCACTGTCCGCTCAGGGTTATATCCATTACTAGGTGATAAAATTTATGGACCAATTGGACATGCCGTTGATTTTCTAGCCATCTTTAGCACACTTTTTGGAACGGCCACCACGTTAGGGCTAGGTGTGTCACAAATGAATGCAGGCTTGAATTACCTTTTTGATATAGAAATTTCATCAACGACGCAAATCATATTAATTGCCATTGTCTCTATTGTAGCTACTATTTCGGCCATTTCTGGGGTGGGGAAAGGTATTCGAATATTGAGTATTTGGAATATTCGCTTAAGTGTTTTACTTGTTGGTTTTTTTGTTTTGGCTGGTCCTACAGTATTTTTGCTAAAAATGACGGTTTCTAGTCTGGGTGATTATTTTACTCACTTTATTCCAATGGGCTTTTGGGTTGATACGGACCCTAGTCGCCAATGGCAGAGCTGGTGGACAATCTTCTATTGGGGCTGGTGGTTATCTTGGGGTCCATTGGTTGGGATGTTTATTGCTCGTATCTCCCGTGGACGCACCATACGTCAGTTTATGTTAACAGCTTTGATAATTCCTCCTCTAGGCGGTTTCGTTTGGATTATTGTCTTTGGCGGAACGGCATTAAATATTCAAATATTTGGTGATGGTAGTTTGGCAGGTATTGTAAATGAAAATATGACGTTGGCACTGTACAGCACTATTGAAGCGATTAACGTACCGTCTTTAACAAATCTTGTAGCGGGTCTTGCTACGTTTCTTATTGTTACTTGGTTTGTTACTTCTGCGGATTCTGGAACCTTGGTGATTTGTACGATTATTTCACTGGGTGATAAAAATCCACCTAGATTTTTACGTGTTATTTGGGGACTTGGACTAGGTGCTGTTTCCGCTATTTTGTTGATAGCAGGAGGGCTTGACTCACTTAAAACAGCTTCGATTGTCGCTGCGTTACCTTTCTCTGTGGTCTTATTATTTATGTGTTGGGCACTGGTGAAAGGGTTGCGTGATGAAGCAAATGGCATTTGTTATAACCAAGAGGATCTTGCCGGTAGTGAACCTCAAGCAAAAGATCAATCTAAATCAAACTCTACCTCTCCAAATGAAGTACTTACTTTAAACTGAGTAAATAGGCTGGAGAGAATTTTTCGATGGAGCACGTATGTTAGAGCAAAAGTTAAATGACCTTTCGTTACTTAAGCACGCAGGGTTTATAAATGGTCAATGGATTAATGATAAGAACGGGAAAACCTTTGAGGTGTTTAACCCTGCTGTCGGAGAGGTTATTGCGAATGTTGCGGATTTAGGGGCTAAAGAAACATTACATGCCATTGAAGCGGCGCAAGCTGCTTTTGAGAAATGGAAAGTGATGCCGGCAAAACAGCGTTCTTCTCTTTTACGTCGCTGGTTTGATCTTGTTATTGAGAATCAAGAGGATCTTGCCTTAATCATGACATTCGAGCAGGGAAAAGTTATCTCGGAGTCCCGTGGTGAAGTGGTTTATGGCGCCTCTTATATTGAGTGGTTTGCAGAAGAGGCAAAGCGTATTTATGGCGATGTTCTCCCTAATACGACTGCGGATAGACGTTCTTTAGTGATAAAGCAGCCAGTAGGTGTTGTCGGAGCGATTACACCTTGGAACTTTCCTAATGCCATGATTACTCGTAAGGTTGCTCCTGCTCTGGCTGCAGGTTGCACGATTGTTTTAAAACCTGCATCAGAAACACCGCTTTCTGCGTTAGCTCTAGCCCAATTAGCGGATCGTGCAGGTATTCCAGCTGGCGTTTTTAATGTGGTTGTCGGAACTGATGCTAAAGCCATTGGTGCAGAACTAACTTCGAATCCTACTGTGAAAAAAATCACATTCACTGGTTCTACCGTGGTTGGTAAATTGTTAATGGAGCAATCCGCTAAGACAGTTAAAAAAACGTCTATGGAGCTTGGTGGTAATGCGCCAGTCTTAATATTTGAAGACGCAGACTTGGATAAAGCCATTGAAGGTGCGTTGGTAGCGAAGTTCCGTAATGCTGGTCAAACCTGTATTTGTGCCAATCGTATTTTAGTTCAGGATTCTATTTACGAAGAGTTTATAAGTCGTTTCACTGCTCGTGTATCAGAGTTCGTATTAGGCGATGGCGTATCTTCTGAAAGTACAATGGGGCCTTTGATTACTAGAAAGGCGGTGGCTGGTGTCGTCTCTTTGGTGAATGACGCAATGAGTCAGGGGGCGAAAATTTGTATTGGTGGAAGTGTTGCCGATAATGGCGATTATTTCTTTCAGCCGACCGTGCTTAGGGATATGAATACTTCCATGCGCCTTGCTAAGGAAGAGGTATTTGGTCCGGTCGCTCCAGTATTTAAGTTCAGTACAGAAAAAGAAGCGGTTGCTATGGCGAATGATACTGAGTTTGGACTTGCTGCTTATATGTACACAAAAGACCATTCACGCATTTGGAGAGTTGGGGAGGCTCTAGAGTACGGAATGGTTGGTATTAATGAAACGGCTATCAGTTCTGAGATGATTCCATTTGGTGGCGTAAAGGAATCCGGCCAAGGGCGTGAAGGTTCGAAATATGGCCTAGAAGATTACTTAGAAATCAAATATTTATGTCTAGGTGATATCTAATTAATGTTGTTGCTTTAATAACATCTGAATAAGGTGGGCATTTCTGAATTTATTTTCAGAGATGCCCATTTTTTAGGGTGTTAACTGTGAAATGGCTTTTGCTGTATTGAGTAATTCCTCTTTCGCGGCTTCAAATTGTTCTTGGTTATTCATGACTTGGTCGGCACCAGATATGTTGATAGCCGCTATAGTTTTGCCTAAATAATTGGTTATTGGTACAGCAATGGCGGTTGCATTATCAGATCGGTTGCTTGAATAGCCTTGATCCCATTCTTTTTTCAAAAGCGCTTTTAATTCAGGGAATGATTGAGGATAAGGGCCTGGATAGGAGTCCAATTGCTGGGTTTGATACATGGCATTGAGCTCAATATCACTGAGTTGTTGCAGTAGCACTCGCCCCATTGCATTTGTATGGCAAGGCAAGCGTGACCCCAGCGGGATATTCACCGATAAGCGTTGAGAGGCTTGAGATCGATAAATATAAACTGTTTCTAATCCGTCGCGTATTCCTAGATGACATGAAATAGAGGTTCTGTCTCTTAGCTCGTTTAAATGAGGTGCTGCGATATCGACTAAATCTTTGCCAGCCAAAAAAGCAAAGCCACGAGAAACGACTTGAGGTCCAAGCTCGTAAGCATTCCGGGTGACTTTCTTTAGATAACCCATATCCAATAAGGTTTGAACTATACGATAAGTGGAGGATGCGCTCACTCCTAGGTTGTCAGCAAAATCTTGTGTGTTTAATACTCTTCTTTCTTTATCAAACATCTCAATTATTTGCAGTCCTCGAGATAACGCAGGAACGTGATATTCAGTGTTTTTTGTCATCTTTTATTCCATATATGATTGATTTTTTCGTATACGTACTAATTTTGTATTATTTTAAAAATTTTGGCTGTTTTACTTTCAAAAATAATTAAATTTAATATATTTGAATGTAACTGATTTTTAAAGCGTAAAAATAAAACTTTTTAATTTGTATATGAATAATTCTTTTATATTTGAGGTTTAGTGATATGTCTAAAGAGTTCGTTTTAAAGGCTTCCTGCGATGCTACAAGTGGCATTGTGGCAGCGGTGTCTTCTTATCTTGCAGAGCATGATTGCTATATTTCTGAAATGCATCAATTTGATGATGAAGAAAGCAGTCGCTTTTTTATGCGCGCCGAGTGTCGAATAGAAGGCAATGCTCAGACTATTGTGTCAATTCGAGAGGACTTTGATGCACAGGTTGCCCGTTTCAATATGGACTGGGAGATTTTAGATAAGAACCAACCTGTAAAAGTATTGCTGATGGTCAGTAAGTTTGATCACTGTCTTGATGACCTTTTATACCGTCACCGCAAAGGTGAGTTACCCATGGACATTACAGCGGTAGTGTCAAATCATAGAGATTTAAGGCCTATGGTTGAGCGGGAAGGCATTCGTTTTGTGCATTTACCAGTCAATAAAGAGAACAAAGCTGAACAAGAAGCGGCGTTATTGGACATCATTACTGAAACCAATACGGACTTAGTGGTTTTAGCTCGTTATATGCAGATTTTATCAGATGCACTTTGTAAAAAATTACATGGGCGCGCAATCAATATCCATCATTCCTTTTTACCTGGGTTTAAAGGTGCCAAGCCATATCATCAAGCTCATCAACGCGGGGTTAAACTCATTGGGGCTACAGCACACTATGTCACATCGGATCTGGATGAAGGGCCAATCATAGCGCAGTCCGTTCAACCTGTGGATCATACTTATTCTCCTGAACGGTTAGTCGCAATCGGTCGAGATACCGAGACAGTGGCATTGGCGACGGCGGTTCGAATGCATCTTGAGCATCGAGTGTTCATGTATGGCAATAAAACAGTGGTTTTTAAGTAGTCCGATGAGGGGAGAGCATCATGACAGTTATGATTGATGGCAAAGAGCTTGCCGATGAAATTGTCCAAAACGTGGCGAAAGAAGTGTCTGCTTTTAAACTTAAATACAAGGTGACGCCTGGATTAGCGGTTGTTTTAGTCGGTGAAGATCCTGCAAGTAGCGTGTATGTTCGCAATAAAATCAAACGCTCAGAGCAGGCGGGTCTTCAATCCATCGCGCATTATTTACCAGAAGAAACGACGCAACAGCAGTTGGATGAATTAATTGATCAGTTAAATCGAGACAACTCAGTGCATGGCATCTTGGTGCAGCTCCCTTTGCCTGCACATTTATCTGAAAGCCGAGTGATTGAAGCCATTTCACCTTCAAAAGACGTCGATGGTTTTCATCCGGAAAATGTGGGTAAGCTAGTGACGGGGCAACAAGTCCTTGTGCCATGTACGCCATTGGGTTGCATGATCATGCTGAAACGACATATTGATGGTTTATCGGGTAAGCATGCCGTAGTGATAGGTCGTTCTAATATTGTAGGAAAGCCAATTGCCAATTTGCTCCTGCAATCCCATTGTACTGTGACGATTGTGCACTCTCGTACACAAAATATTGAAGAGATCTGTCGTAGTGCGGACATTCTAGTCGCTGCTGTTGGTCAACCTCTTATTGTTAAAGAAAACTGGGTAAAGCCCGGCGCAGTCGTCATAGATGTTGGTATCAATCAAATCTCATCAGCAGGCAAAAGAAAATTAGTTGGGGATGTCGACTATAGTGCTGTATTTCCAAAAGTATCCGCAATAACACCTGTTCCTGGTGGCGTTGGCCCTATGACCATTGCTTGTCTTATGCAGAACACCTTAACCGCCGCTCAGCACCAACTCAACTAGGTGTTTAGTCGAATACGAATTTATATTTTCTAAGGAGCTGATAAATGCCTTTTTCACTACTTAAATACGGTTTAAAAAACGACTACCCATTTGAAAATGATGTTGATTTACCGTCCCCTACGGAACTTAAAAAACATTACGATGTTGTCATTATTGGTGGGGGCGGACACGGTGTCGCAACGGCTTATTACCTAGCCAAATACCACGGTATTACTAACGTCGCTATTTTAGAAAAAGGTTATCTTGGTGGTGGTAATACAGCACGGAATACAGCGGTGATTCGCTCTAATTATCTTACCTCTGAAGGGGTTAAGTTTTATAAAGAGTCCGTTGATATGTTTAAAGGGCTTTCGAATGAGTTTGACTTCAATATCATGTATTCCTCTCGTGGACAATTGACACTGGCGCACACAGATTCGACGGTTCGATCATTCCGTCAGCGTACAGAAGTGAATACACATTTTGGCGGTAAGACTGAGCTAATTGACCCTCAACAAATTAAAGAACTTGTGCCAACTTTGAATATGAATCCAGCTGATATGCCTATTTTGGCGGGCTTGTGGCACATTGATGGCGCGACGGCGCGTCACGACGCTGTTGCTTGGGGTTATGCAAAAGGGGCCACTCAACGTGGTGTTGAGCTTCATCAATTGACTGAAGTCACGGATGTTATTGTCGAAAATGGTAAGGCGACAGGGGTCAAAACCAACCGAGGTACCGTCACTTGCGGTTGTATTGTTCAGGCCGTGGCAGGTCATAGCTCAATTGTTGCGGCCATGGCGGGCATCAAAATGCCGATTACCACTTACCCTCTTCAAGCCATGGTGACTCAACCTGTCAAACCTTTTCTTGATCCATTGGTTAGCTCATCTGCATTGCATTGTTATGTACAGCAAACCGGACGAGGCGAAATTGTATTTGGTGGCGGATCTGATCCTTATCCACTTTATAACACACGCTCGACTCTTGATTTAAAAGAAAGCTTATTGGCAAGTGCGGTTGAAATGTTCCCTTTCATGACGAACCTGAAATTGATGCGCCAATGGGCCGGCATTACTGATATGACCTCTGATTACAGCCCTATCATGGGCTTAAGCCCTGTTGAGAATTATTACCTTGATGCCGGTTGGGGGACATGGGGATTCAAATCAACCCCTATTTGCGGGAAATCAATGGCTGAGCTAGTGGCAAGTGGCGGCAAAGTGCCAGAGTTAATTGCGCCATTTTCCATGGATCGTTTTGATGAGTTTCGTCAAGTGAATGAAATGGGCGCCACAGCAGCTAGTCACTAAGAGATTTCCTAGAATAGGAGGCAATATGAAAATTATGAACTGCCCGTTAAATGGGCCAAGAAATATAAGCGAATTTGTTTATGGTGGTGAAGTGAAAGCCATGCCTAACGCTTTAACCTGTTCGGATAAAGAGTGGGCTGAGTATGTTTTTTATTCTGAAAATACCATTCGAGTGGTGACAGAGTGGTGGTTTCACTCGCCTTCTGGCTATTGGTTTATTGCAGAACGCCATACTGCTAGTGATGAAATTCTTAAAACCTATGATCCATCTGAGCTGTTTAACAAACGAGTTGAGTTTGAAAGCGCACCGGAATCAGCTGAGGAGAAAACTGTATGAGCATAAATCGACTACCAGCCCCATTAGGCTTATACATTAAACGCGACAAAACGATCAACTTCATGTTTGAGGGGCAGCGTTACCAAGGCGTGGAAGGCGATACGATAGCCAGTGCCTTGATCGCCAATGATCAGTGGCTAATGTCGCGCTCATTTAAATACCATCGACCACGCGGTCCATTAACCATGGCGGGTCAAGATGCCAATACGTTAGTTCAGCTCAAAAGCGAGCCGAATGTATTAGCTGACAAACACTTTATTCGTGCTGATTTGGAGGTTGTTGGGCAAAACTATAACGGCTCTCTTGAAAATGATAAGGATGCAAAATTGTCCTATGCAGGACGGTTTATGCCAGTGGGATTTTATTACCGCGCATTTTATAAGCCAATTGGAATCTGGGATAAATGGGAACCCTTTATACGTAAAAAAGCAGGATTAGGCTTTGCCGATCTCACCTTTAAGCCTGTTTACCATGATAAAGCCTATTTATTTCATGATGTTGCCGTAATAGGTGCCGGTCCTGCTGGTCTCGCTGCAGCATTGAAAGCCGCTGATGCAGGCGCAAGTGTGTTATTGGTTGATGAAAATCCTATATTAGGGGGCGCTCTGACCTACCATCGTTTTGATGTAGAAGGAGTACGTGCTAACGAGTTAAGAACTCAGCTTACAGAGAGTGTTGTAAATCACTCAAACATCACGATATTGAATAACGCAACCTGTAATGGTTGGTTTACCGATAATTACTTGCCCATTATTCAGGGCAATCGCATGTATAAAGCGCGAGCCAAGCAATGCATCGTCGCGTCTGGAGCGTTTGAACAACATGTTGTCTTTCGTAATAACGATGTGCCAGGTGTGGTGATGTCGAGTGCAGCGATGCGACTTATGTCTCAATATGCGATTAAACCCGCAAACAAAGCAGTAGTGCTGACAGGCAATGATGATGGGTATCTATGTGCTCTTGAGTTAGTTAGGAATGGTGTGCAAGTCCCTGTCATTGTTGATATGCGTCCCAACGGAGCGGATGAGGCCTTACAAAAAGCCGTGGCAGAACAAGGCATAAAGATACGCTTAAATGCGACTGTTTATGAAGCCTTGCCTAGCTCTGATAAGAAGCGCTTATCTGCTGTTCAAGTGCATGACATCACAGGGAAAGGACAGGTTTCTGCTGGTGGCGTAACGATTCCTTGCGACTTGTTGTGTATGTCCGCAGGTTATATGCCGGTTTACCAATTGCTTTGTCAGGCTGGGGCGAAACTTAGCTATAACGATGACAGTGCGCGTTTTTCACTGACTAATTTGCCTAAAAATCTCTATGTGGCAGGGTCTGCAAATGGTGTTCATGAATTAGATGCCGTGATCCGTGATGGTGAGTTAGCGGCATACAAAAGCTTAACATCATTGGGGATCCCAAGTAGTGAGCCTGAAGTGGTGTCTTGTGTTAAGCAGACGAACTTTCCTTGGCCTATCTTTAAACACCCTAAAGGCAAAGATTTTGTCGACTTTGATGAAGATCTACAGGCTAAAGACATCGTCAATGCCACTCGCCTAGGTTATCGGGATGTGCAGTTAGTCAAACGATTTTCTACGGTTGGAATGGGGCCATCTCAAGGTCGTCACTCGGCATTACCGACGGCTCGATTGGTCGCAGAGGCAACGAACCGAACCGTGACTGAAACGGGTGTAACAACAGCCAGACCACCATTTGTTCCAGAAAAATTAGCCCATATTGCGGGTCGTATATTTAGCCCTCACAAATATACGCCAATGCATCAGCGTCATTTAGAACTGGGTGCTCATATGATCCCAGCTGGCATTTGGCGTCGCCCAGCGTATTACGGTGATCCTGTTAATCGCGACAAGTTGATTCAGCAAGAAGCAGAAATGGTTCGTAATGCGGTTGGTATGATTGATGTCAGTACCTTGGGTGGCCTAGAAGTTCGAGGTCCAGATGCGGCTGAATTTGTTAACCGTATTTATACTTTTGGATTTTTGAAACAGCCAATTGGCAAAACACGCTATGCCGTTTTAACGAATGAGCAGGGTGTGGTTGTGGATGATGGCGTTGCCTGTCGTATCGCTGAAGATCATTTCTACGTTACGGCAACCACCAGTGGAGTGGATGCTGTGTATCGTGAAATGACAAAATGGAACGCGCAATGGCGCTTAAAAGTCGATATTGCCAACGTCACATCCGCTTTTTCTGCCGTCAACGTGGCAGGTCCTCTTGCTAGAAAAGTGCTGAGTAAGGTCTGTTTTGATGTGGACTTTTCAAACGAGGCCTTTCCTTATCTAGCCTATAAAGAAGGCACGATAGACGGTGTGCCTGTGCGATTATTGAGAGTCGGGTTTGTCGGAGAATTAGGATATGAAATACACATGCCTAGCTTGTTTGGTGAGGGTATTTGGGATCGGTTAATGGATGCTGGGAAAGAGTTTGAAATGAAACCATTTGGTGTCGAAACTCAGCGATTACTGCGTTTGGAAAAAGGCCATATTATTGTAAGCCAAGATACAGATGGCATGTCGCATCCAGGTGAGCTTTCTTTAAATTGGGCGATTAATCGTAAGAAGCCGTTTTTTGTCGGCAGTCGATCTGTCGACATTGTTATGGCACGAAAACAGACTCGAAAATTGGTTGGTTTTAAATTAGATTCGCAGGCAACACGACCTAAAGAGGGTCATTTAGTCTTGGCCAATGCCAGCCAAGTAGATTGCGCCATTACGGGCAATATTACCTCTTCAGAATATTCCAGTACGATGGGGGCAAATATCGGCATGGCATTTGTTGGAATCGATCAGCAAGAAGTCGGTTCAACATTCCCTATTCGAGTTGATAAGGGTGAAGTCGTCATGGCAGAAGTCGTTAAACTCCCTTTTTATGATGCAAACAATGCTCGTCAGGAGGTGTTGTAATGGAATCTTTTAATTTAAGTTCAGTGCCTAGCTTACGCAAAAATATGCTTGATTTAACTCATTCTGGGTTATCTAACGCCAGTATTAAAAGTCAAGATTGCACCGTACATTCGAGAGTTGGCTTTAGGGGGATGGGCGTAGAGAACTTTTTGACGTCGCAAGGTTTGCCTATTCCTAGTGAGCCAAATCAATCGCTGCTTTTTGACGAGAGTCTTGTCGTATTGCGCTTAAGTAAATCCGAATTTTGGCTGGTAGATATTGAGAATACTCACCATGAATTAATTGAAACGCTAGAGCTTGGTGCAAAAGGCTTAGATGATGTGTACCGTTTATTTTGTCAACACAGTCATGCTTGCTTCTTATTTAAAGGTGAGCAAACGGCAACCATGTTTTCTAAAGTGTGCGGTGTTGATTTAAGGCGTAGTGTATTTCCAATCGGTAGCATTGCTCAAACGTCAGTTGCTCGGACCAATGCGATAGTGACCAGACAGGAAGGGAAGGGGAAGGAGTATTTTCTCTTACTTTCTGACTTGGCCAGCTCTCAATATTTATGGGAAGCCTTGGCAGATGCTGCGTCAGAGTTTGTCTGAATGGTTTATATCCTATTAAAAAAAGCGGATATTGCTTTTTTTAAGTAAATCACTTTACTGATCTATTTTGTTGTTAAAAGAAAGTAGCAGGGTAGCTGCTGCTTTCTTTTCTTCGTATAGGTACTTTTTTTTTATATTTGTATTATGTCGTATGAAATTTGTAGATTTTTGAGTTTGTGATGTTTTTTGCAAAAAAATCTAATACATTAAAAGATGATCATTTTTAGTGTTATGTCGTTGTTGTAAGAAATCGATAGTCCCAATGAGGATTTTCTTTTTAATATAAAATACAAAAAGGAATGTAATTATGAAAAATAAAATAGGTACATTATTAGTATCTGTAGGGTTAGGCTTAGGTTTAGCTTCTGGCAGTGTGATGGCTCAAGATCGTGTGTTTTTCGGGATTGCTACCGGCGGTACAGGAGGCACGTATTATCCTCTTGGGGGGATGCTTGCGCAGGTTATATCTAATAACTCCGATTTGGGAGATAAAAAAATATCTGCAACAGCAGAAACTGGTAACGCTTCTGTTGCAAACGCGACTTTGTTAGGACGTGGAGGCATTGAGTCTGCTTTTGTAGCGGCGGATGTGCTAGATGCAGCCTATAACGGTAAAAGTCAGTTTGATGGAAAAGCCATTAAAAATTTACGTGCGTTAGGCGCACTTTACCCAGAAACAGTTCAACTAGTATCACAACCTGATATTAAAAGCTTTTCTGATTTGAAAGGTAAGTCAGTTAGTTCAGGGTCACCAGGCTCAGGCCAATGGCAGTTACTGGGCGATCTGCTTGCCGCTTACGGTATGGAACGTAGTGATGTAAAAGAAGATTATTCTTCGTTCTCTCAATCTGCAGAGAAGATAAAAGACGGTAACTTAAGCGCGTCTTTAATCACGGCAGGTTCCCCAACTTCCTCTATTGTTGAGCTGTCTAATAGCCATGATGTGAATATCATTCCGTTATCTGGCGCTCCAATTGAAAAATTGCGTAAAAGTCAGCCATATTATGCAAAAGTAATTTTGCCAGCAGGTACTTATAAAGGAATCGATAAGGATATTGAGACTATTGCGGTTCGCGCTATTTGGGCTACACATTCGGAATTATCCGATGACGTAGCTTATGCAGTGACCAAAGCTTTGTATGAAAATACAGATACTTTGGCAAAAGTGCATGTTAAAGGTAAAGAAATTACCCTTAAAACCGCTTTGGAGTCTATCTCTATTCCTATACACCCAGGTGCTGAGCGTTATTATCGTGAAAAAGGCCTTATTAAATAAGATTTCTTTGCTTGGGGTGGGGGTCGCATCTTTTGCGACCTCTTTTCCTTCATTTGGGACTGCGTTAAGTATTAGCCAAACTAGAAGCGAGAAATTTTTAGAATGTATTGAATTGCGTGATGATAGCTTTGACTTAACGTTCATCCATTCCGTTTCTCTTACTCCTGTTATTGATAAATATGTTGTTATTTCTAAAGGAGGACAGCTGTCTATTCTTCAGACGGCCGAACATTTTTTAGCGCACGGACAAGGGTTACCATCGCTGGTGAATGAACCTGACGCTTATTCCTTTGAGTCTAAAAATGGTGAGTTTATTTTAAAGCTTAATCGAGCAATCCACGACCTTATTGTTCGAACGGATAGTAGGTTTCAGAATAGGCTTCATACAGCGGATGTTATGGTGAACCTTAATCAATGGTCTGATATTGGCCTTCATATTGTCCCAATAAAATCCTGTGAATCAGGCATGAAGACGGTGATAGAAAATGAATAAATCTCATGAAAAAACAAATGACAATGAAGCTATATTGAGTCAAGAAGAGCTCGATAACCTAGTTAAAAAATACGATAGTGAAAGTAATTTTCGTAATTCGAGAGGTTTTTTGAAGCTATTCATAACTGTGACATGTGTTGTATTAAGTTTGTTTCATGTTTATACATCAGGGTTTGGTTTATTGAATGAAATATCGCATAGAGCAACACATCTTACTTTTATCATGGGATTGTTATTTCTTGTTTTTCCGCGCAGGGAGCCAAAAAATAAGCCATTGAGTATGGTGTTGGGTTTTGCTTATGGTGTGTTTTATTTGTTTATCGGTAATCAACTTGCAACAGCCTTATCTGGACAAATAGATACTTGGCAGATGTATGGTATTTACTTATTTACTATCATTATTTCTGTGTCTGCTTTACCTCTTTCTTTTTTGAAAGGTAAAAGAGATAGTGTTGGCGTGCTAGATTGGCTATTGGCAATTATGGGCGCAAGTTTTTCTGGATATCTTGTCTTCTTTTTTCAAGACATTTTCGTAACAAATATTGGCTTCCCGCAACCACAAGAATACATCATGGGGGGGATGGCTATTTTATTGGTGCTGGAAGCCGCTAGACGTACAATGGGAGAGTCATTATCTATCATTGGCGTAGTATCTTTATTGTATGCCATTTTTGGTCAATCGCTACCTGGAATGATGGCGCATCGCGGGTATGATATTATCCGCTTGGTTGAGCACCTATATTTGGGGACCGAAGGTATTTATGGTATTGCCATCGGTGTTGTCGCTACCTATGTTTTTCATTTTGTTTTATTTGGTGTTCTTGCTCAAGCTTCGGGCCTCGGGAAATTATTTATCGACCTAGCCTCGGTGTTGTCCGGGCGTTATGTTGGCGGACCAGCTAAAGTATCTGTTGTTTCATCAGGATTCTTTGGCATGATATCAGGCTCTCCAGTGGCGAATACGGTTACCACAGGAGCTTTTACCATTCCAATGATGAAGAAATATGGGTTTAGCGGCAGATTCGCTGCAGCAACAGAGGCCGCTTCCTCTTGCGGAGGGCAGATTACTCCTCCAATTATGGGGGCTTCAGCGTTTGTAATGTCTGAAATGCTTGGTGTCCCCTATAATGAACTCATACTTGTTGCAATTATCCCTGCCGCATTTCATTACTTAGCAGCCTTGTGTATGGTTCATTTTGAAGCCAGGCGCTTAGGATTGAAAGGTATGCCAGCTGAAGATATTCCAAGGCTATCCAATGTCATTGCCCGTCATTGGCACCAAATGATTCCATTGATCGTAATGATTTCCATGCTATTAATGCAGTTTACTCCATTTTTAGCGGCATTCTGGGGCATTATATTGACGGTTGTTTGCTCATATATTCCATTATTTTTAAAACCATTGGGATTTACTAGACTCGATGCAGACAGTGTTTTAACTCCTAAAAAATTAGTGCAGGGTTTAGAGGAAGGTGCAAAACAATCCATTGCTATTACAGCTGCCTGTGCATGCGTTGGCTTTTTATTAGGTGTAACAACGCTTACGGGTCTAGGCTTTAAGTTTTCTGGCGCTATTGTTGGGCTAGCAACAGATTTAGGAATTTGGTTCTCAGCTTTAATACCTTTCGGTCTACTTGATCAATCTGGTGTGATATTGTTTTTTGCGCTGGTCTTAGTAGCCATTGCGTGTATTTTGATGGGGGCTGGTATACCTACTACGCCAACTTATATAATCCTTGCGTCCATTGTAGCTCCCGCCTTAGATGATTTTGGGGTTGCTATATTAGCCTCTCACTTTTTCATATTTTATTACGGCGTTTTGGCTGACGTTACTCCCCCAGTTGCATTAGCAGCTTATGCGGGCGCTGGGATTGCTGGCTCTGAACCAATGAGGACTGGTGTAACAGCATTTAGACTGTCTATGGGGAAAGCCTTAGTACCTTTCATGTTTATCTATGCTCCAAGCTTGCTTTTTCTTAACTTTGATGTGGTTGAATTTGCACTCGCTATGTTTAGTGGCATTTTGTGTATTGTTGCTTTGTCTGCGGCTTATATAGGTTTTTTTAATTCGGAATTAAGTACATTTCAGAAGCGAGTACTTACCATCGCAGGGTTAGTTTTGGTAGGTAACAATCCTTGGTTAATCGCTCTATCTTCGGTTATTGTGATAACCATACTTTCCCGTAACTATATTACCGGTAATCGTCAGCTTTCTTTAGGTTCTTAGGAACTCTATTTCTAATATTGATTAAACATATTTTAATATGGCTTATTAAACCTTCCAATCTTTGAAAGATTGGAAGGTGTTTACGATATGAAAATATTCAAGCGAATAATTGTTTTAAATGAAATGTCGTTATGAATGTAACGGCCTAACTTTTCAGTTTAAGTTTATCCTTTTTACTTCTAAAATTAGATGATCGGTTTAAATGAGATTCTATATGTTTTATTTTAAAACTACTTAGATAAGTTTTCTAAATAGTACTCGTCGAGTAGGTTTATATATTTAAGCAGAGAGTTCTTTTTACTATTAATTTAACAAGGATCCAATTGTAATGCAGAATTCTTATAGACAAGGATATTTTGCAAAGCGCGCTTTGTTACCTCAAGGTTGGGCGCATAATGTTCGTTTTACTATACAAAATGGCCTTATTTACGATATCGCTCCTGATAGTAAGGAGCAAAATCAAGATGTTCTTTTATCTGGTCCAGTTTTGCCAACACTTGCCAATTTACATTCTCATGCTTTTCAGAGGGTAATGGCTGGTGTTGCCGAAGTTAGCTTAAACCCCAGTGATAGTTTTTGGAGTTGGCGTGACTTAATGTATAAAGTTGTACAAAAGCTTACGCCAAATGATGTGCAAGTTATTGCTACACAGCTTTATATCGACATGCTAAAAGCAGGCTATTCACAGGTTGGGGAATTTCATTATTTGCATCATGGAGTTGGTGGGAATGCCTACCAACAGCCTGCAGAAATGGCTATGCAATTATTACAGGCTGCTGATCAATCAGGTATTGGAATTACTTTATTACCTGTACTGTACTCTCATTCAGGTTTTGGGGGGCAAATACCCAATGCTGGCCAGGTGCGTTTTATTCATTCTTGCGATTCCTATTTAGCGCTTCATCATGCCTGTGAAAAGGCCATATCAGGGGATAGGTCTAATGATGTTAGACACAAACTTGGCATTTGCTTTCATTCCTTGCGAGCCGTAACGAAAGAACAGATTGAGACTGTGTTAGAGAGCCTTAATAAATCTATGCCAATTCATATTCATATTGCTGAGCAACAAAAGGAAGTACAGGACTGTCTTAATTGGAGTGGGCTACGTCCAGTTCAATGGTTACATAATGAGATCGGTTTGGATGAGCGTTGGTGTTTAGTGCATGCAACACACCTTGATAACAGTGAGCTAAACGCAATTGCTAGCAGTAATTCGGTAGCGGGATTATGCCCTACTACTGAAGCTAATCTCGGTGATGGTATTTTTCCTGCGGTTGCGTATGAAAATGCAAAAGGCCGCTGGGGCATTGGTTCTGACAGTCATGTTAGCTTATCGGTTATCGAAGAGCTGCGTAGTTTAGAATACAGTCAACGCTTGCGTGATCAACAGCGTAATCGCTTGCATTGCGCAGCACAAAATCATATTGGCGATCATCTTTTTCAGCAGGCGTTGCTAGGCGGTAATCAAGCTTGCGATGTGTCATTAGGGTTAGCTTTAGGGAACCGTGCGGACTTTATGGTGCTTGATAGTAAGCATCCTTTTATTGATGCTAGTGAGAGTAAAGATCTACTTAATCGCTGGGTTTTTGCTTGCAATGAAAATCTAATAAAAGATGTTTTTGTTGCTGGGCAACAAGTTATTTGTGATTTTAAGCATGAGTATGAAGAGAGTAGTCAAAAGGCGTTTACGCAGGTTATCAAGAAAATTATGTACAAATAAGCAATAATCTTCCTAAATATATTTTAGCTCTTTTCTGATGCTAAAAGCTTATAGTTGTGCGTAAACCTTATTTTACTACGAATCAAAGCAGAAAAAATGTCCAAAAGTATGCTTTGATTCAAAGTAATTGAAGCCATGTATTTATAGATATTTTTGCCTTGAAAGTATGGGCTAATTTGAGATGCTTTGATTCGAAGGGTAGAGGTCATGGGCCAAAATGGGATCAAAATGGGCCAAAATCCCCTGATATTGAGTTTTATTGCCTTATATTGCTTTGATTCAAAGGATGTGTGTTTACTAAGGCATTGAATACGTTATATAAAGTAGTTCATTGCCATGTAAGGGAATATTCAGAGTAACCTTGACATGGTAGAGGTCAGCAGTTCGAATCTGCTTAGTCCTACCAAAATTTATACTTACTACTCAGTAAGTTACGAAAGCCGAACCTAGTGTTCGGCTTTTTTGTATCTGATTTTGGCCCATTTTTGTCCCACCTTTGGCCCATTTATGTCCCATGCGACTAAACACTGGTGAAATTAGTGACCTTTACTCTATTTTTCCAATGATGTGTTGAGCGAGAAACTGTAGTAATCTTTACAATTACTAAGCAGTTGTTTTTATTAGGGATGTATTTGTGGCGGAAAAAGTACTTTTTTCATGGGTTGGTGATACAGATTTAAGGGCTGCTATCTCTGATATGCCATTAGATGCACCTATATCGTCTACTTTGGCGAATTTTTCCTTTGATCGAGTTATTCTTCTTTGTTCATACCCAAAAGCTAGGAGCACTCCCTATATCGAGTGGTTGAGACGCCAAACGGTTGATGCAATAGAGAGTTATCAAGAAACATTAGTTTCTCCTGTTGATTTTGAATCAATATTTCATGCTGCTGATAAACACCTTCGGCGTCTTTCAAGGTAGTTGTCGCCTAAAATAATTAAGCAGCGTCTTTGTGTTGCTCTGGATTTAATTCCACATCACCTATTGGCTGCCAGTTT
>NZ_QPJQ01000025.1 GCF_003337275.1 Marinomonas foliarum | reverse complement strand
ATGTAAGAGTAGATCGTCCCGCAATAGGGGAAGTATCATCAAGCTTTATATTAACAAGGCCCTGATAGCTATGCTGTCAGGGCTTTTTTTCGTCTTAAGGAAATGCAAACTCAACGCGTCAGCGTGAATCCAACGTTAATACTTTTCAATCTTCTTTTAATTAAGCATTATCTGGTCACTAATGCTGTCAGGCTTTTAATTTGATGAAAAGACGAGTTGAAAAATTGTCGCTAGCAAATGAAAGTTTGTAGTTTCTAAGAAGGGAATGTCGCAATGACATATCGCTACTGTTATTTCAGCGAAGGCGGGAAGCCAAAGGAAGGGGGCGAAAGTAGGTCATCTTCTGGTATTTATTAATTGGTCTTCTGCTGAGGTTGTCATGGCATTTTATTTACTTGGTTTATCTATTTTATTGGTTTTTGCGCCATTAAAATTTTCAATTATAAAGATTCCTTTATGGGGTATGTCTTTCCTAATTGCCGTGCTTGTTGGATTTATAGAGGGTGTTCTGAGTATCCAAGGGGTAGCGGTGATCTTTGTTTATTCAGGATTGTTATTCGCTTCATTGTTGCTACGTGTGGTTTGGCTTCGCAGAGTGGTTGTAGGGATTTTTGGAGTGTTTTCCCTTGCTCTAGCAACACATCTATTGCCAGGTTTCAATAACAATGCGGTGGTGATTGAGGAGTCAGTGAGTAGAGACGGAATACCTTTTAGTTTGTATGCAAACTTTGACAAAGGTTTGGTTGGCTTGTTCTTGATAGTCTACTTCTTTAGAGGGCAGGCTAATGTAAGTTACTTTAAGGCGTTGCAGAAATCTAAGGGCGCACTAGTAATATTCTTTGCTACGCCATGCTTGGCTCTGGGGTTGGCTACGCTGCTCGGTTTGATTCATATTGATGTTAAGTTGCCTAGCTTCTGGTTGGCTTTCCTTGTTATTAATTTGTTATTTACTTGTGTGGCCGAGGAGGCTTTCTTTCGTGGTTTTATGCAAAGAGAACTATCAAATTGGTTGAAAGGGAAGTCATACATGTTTGTTATTCCTATTGTTCCTGCTTTGCTTTTTGGTATTGCCCATGTTGGAGGTGGTATTGAATATGTCATTGTAGCGGGGGTTGCTGGTTTAGGTTATGGCTATCTGTATTATCTGACTAATCGAATCGAGTTGTCTATTCTATGCCACTTTATAGTAAATGCTCTGCACTTATTTTTATTCACTTATCCTATGCTGGCTTAACAAATATCGATGTGGTTTTTTTACAAAAAAAACGGTCCCTATGAGGGGCCGTTTTAGTTTGAACTGCTTCTATTATCTAGAGTTATTCTTCCATCTGTGCGTTATCAACAATATGATTGTCGCCGATGTCTTTTGGTAGGATGAGGTTAAGCGTGATCGCCACAATACCGCATAGGCTTATACCTTGGAGGCTAAATTCACCAATACCAAACGCCATGCCGCCGATACCAAATACCAGTGTGACACCGACGATGATTAGATTACGAGATTTATGAAGATCAACTTGGTTTTTGATTAGAGTATTCAAGCCTACCGCAGCAATAGATCCAAACAAGAGAATCATAATGCCGCCCATTACAGGCAGAGGAATGGTTTGTAAGGCGGCACCTAATTTTCCAACCCAAGCGAGTGTTATGGCTGCGATGGCAGCCCAAGTCATGATGACAGGGTTAAATGCTTTAGTCAGCATAACGGCACCTGTAACTTCACTGTAAGTTGTATTTGGTGGTGCGCCGACCATAGCGGCTGCCATCGTTGCGACACCATCGCCAGCAATAGTTCGGTGTAAGCCTGGCTTCTTAAGATAGTCCTTGCCGGTGACATTGGAGATAGAAAGAATATCGCCTACGTGCTCGACGGCAGGGGCGATAGCAACAGGCAACATGAACAAGATGGCATTGACATTGAATTCTGGTGCTGTGAAGTTAGGCATAGCAAACCAAGCAGCACTGTATACCGCTTCAAAATTAACGATGCCAAAGAATAAACTCAATATATAGCCTACAAAGATGCCACCAAGTACAGGCAGAAGCTTAAATAAGCCCTTTGCGAACACGCTGATCAAGATGGTTGTCAGTAAAGAAGTGAGCGCGATGATGATCGAAATATCGGCATCAATTGCCTGAACGTCGCCAGCTTTCCCGAGAGCCATATTGACAGCAACGGGTGCAAGCCCTAGGCCGATCACCATGATTATTGGACCTATGACGACAGGCGGTAATAGCGTATGGATGAAACCAGCGCCTTTTAGTCGAATGATGCCACCCAAGATGACGTAAACAAGTCCTGCTGCCATTAATCCGCCCATCGTGGCAGGAATGCCCCATGTTTGAACGCCAAACATAATTGGCGCGATAAAGGCAAAAGAAGAGGCGAGGAAAATTGGCACAGTGCGGCGCGTCATGAATTGAAATAAAAGTGTACCGACACCAGCGCCAAAGAGAGCAACGCTAGGGTCAAGCCCTGTCAATAGAGGTACGAGTACCAAAGCGCCAAATGCAACAAATAGCATTTGAATGCCGACAATGGCATTTTTCATATTGTTGTTCCTATTAGATTGTTAGTAGACGGAATTTTATAGAGAACCGTATTCAAGCGCCAGACTTTGCTCTTTTAGCGGCTCTAATGGACAAAAAAACTAAGCTAGAGGCGGATATTGTCTGTATAAATCTTAAATGTTTACTCTATCTGAACACTAGTTGACATTGTTATTCGATAATATAGGACTCAATTGTCCATAACTAATAGAGTCGATAATATGCTTCATCATTGTTTTTCAGAACCCATGAAGGGTTCAAACTTGGTCGGGTCGCAGGTTTTGCGAAAATCCCGAAAAACAAATGTATCTAGTAATTTACAGCGCTTAGCAAGTCGTTCCTTATTGGCAGTTGGTGTGTTGTTCAGTCTTACTGCGTGTGCCGCTCCGTCATCTGAAATGACATCCGCGTCTTCTGCGGCTCAACCTGAGGAGGGTGAAGTATTTAGCTATGCTTGGTTAAAAGGGTACGCGCGCCAATTGGCGACTAAGCCTTATGAAAGTCATCAAGGTGAAATGCCAGAGAGCTTAAAAGGCTTGGACTGGGATGATTATCAAGAAATCCAATTTAATAAAGACGCTGCATTATGGAATGATGAAAAATCGGAGTTCCGTACAGGGCTTTTCCATCTTGGTTTAGGTTTTGATACGCCAATTCATATGAGTGAGTTGGAGAATGGTAAATCTACCCCGATTCCTTATATGCCTTCTGAATTTACTTACGGTAAGTCTAAAGTAAAAGGTGAAGATCTTCCTAAAGATCTTGGTTTCGCTGGCTTTAGAATGCAGTTTTCGACAGATTGGCAGCGTGATGTTGTTGCCTTCTTAGGGGCGAGCTACTTCCGAGCAGTGGGTAGTGAAATGCAGTATGGTCTGTCTGCTCGTGGCTTGGCAATTGATACAGCAATGCCGCATCCAGAAGAGTTCCCTGTATTTACAGATTTTTGGCTACAGAAGCCTGCACCAGGTTCTGATGTAGTAACTGTTTACGCGTTAATGGATTCTCCAAGTGTTACAGGTGCTTATCGCTTTGATATGTCTCCAGGCGAACCGTTCAAAATGAAAGTGGATTCTGCTATTTACCCACGCAAATCTGTTGAGCGTTTGGGGGTCGCGCCAATGACCAGTATGTTTATGATTGGGGAAAATGACCGTCGTACAAATTATGATTGGCGTGCCGAGATTCATGATTCTGATGGACTTGCTATGCAAACAGGTAATGGTGAATGGATTTGGCGTCCACTAACTAACCCTGCCAATTTGCAGTTCAATGCTTATAGTGATGAAAACCCAAAAGGGTTTGGTTTACTGCAGCGTGACCGTAACTTTGATCACTACCAAGACGATGGTGTCTTCTATGAAAAGCGTCCTAGCCTATGGATTGAGCCAATCGGTAATTGGGGTAAAGGTTCTGTTCAGTTGGTAGAGATTCCAACTTTAGATGAAACCTTCGATAACATTGTGGCTTTCTGGAATCCAGATACTCCAGTTGAAGCAGGCCAAGAGTTGCTTTATAGCTATAACATGTACTGGGGAAGCCACCCCCCCGTTCAATCTAATCGCGCAAGAGTCGTTGATACCTTTACTGGTATTGGTGGTGTGATTGGTAAGAAGCGTGATTATTACAGCAAGCGTTTTGTTGTTGATTTTGCTGGCGGTTCTTTAGCTATGCTAGGCAATGATACTAAAGTGAAAGCAGTGATTACCTCTTCAGACGGACGAGTGGAAATTGAATCGGCGCGACCACTTCATTCTATTGATGGCTATCGCGCGATGTTCGATTTAGTCCCACCAAATGGAAAGAATGCCACTAAGCCGATTAATCTTCGTGTTTATCTAGAAGCGAATGGTCAGCCGCTGACTGAGACGTGGCAGTATCAGTGGACGCCGCCAGCAGAAAAAGACAGAGAGCTTCACAATGCAGGCCATTTGAAGTAACTTTTTAAAGGCACCTGTTTGTTTTACCAATAAAAATGCCCGATGTTATGCATCGGGCATTTTTAGTTGCTCAATAATTGCGTCTAAATAATTTAGCTTTTGCGATTATTTAAAAAGTCACGGTAGGCATATCCGCTGCGTTTAATGGTTCTTTCTTGAGTTTGATAGTCGACGTAAGTTAAACCAAAGCGTTTGCTGTAACCCTCGGCCCATTCAAAATTATCCATTAAGCTCCAAGCAAAATACCCCCGAATATCCACTCCCGCTTCAATCGCTTGATGTACGGCATTTAAATGGCCGTTCAAATAACGCACGCGTTGATCGTCATTGATGTCCCCATCAATAATATTATCGGCGCAGGCGATACCGTTTTCGGTAATGTACATTGGCGGTAGGGTATATTGTTTGTGAAGGTTTACTAACAGCTCGGTAAAGGCGTGTGGAGCAACTTCCCAGCCAATATCGGTATATTCAACGGTTTTGCTGTTTTTCACATCTTTAAACATGTTTTCTGAGTCGAAGGCATTATGATTACAGGTGTAGAAATTCATGCCCAAGAAGTCCATTGGTTGAGAAATTATCTCCATATCGCCTGGTAACACGTTAGGCAAATATTGCGGCGCAACGGTTTTGAGGATCTGCGGGTACTGGCCTTTCATTAATGGCTCAATGAAAAACTGATTGTCTAACGTTTCGCGCATCAAGCAAGCAAACTGGTCTTCGGCTTTTTCGCTGGCAGCATAAGATCGATTCATGTTGAGTACGATGCCCACCTGTGACTTAGGTGCATTTTTACGAATCACTGGGAGAGCTAAGCCATGAGCAAGTAAAATATGGTGTGCGGCTTGTCTGCCGTATTCTGGCTTGCTTAGACCTGGCGCATGTATGCCAAGTTCATAACCTAATATTGCCGCACAGAAAGGTTCGTTGAAGGTCGCCCAGCTATCGACCCATTCAGATAACTCTGATGTGACTAAGTCGGCATATCGTTTGAATTGGTACGCTGTTTCTCTGTTTAGCCAGCCGCCTTTGTCTTCGAGGTATTGAGGTAGGTCCCAATGATAAAGAGTAACAAATACGTTAAGACCTTCCGCTTTAAGTTTTGTCAGTAGGGCGCGGTAAAAATCTAGTCCAGCTTGGTTGGCTTCACCGTTTTGGTCCATGACGCGAGGCCATGCAATAGACAGTCTATAGGCATCTACACCGAGATCTTTAATCAATTGGATGTCTTGTTCCCATAGATGGTAATGGTCGCATGCTATTTCACCGTTATCTGCGCCTTTTACTTTTCCGGGTGTTGCACAGAAAGTGTCCCAAATAGAAGTTAGACGATTGTCGGCTGTTGTCGCGCCCTCAATCTGAAAGGAGGCAGTCGCCACGCCAAAGATAAAATCAGAGCTAAGCATTTTCGAGTTGGATGGTAAGGTGATTGACATGATGTCCTCAGTCTTTTTATTTATTGTCTTCACAAAGATATGTAAGGTGATCAAAGGTACTGGAGGAAGCTGAAAAGCGTCAATAAAGGCATCATAGTTTTAGTAATTTAAGAGGTTTTAAGTGCATTTTAAGAGCATTTTAACTGCGGATGTAACACATTGGCGTAAGTTTTCGACCTTGTGCAGTATAAGTGCGAAAGCGGCTTGATAATTCTTCAGGTAACATTTTTACCGATATGGTCGTAAAATGATTGGCAATATAAAAGGGCACTAGATGAGTCAAGGCAAAGCAATAGGTGGGCATTTCATTCAGTGCTGGGTGTATGCTGCTGATGAGGTGGCTACCTAGCCCAAGCTTGCGGAAATTAGGGTCTGTTATCATGCTTGTGAGTAGTTGATTGTCGGCAATACGTTTGAGCCTGACTGCGCACAGAATGACGCCTTTGTCTTTTATAACCCAAATCGGGTCTGCTTTATTTGGTTTTCCGCTTGGGTAGTGTGCTTGATAAAACTTTTTTACCAAGGGGAACCAAAGTGAAGGAACTTGTTCTGCGTTAGGGTAAGGTGGTTTCATGATGGAGTGCGTAGTACAAGGGAAGTGTTTAATAATAACATGGTCAGGGAGCTCCTAGGATGTTATTTAGATTGAATTACTTACAGCGAGAGGATTTATTGTGCGGCAGAAAATAGCGTTGTGGTGTGTTTTTGTATTGCTTTTACCTATATCAGAAGCCGTCAATGCGGCGCAAGAGCAAGCTGAATTCATCTATGAGCCAGGCGAACCTTTTGATCAATACGTCGCTCGAGCAGAGCAATATGTTAACGAGCGGAAGTTATGGGTTAATGCTGATAACAAAGCTAGAGAGTTGTCTGCTGTTTTGCCTTTTGAATTATTGCCTGATGCGCAGACATGTACCGGCCGAGCGCGTATTGGCGTGTTGCTATCGCACGGTTTATCTGATTCTCCTTTTTCGATGCGAGACCCAGCAGTGGCACTGCAAGCGTCTTGCTATCATGTAAGAGTGGTTTTATTGCCTGGTCATGGCACAAAGGCTGATGATCTATTGCATGTTTCCCGAAATGAATGGCGCGTGACGTTCCGAAATGCAGCGGATAAATTCAGTAAAGAAGTTGATGTGATGTATGTTGGGGGCTTCTCTACTGGTGGTGCATTAGCTGCAGAGTATGCCTGGCAGCATTCAGATAGTGTCGCTGGTGCTATTTTGTTTTCGCCTGTTTTTAAAGTGAACAGCAGCATTGATTGGCTGTCACCTTGGTTGGCGATGTTTAAAGATTGGTTGGATAATTACCCAAGCGACGACTTTGCTAAGTACGCGTCTATTCCTGTTCCAGCAATCGCTGAAGTATATAAACTGTCGAAAGAAGTGCGACACTTAATTCTTAAAAATCCGAAAACATTACCAGTATTCATCGCTTTATCGGAAGATGACCAGACAGTCGATTCCTCTGTATCAGAAAAAGTGTTTAATGCAGGCATGGTTGGGCCAAAAAGCCAGATGGTGCTGTATAGCAAAGATCAAATGAGCGCCAATACAGACCGAATTAAGGTTTACAATACCAATTGGCCAGAGGACAGGATATTAGGTCTGGCGCATATGGCTGTTCATGGCAACCCAGAAAACCCCTATTATGGAGCTGCAGGTGAATATAGAATTTGCGGTTGGTACCAAGCGGATGAGTCCTTGTATCAAACGTGTCGAACAGATGGTGAAAATTGGTTTGGTGAAAAGTCTTCAGCCTTAACGAAAAATAGCCCTCATGCGGCGCGAGTGTCTTGGAATCCAAACTTCAATTCATTGATGCAGGAAGTCGCCTTTTTCATTAAGGCTAACGCAAAGTGAATATAGATAGAGAGAGTGCATGTCAGAAAATATAGGGCTTAGTCTTCCTGCGGTTGATATCACGCAATCGCAAATAGAGCAGTACCATAATGATGGCTATTTGGTGCTGGAGTCGATTATTCCGGAGGCTGTTTGTGATGCGCTTAAAGCGCGGATGTTAGAGCTTATGGCATCTTTCGAGCCGGACTCTGTACGCTCTATTTTCACAACTAACGAGCAGTCTCGCTATACCGACAGTTATTTCATGGAGTCGGCTAATAAGGTGTCTTTCTTCTTTGAAGAAGAGGCGTTTGATGAGGTTGGTAGTCTTAAACAACCCCTTGAGCTGTCTATTAACAAAGTAGGGCACAGTCTTCATTTTCAAGATGATGTGTTTAAAGATTTTTCGTTGTCCTGTGTATGGGGGCAATTGTTACGGCAGCTGGGGATGGTTGAGCCACGGGCTGCGCAATCTATGTATATTTTTAAGCAACCAGGTATTGGTGGAGAGGTAAATTGTCATCAAGACAGCACCTTTCTATACACTACGCCAATGAGTGTTATCGGCTTGTGGTTTGCCATTGAAGACGCGACACTTGAAAATGGTTGTCTTTGGGGTGTGCCCAAAGGCCATCGTCAAGGATTATTAAAGCGTTTCGAACGTAATGCACCTGATTCGGTAGAAACAAAAATGGTGACATTAAAAGAACACGCTTGGCGTCAAGACGAGCTGGTGGCCATGCCAGTACCAAAAGGCTCCTTAGTGGTTTTGAATGGCGAGTTTCCTCACCTTAGTTATGCTAATCGCTCTGAACTGTCGCGCCATGCGTATTCTATTCATGCTGTTGATAATACTTGTGATTACCCTGAATTAAACTGGCTTCAAGCGGTGAAAGGTCAATCTTTTATACCGTTTCAAACGAAATGATAAATTAAAGTTGGAGAGCGTTGATGCAAGCTGTTTTGGCCCTACTTAGTGATAATGAATTTCACTCTGGTGAAGAGTTAGGGGTCGCATTAGGAGTCACCCGCGCAGCGGTCTGGAAGAAACTTAAAAAGCTAGAGTCTATTGGTGTCACAGTTCATTCCGTTAAAGGTCGTGGTTATCGTTTACCAACCCCCGTTGAATTGTTGTCCGAAGAGCTGCTGCGTGCTAATGGTGTGGCAAGTGATGTGGCGCTCAAATTAGCGTTTGAAACTGAGTCTACGAATGGTGATGCAAAACAACATATATCAACTGGCCAGCCCTTACCTGCGTTAATTGCTGTTGAGCGCCAAACTAAAGGTAAAGGGCGACGCGGTCGTCAATGGGAATCCGGTGTTGCCAAAAACCTAACCTTCTCATTCGTTTGGCGTTTTGACAATGGGCCGAGTGTAGTAGAAGGGTTGAGCCTTGCTGTGGGGGTGGCTGTTGCACGTGTTTTGAGAAAAGCAGGTATTCCGAATCCAGGCCTGAAGTGGCCCAATGATGTACAAATTGATGGGCAGAAGATCTGTGGCATTTTATTGGAAATGGTGGCGGATCAGGATGTATGTCATGTCATTATTGGGGTGGGGTTAAACGTCGAGATGGATGATGGATTTATGGCGCACGTCGATCAGCCTTGGACCGATTTGGTTTCTCGACTTAAGACTCGACCAAGTAGAAACTTTCTTTTGGCAGAGCTCACCGAAGAGCTAATGAGTATCTGCCAATTGTTTGAAGACGGTAATGGGATGAAGCATTTTCAGCATCAATGGCAAGCATATGACGTGCTTTTTAATCAATCCGTTACTGTTAGTACGGTTTCTCAGCAGCGCCAAGGTGTCGCGCGAGGTATTGATCAGAAAGGGGCGTTGCTGCTAGAAGAAAATGGTGAGCTAGTGGCTTTGCATGGAGGAGAAATAAGTGTCCGTCGCATCTAAGGTTTTGGTGGTTGATGCAGGGAATACAAGTATCAAACTTACTGCATTTGAAGGTGATTGTGTATTGTGGGTTCAGCGAGGTGACAATTGCCCTGCTAATACAGGTTTTGATCCAGATGTGATTTACTTTGCCAGTGTGCGCTCGAAGGAGCAAAGTGCGCTGTTGCATGCAGATATTCAGGCTGAATACCCGCATAGTGGCTGGGTCACATTAGCCAGCCAAGCTGAAGCTTGCGGTGTGTATAACGCTTACCTTGAGCCGGAGCGATTAGGCGTAGATCGTTGGCTTGGTGCCATTGCAGCATACCACCTAGCAAAGGATGGTGTGGTTGTGATAGATGCTGGTACAGCTATTAAGGTAGATGTGGTCAATAAAGAAGGGGTCCACCTTGGCGGATATATAACCCCAGGGCTTGGTATGATGGAGGAATCTCTGCTCTCTAACACGGCGCGAATTCGTTATGATTCGAATGAGGTCGTTGGCGGAGAAGGGCTTCCTAACTCGACCGCCCGAGCGGTAACAGAAGGGTGTTATGAAATGGTTTTAGGTTTCTTGGAGCGCATCCACTTACAATACAAAGAGTATAAATGGGTGGCGACAGGTGGCGATGCTGAGTCTTTGCTGGGGCGTTTGAGTATCCCCGTCGAGCGCCAGATGAATCTAGTGGCTATAGGTGCAAAATTGGTGGGTGATGAGCAGTTAAGAGGCAATAAATGAAGTGGCTTTTTCTTTTTGTTGTGTTGTTGAATGCCGCATTTTTAAGTTGGCATAGTTTTGTCCAAGATACGCCTGAAAAAAGCAGAGAGTCAGTTTATGGGCCGCCTGTCAGCGAAAAAATTTACCTTTTGTCTGAAGCTCCTATCGAACAATACCCTGAAGCTGAAGTGTCATCAAATGAAAGTCTTGAAGAGGCGCTTAACAAAGTCATTGAGCAGGCGACCGTTGATGCGCCAGAGTTATTCTGTCCGCGTCTTGAGGCAGAGCGCAATGAAGATAAGCAGCAAATTGTTAAAGTGCTAAATGGTTTTGGTTGGGATTATCAGGACAGAGAGGTGACAGGTAAAAGGCCTAAATTCTGGCTGTATATAGCGGCACCAGAAACGCCAGAAATTGCAGCGCGTATTGTAAAAGAACTTGCTTCTAAATCGATCGACAGTTTTGTTATTAATCGTGCTGAAATGAAGAATCGAATATCTTTGGGTTTGTATTCATCACAAGAGCGAGCGAATCAGGCAAAAGTGCGAGTGCAGAATGCCTCAGGCTATCCTGTTGATGTTTATGAACATATGCGAAATGTCTCACTGCAGCAGATCGATATATCGCACCCTGTGGATGAAAAAGACTGGGAACAGTTCATGTCACGCTTTGATCTGACAAAGATGATGATAAAAGTAGAAAAAAATCCTTGCTAGCGCTTGCAATTGGCAAGACGATTCATATAATGGCTCCCACCTTTTGGGGTGTTGCGTTGTAGCGCTGAGTACGTGGAGGGGTTCCCGAGTGGCCAAAGGGAGCAGATTGTAAATCTGCCACGAAAGTTTCGGTGGTTCGAATCCACCTCCCTCCACCAATTGCGGGTATGGTATAGTGGCTATTACCTCAGCCTTCCAAGCTGAAGAGGCGGGTTCGATTCCCGCTACCCGCTCCAATGCTCATGTAGCTCAGTTGGTAGAGCACACCCTTGGTAAGGGTGAGGTCGGCAGTTCAAATCTGCTCATGAGCTCCAGCTTTCCAATGCAAAAGATAGGTGGCTCGACCGCCTTTTTTATTGTCTGTTTTTTGGGCAGATACCCTTGCTAAACTTAGCATGTTTAGGTATCATCCTCCGCCCATACGATTGTAGGCCAATAGTTCAATTGGTAGAGCACCGGTTTCCAAAACCGGCTGTTGGGGGTTCGAGTCCCTCTTGGCCTGCCATAATTCGTATCCTATTTCTTAGTTAGGGATCACCTAAAGTATGAGTTCGAGTACTGAAGCTCAAGCGTCTCGCGGAGATGTGTTTAAGTGGGCGATTGTTGTTCTACTAGTTGCGGTAGGCGTGATTGGTAATAACTATTATTCTGCTGAGTCACTATTGTATCGCTTAATTGCTATCTTGGTGTTGGCTGGTGTTGCTGGTTTTGTTGCGTTGCAGACTGTGAAAGGTAAGGCTTTTTTTACTTTGGCAAAAGAAGCTAAGACTGAAATTCGCAGAGTTGTATGGCCAACCAGACAAGAGACCACGCAAACAACATTAATAGTATTAGCGGTTGTTGTTTTTATGTCTCTCGTGCTATGGGGGGTGGATTCGTTCCTTGGTTGGATCGTTTCCTCGGTAATTAGTTAGGAGTTGCTCGTGACCAAACGATGGTATGTAGTACAGGCGTACTCAGGGTACGAAAAGCACGTAATGCGTTCGCTTCTTGAGCGAGTGCAGGTTATGGGGCAGGAAGAAAATTTTGGTGACATCTTGGTGCCGACTGAAGAAGTAGTCGAAATCCGAGATGGCAAAAAGCGCAAGAGTGAAAGAAAGTTCTATCCAGGTTATGTATTGGTTCAAATGGATATGAATGACGCCTCTTGGCACTTGGTTAAAGGCACCTCTCGTGTATTGGGTTTCATCGGTGGTACGGCTGATAAGCCTTCTCCGATCACGAGTCGTGAAGCAGATGCTATTTTGCAACGCGTTAGTGATGGGGTTGATAAGCCGCGTCCTAAGACTTTGTTTGAAGTGGGTGAGGTGGTTCGTGTTAACGAAGGGCCGTTTGCTGACTTCAATGGTGTTGTGGAAGAAGTGGATTACGATAAAAGTCGAATCAAAGTGGCGGTGCTTATTTTTGGGCGCTCGACACCTGTTGATTTGGAGTTTAGTCAGGTTGAGAAGGCCTGATTTTGTTGAACGGGTAGCCTTCGGGCAGTGACCCATCTGGAGTTGAAAAATGGCTAAGAAAGTCCAAGCTTATATCAAGCTACAAGTTAAAGCGGGTCAAGCGAACCCAAGTCCACCAGTTGGTCCAGCACTTGGTCAACACGGTGTGAATATCATGGAATTCTGTAAAGCGTTTAATGCGAAAACTCAAGGCGTAGAGCCTGGTCTTCCAACGCCAGTAATCATCACTGTATACAGTGATCGTAGCTTTACATTTGAAACTAAATCTACTCCTGCCTCTGTTTTACTTAAAAAAGCAGCTGGTTTGAAGAGTGGTTCTCCACGTCCAAACACTCAGAAAGTTGGTACGGTTACACGTGCACAGCTAGAAGAGATTGTTGTTGCGAAGCAAGCTGATTTGACTGCTTCTGACATGGATGCAGCAGTTCGTACGATTGCTGGTAGCGCACGCGCTATGGGTCTAGAAGTTGAGGGTGTAAACTAATGGCTAAATTAACTAAACGCGCTCGCTTGATCGCTGAAAAAGTAGAAGCAACTAAGTTTTACTCTGTAGAAGAGGCTGTTGCTCTATTGTCTGAGCTTTCTACTGTTAAGTTCAAAGAATCTGTCGATGTATCTGTTAACCTAGGCGTTGATCCACGTAAATCTGATCAGGTTGTTCGTGGCTCTACTGTATTGCCTCATGGTGCTGGTAAAGATGTTCGTGTTGCTGTATTCGCGCAAGGTGCAAATGCTGAAGCTGCGAAAGAAGCTGGTGCAGATGTTGTTGGTTTCGAAGATTTGGCTGAGCAAGTTAAAGCTGGTAACCTAGATTTTGACG
This sequence comes from Marinomonas foliarum, assembly GCF_003337275.1. Classification (GTDB taxonomy): domain Bacteria; phylum Pseudomonadota; class Gammaproteobacteria; order Pseudomonadales; family Marinomonadaceae; genus Marinomonas; species Marinomonas foliarum. The sequence continues at coordinate 55,303 of NZ_QPJQ01000025.1, read as the reverse complement.
TTGTTATCGCATCTCCTGATGCAATGCGTATCGTCGGTCAGCTAGGTCAGGTTCTAGGTCCACGCGGTCTAATGCCTAACCCTAAAGTTGGCACAGTAACACCTGATGTTGCAACTGCAGTTAAAAATGCAAAAGCTGGTCAAGCTCGTTACCGTACAGATAAAAATGGTATCATCCATGCGGCTGTAGGCTCTATTGAGTTCGCTGCTGATGCTATCAGAGGAAACGTGGAAGCACTTTTGGCTGACTTGCGTCGTGCTAAGCCTGCTTCATCTAAAGGCGTTTACCTGAAAAAAGTGACTTTGTCCTCTACAATGGGACCTGGTCTACAAATTGATCTAAGCGCGCTTAACTCTACTAAGTAAGCATGTTTAGATCATGAGCTTTGGGGTCTGCCTTCATTTATTTGTTGAGCAGGCCGTCAAAGACCGCAGGAACCCTAAGGGTTTAATAACAACGTTGTAAAATGTTTGTCCTGCGCAGATGGTGTGGCCCGATTCAGATATACTGGATCTAACTCACCAGCAAGTACTTCGAGTAATCGAAGAGTTGGTAAAAATAAGAGAGTATACGCTCTCTGCTAATCCAGGAGAAAACCAGTGGCATTAGGTCTAGAAGACAAAAAAGCCATTGTCGCCGAAGTTAGCGAAGTTGCTAAAACTGCATTGTCTGCAGTAGTTGCTGATTCTCGCGGTGTTACCGTGAGCAATATGACAGCACTACGTAAAGAAGCGCGTGAAGCAGGTGTTTATGTACGTGTAGTACGTAACACTTTGGCTCGCCGTGCAGTTGAAGGCACTGACTTCGAATGCCTAGCTGAGAGCTTTGTTGGTCCTACGTTAATTGCTTTTTCTAACGAACACCCGGGTGCGGCTGCTCGTTTGTTGAAAGCTTTTGCTAAAACGAACAACAAGTTTGAAGTGAAGGCGTTGGCGTTCAACGGTGAGTTGATCCCAGCTGGCGACATTGATCGTTTGGCAACACTGCCTACATACGACGAAGCAATTGCGAAACTGATGAGTGTTATTCAGGGCGCAACAAGCAAGTTTGTACGTACTCTTGCAGCGGTTCGCGATCAAAAAGAGCAAGAAGCGGCGTAATACGGTTTACCGTATCCCTTCTTGATAAATATTTTGTTTTATTGCCTTCGGGTAATTATAAAGAATGCTAGGAATCTGAGTCATGGCTCTAACTAAAGAAGATATCATCAATGCAGTAGCAGAAATGTCTGTGATGGACGTTGTTGAACTAATTTCAGCAATGGAAGAAAAATTCGGCGTATCTGCAGCTGCTGCTGTAGCTGCAGGTCCTGCTGCTGAAGCTGGCGCTGCTGCTGAAGAACAAACTGAATTTGACGTTGTTCTTACTGCTGCTGGCGACAAGAAAGTAAACGTAATCAAAGCTGTTCGTGCAGCGACTGGTCTAGGCTTGAAAGAAGCTAAAGCTATCGTTGACGGCGCTCCAATGACTGTTAAAGAAGGCGCTTCTAAAGATGACGCTGCCGCTCTTAAAGCAGCTCTTGAAGAAGCTGGTGCATCTGTCGAAATCAAGTAATGATGCTTGCATTTCCAGATTTCGACCAATAGTCGAAATGGCTGGTGACATTATTGTCACCGGCCTTTTTGGGTTTCTAAAACTCAAATAAAACCTTAGAAGAATTTTCAAGTGGGAGATAATGCTCCCATATATGGTAAGGCCTGATTTGGGCCTTTTGCGTCAATGTGCACAAGCTGGGGAATGCTGATGGCTTACTCATATACTGAGAAAAAACGTATCCGTAAGGATTTCGGTAAACTGCCGCCCGTTTTGGATGTGCCATACTTGCTGGCAATTCAGCTTGAATCCTACCGTAATTTTCTGCAAGAAGGTAAAAGCCTTGCAGAGCGTGGGGAATTAGGTCTGCATGGGGCCTTTAAATCTGTCTTTCCAATGGTCAGCTTTTCCGGCAATGCGGCGCTAGAATACGTCGATTACCGTTTAGGCAAACCAGTTTTTGATGTTAAAGAGTGTCAGTTGCGTGGTGTTACTTACGCGGCACCTTTACGTGTTCGTGTGCGACTTATCATTTATGATAAAGAATCGTCGAACAAAGCAATCAAAGACATACGCGAGCAAGAAGTCTACATGGGTGAAATTCCGCTCATGACAGATAATGGTACCTTTGTAATTAACGGGACTGAGCGTGTTATCGTCTCTCAATTACACCGTTCTCCTGGTGTGTTTTTTGATCACGATCGTGGCAAAACTCACTCTTCAGGTAAATTACTGCATTCTGCTCGAATTATTCCTTACCGCGGTTCTTGGTTGGACTTCGAGTTTGATCCAAAGGATTGCGTATTTGTTCGTATCGACCGTCGTCGTAAGTTACCAGCAACGATTTTGCTGCGTGCTTTGGGTTATGGTACGGAACAAATTCTAGATGCTTTCTTTGAATCTACGCGTTTCTATTTGAAGCGTGATGGTTTTGAGATGGATCTAGTTGCTAATCGCCTACGTGGTGATACAGCGCTATTTAATATTGCTGATGCGAATGGCGAACTTATCGTAGAAGAAGGTCGTCGTATTACCGCTAAGCATATTCGTGTAATGGAAAAAGCGGGTCTTGAGCGCTTATCTGTGCCGCTTGAATACATGCTTGGTAAAGTAACTGCTAAAAATTTGGTTCACCCTTCAACGGGCGAATTGATTGCTGAAGCAAACACAGAGCTTTCTGTTGATCTGCTAGAGGCATTAGTGGCTTCAGGTATCACTGAAGTGGATACGCTTTACACGAATGACTTGGATAATGGTCCATTTATTTCTGATACGCTTCGTATTGATCCGACCAGCAACCAGTTGGAAGCTTTGGTTGAGATCTACCGCATGATGCGTCCTGGCGAGCCGCCAACCAAGGAGTCGGCTGAAGGCTTGTTCCAAGGTTTGTTCTTCTCTGAAGATCGTTATGATTTGTCTGGCGTTGGACGAATGAAGTTCAACCGCCGCTTGGGTCGTGAAGAAGATACTGGTGCTGGCGTTCTTGATAACGACGACATTGTTGCTGTTCTTAAAACCTTGCTTGATATCCGTAACGGTAACGGCATGGTTGATGATATCGATCACTTGGGTAACCGTCGAGTTCGTTCTGTTGGCGAAATGGCCGAGAACCAATTCCGTGTTGGTCTTGTTCGTGTTGAGCGTGCAGTGAAAGAGCGTTTGTCAATGGCGGAAGCTGATGGCCTTATGCCACAAGATCTTTTGAATGCGAAGCCAGTTGCTGCTGCTATTAAAGAGTTCTTCGGTTCAAGCCAGTTGTCTCAGTTTATGGACCAAAACAACCCGCTATCTGAAGTAACGCATAAGCGTCGTGTTTCAGCGTTAGGGCCTGGTGGTCTTACGCGTGAACGCGCAGGCTTTGAAGTGCGTGACGTACACGCTACTCACTATGGCCGTGTTTGTCCTATCGAAACACCAGAAGGTCCAAACATTGGTTTGATCAACTCGCTATCTACTTATGCGCGTACTAACAGCTACGGCTTCTTAGAAACGCCATACCGTAAGATTATTGATGGCAAGATGACTGATGAAACAGTGTATATCTCTGCGATCGATGAAGCGAAATACGTAATTGCCCAAGCGTCTGCGAATGTTGATGCGGAAGGCCGTTTGGTTGATGAGTTGGTTCAGGTGCGTCATATGCACGAAACGACTTTGATTCCAAAAGAAAAAGTAAACCTAATGGACGTGTCACCTCGTCAGGTTGTTTCTGTTGCGGCATCTTTGATCCCGTTCCTAGAGCACGATGATGCTAACCGTGCATTGATGGGATCGAACATGCAGCGTCAAGCCGTACCGACACTTAAGGCCGATAAGCCTGTAGTTGGTACTGGTATGGAAAAAAATGTAGCAAAAGACTCTGGTGTTTGTATCGTCGCGAATCGCGGTGGTGTGATTGAGTCTGTTGATGCGAGCCGTATCGTTGTACGTGTGAACTCAGAAGAAACAATTGCTGGTGAAGCGGGTGTAGATATCTACAACCTGACTAAATACGTACGTTCTAACCAGAACACATGTATTAATCAGCGTACTTTGGTAATGAAGGGTGAGAAGGTTGCTTCTGGCGACATTATGGCCGATGGTCCTTCTGTTGATATGGGTGATTTGGCGCTTGGTCAAAACATGCGTATTGCTTTCATGCCTTGGAATGGTTTCAACTTCGAAGACTCGATCCTAGTATCTGAGCGTGTTGTAGAAGAAGATCGATTCACTTCTATCCACATTCAAGAGTTAACGTGTGTTGCACGTGATACTAAGCTTGGGCCTGAAGAAATCACTGCCGATATCCCTAACGTGGGTGAAGGTGCGCTTTCTAAGTTGGATCAATCCGGTATCGTATACATCGGTGCAGAAGTTGAGCCAGGCGATATTCTAGTTGGTAAAGTGACGCCTAAGGGTGAAACACAGCTAACGCCTGAAGAGAAACTTTTGCGTGCTATTTTCGGTGAAAAAGCGTCTGACGTAAAAGATACGTCTCAGCGCGTTAAGACGGGCACACGCGGTACTGTTATCGATGTGCAAGTGTTTACTCGCGATGGTATCGAAAAAGATGACCGAGCTAAGTTTATCGAAAAATCGCAGCTTGATCAGGTTCGTAAAGACTTGAACGAAGAGTTCCGTATTGTCGAGAAAGCAACGTTTGAGCGTCTAGCTGAGGCCCTAATCGGTCAGCAAGCAGAAGGCGGTCCTAGCTTGGCTCGCAATGCGATTATTACGGAAGAGTACTTGGCGAATTTAGATCACCCTGAGTGGTTTAAAATTCGTGTTGCTAATGAAGAAGCGAGTGAGCAGCTTGAAAAAGCGCAAGCCGCTTTGATTGAGCGCCGTAAAGAGCTTGATGCGAAATTTGAAGATAAGAAACGCAAATTACAAACAGGTGATGATCTAGCGCCTGGCGTTCTTAAAATCGTTAAAGTTTATGTTGCCATCAAACGTCGTATCCAGCCAGGTGATAAAATGGCCGGTCGTCATGGTAACAAGGGTGTAATTTCTAAAATTATGCCAGTTGAAGATATGCCGTATGATGAAAACGGTGATCCAGTTGATATCGTATTGAACCCGTTAGGTGTTCCTTCGCGTATGAACGTTGGTCAGGTTTTGGAGACTCACTTAGGTGCGGCATCTAAAGGCTTGGGTCGTAAGATCAACGAAATGCTTGTTGTGGAGCGTGAGAAAGCAGAGGCGGTTGCAGAACTGCGTAGCTTCCTCGATGAAATCTACAATGGCTACGAAGGCGACTTGCGTTGTGCTCGTACGGAAGATCTAGACAGCTTTACAGACGAAGAAATTTTAACCTTGGCCTCTAACCTAACGGGCGGTGTTCCAATGGCGTCTGGCGCCTTTGATGGTGCAAAAGAAGCTGAGATCAAGCGTATGTTGCGCTTAGCTGGAATCAACGAAAGTGGTCAGGTTAAATTATTTAACGGCCGTACTGGTGATGCTTTTGAACGTCCTGTAACGGTTGGTTACATGTATATGCTTAAGTTGAATCACTTGGTTGACGACAAAATGCACGCACGTTCTACCGGTTCTTACAGCTTGGTTACTCAGCAGCCGCTGGGTGGTAAAGCTCAGTTCGGTGGTCAGCGTTTCGGGGAGATGGAAGTATGGGCACTAGAAGCATATGGTGCTGCTTACACGCTTCAAGAGATGTTGACTGTTAAGTCCGATGACGTAAATGGCCGTACTAAGATGTATAAAAACATCGTAGACGGTGACCACCGTATGGAACCTGGCATGCCTGAGTCCTTCAACGTGTTGGTGAAAGAGATTCGTTCTCTTGGTATCGATATCGAGCTAGAAAACGAATAAGCACGAATCACATTTGACCTGCTGGGGAGCAAGACTCCCCGGCCTTACGAGTGGGGCGAATATCCATGAAAGACTTATTAGGTCTTCTAAAATCACAGGGACAATCTGACGAGTTTGATGCGATCCGCATTGGCTTGGCGTCACCAGATATGATTCGTTCATGGTCTTACGGTGAAGTTAAGAAGCCAGAGACCATCAACTACCGTACGTTCAAACCAGAACGTGACGGTTTGTTCTGTGCAAAAATCTTTGGTCCTATTAAGGACTACGAATGCTTGTGTGGTAAATATAAGCGTTTGAAACACCGCGGTGTTATCTGTGAGAAGTGTGGCGTTGAAGTGGCTCTGTCTAAAGTGCGTCGTGAACGCATGGGGCACATTGAGCTTGCATCGCCTGTTGCTCATATTTGGTTCTTGAAATCTCTACCGTCACGTATCGGTCTTATCATGGATATGACGTTGCGTGATATTGAGCGTGTTTTGTATTTTGAATCTTTCATCGTGATTGATCCAGGTATGACGACGCTTGAAAAAGGCCAGTTGCTAAATGACGAACAGTATTTTGAAGCGCTAGAAGAATTCGGTGACGAATTTGATGCCCGTATGGGTGCGGAAGCGGTTCAAATGTTGCTTCGCGATTTGGATATGCCTGTAGAAATTAACAGCATGCGTGAAGAGCTAAACAGCACGAATTCTGAAACTCGCATTAAGAAGCTTTCTAAGCGTCTTAAGCTAGTTGAAGCATTCTATCATTCTGGTAACAACCCAGAGTGGATGGTACTAGATGTATTGCCTGTTCTTCCGCCAGATCTTCGTCCATTGGTACCACTTGAAGGTGGTCGTTTTGCGACGTCTGATTTGAACGACCTTTATCGTCGTGTGATTAACCGTAACAATCGTCTAAAACGATTACTAGAGCTATCTGCTCCAGATATCATCGTGCGTAACGAAAAACGTATGTTGCAAGAATCTGTTGATGCTTTGCTTGATAATGGTCGTCGTGGTCGCGCTATTACTGGTTCTAACAAGCGTCCTCTGAAATCTTTGGCTGATATGATCAAAGGTAAGCAAGGTCGTTTCCGTCAGAACTTGCTAGGTAAGCGTGTTGACTATTCTGGTCGTTCTGTAATTACAGTAGGTCCATCACTGCGTCTACATCAGTGTGGTCTGCCTAAGAAAATGGCACTTGAGCTATTCAAGCCATTCATTTTTTCTAAGCTTGAACTTCGTGGCATGGCGACGACAATTAAAGCGGCGAAGAAAATGGTTGAGCGTGAAACGCCTGAAGTGTGGGATATCCTTGATGAGGTTATCCGTGAACATCCAGTGATGTTGAACCGTGCGCCAACACTTCACCGTTTGGGTATCCAAGCGTTTGAACCAATGTTGATCGAAGGCAAGGCGATTCAGTTGCACCCATTAGTGTGTGCGGCATACAACGCCGATTTCGATGGTGACCAAATGGCGGTTCACGTTCCGTTGACTATAGAAGCGCAGCTAGAAGCTCGTGCTTTGATGATGTCTACGAACAACATCCTATCACCAGCAAACGGCGAGCCGATCATTGTTCCTTCCCAGGACGTTGTATTGGGTCTGTACTACATGACTCGTGAGAAAATCAATGCCAAGGGTGAAGGCATGGCGTTTTCTGACATCAAAGAAGTACACCGTGCATATGGTGCGAAACAGGTTGAATTGCATGCCAAAGTAAAAGTACGTATCAGCCAAGTTGATACGACGCTTGAAGGCGACAAAGTGCCGTCTACTTTTATTGCTGATACAACGGTTGGTCGTGCTTTGTTGTTTGATATCGTTCCTGATGGCCTACCGTTCTCCGTGGTTAACCAAACCATGAAGAAGAAGGCGATCTCTAACTTGATCAACGAATGTTACCGTAAAGTGGGCTTGAAAGAGAGCTGTATCTTTGCAGACCAATTGATGTACACAGGTTTTGCTTACGCAACAGCGTCTGGCTCTTCTGTTGGTGTTGATGACTTTGTTATCCCACCAGAAAAGGCAGAGATCATTGCTAAAGCAGAGGCAGAAGTTAAAGAAATTGAATACCAATATGCAGATGGTCTTGTAACGCAAGGCGAGAAGTACAACAAAGTAATCGATTTATGGTCTCGTACTAACGAAACTGTCACTGAAGCCATGATGAAAAACTTGGCAAAAGAGATGACTGTCAATAAAGCAGGTGAAACGGTTGAACAACAATCTTTCAACTCTGTATATATGATGGCCGACTCTGGTGCCCGTGGTAGTGTTGCACAGATGCGTCAGCTAGGTGGTATGCGTGGTTTGATGGCGAAACCAGATGGTTCCATCATCGAAACTCCAATCACTGCGAACTTCCGTGAAGGTCTATCAGTACTTCAGTACTTTACCTCTACACACGGTGCTCGTAAGGGTCTAGCCGATACAGCATTGAAAACGGCTAACTCTGGTTACTTGACTCGTCGTCTAGTAGACGTAGCGCAGGATTTGGTTATCACTGAAGTAGATTGTGGTTCTACAAACGGTATTTCCGTTGCGGCCATGATTGAAGGTGGTGACGTCGTTGTGCCGCTAGGTCATCGTGTATTGGGCCGTGTTGTTGCCCAAGACGTTATGGATACGAAAGGTGACTTGGTGTTGGCAGCTGGTACGCTGATCGATGAACATGATGTTCGTACAATTGAAGCGGCTGGTGTAGATGAGATGCTCATTCGCTCTGTTATTACCTGTGATACGCGTCATGGCGTATGTGCTAAATGTTACGGGCGCGATTTGGCTCGTGGTCATCAGGTTAATATCGGTGAGGCGATTGGTGTTGTTGCTGCACAGTCTATCGGTGAACCAGGTACACAGTTAACGATGCGTACGTTCCACATTGGTGGTGCAGCATCTCGAGCATCTGCAGTAGATAGTGTTCAGGTGAAGAGTGCCGGTACAGTGCGCTTCAATAAAATGAAGAGTATCGAGCGCCACACAGGTCATCTAGTGGTTGCATCTCGTTCTTCTGAGTTGGCAATTGCCGATGAAGCGGGTCGTGAGAAAGAGCGTTATAAGCTTCCTTACGGTGCGGTATTGAGTGTGCGTGAAGGTGATCAAGTTACTGCGGGTCAAATTGTTGCTAACTGGGATCCACATACACACCCAATTGTATCTGAGATGGAAGGTCGTCTTGAATTCAGTGGTATGGAAGAGAACGTTACTATTCGTCGTCAGTCTGACGAAATGACGGGCTTGACTACGATTGAAGTGATGGAAATGCGCGACCGTCCTGCGGCTGGTAAAGACATACGTCCGATGATTGCCGTTGTTGATGCAGAGGGTAATCCTGTATTGATTCCAGGTACTGAATCACCAGTACAGTACATGCTTCCTGAAAAAGCATTGTTGAGCCTAGATCATGGCGCGACAGTGAAATCAGGTGAGGTTCTTGCGCGTATTCCTCAAGAATCTATTGGTAACAAAGATATTACCGGTGGTTTGCCGCGAGTGGCAGATCTATTTGAGGCGCGTCGCCCGAAAGATCCAGCTGTTATGGCGGAAACGAGCGGTGTGGTTAGCTTCGGTAAAGAAACAAAAGGTAAGATTCGTTTGGTTATCACTCCTCAAAACGGTGATGATCCAGTCGAGACTTTGATTCCTAAATGGCGTCAAATCAACATCTTTGATGGTGAAGAAGTGGCTAAGGGTGAGATTATTGCCGACGGTCCTTTGAGTCCTCATGACATTTTGCGTCTTCAAGGTGTAGAAGCTTTAGCTGATTACATCACGAATGAAGTGCAGGAAGTTTACCGCTTACAAGGCGTAGTAATTAACGATAAGCACATTGAAGTTATTGTTAACCAAATGTTGCGTAAAGTAGAAGTTGGTGAGTCTGGCGATACAGATCTTATCCAAGGTGATCAGGTTGAGTTTACTCAACTTCTAGATGCCAACGAGAAAGCCGAAGCAGAAGGTAAATTCTCTGCTAAGTTTGAGCGTGTGCTACTAGGTATCACGAAAGCTTCTTTGGCTACAGAGTCCTTTATATCAGCAGCATCATTCCAAGAGACAACTCGAGTTCTTACGGAAGGTGCGGTAACTGGTAAAAAAGATCACTTGCGTGGCTTAAAAGAAAACGTTGTTGTAGGTCGCTTGATACCAGCTGGTACAGGTTTGGCATACCACAATGAACGTAAGCGTAAGAAAGAGCTTGCGTTAGCAGCAAAAGAAGGAAGTTCTTCAGTAAGTGCCTCAGATGTTGAAGAAGCATTGAGTGCAGCGCTGAAAGACTAGTTATTTGCTGTAAAATCGCGAGGGAGGTGATTTTTTAGTCGCCTCCCTATTGACTGTTTTATAGGCGCAAATTAAACTTGCGCCTCCTTAATTTTGGCGATTTCCGTCATAAGAATTGGATTTGTGGAGCTTGTCTAATGGCAACCGTTAACCAGTTGGTTCGTAAACCACGTAAACGTAAAGTGGCAAAGAGTGACGTTCCTGCGTTACAAGCTTGTCCGCAACGCCGCGGTGTCTGCACTCGCGTATATACTACTACACCTAAAAAGCCTAACTCGGCTTTGCGTAAAGTATGTCGTGTTCGCTTGACTAACGGCTTCGAAGTTACTTCCTACATCGGTGGTGAAGGTCACAACCTGCAAGAACACAGCGTAGTGCTGATTCGCGGCGGTCGTGTAAAAGACCTTCCAGGTGTTCGTTACCACACAGTACGTGGTAGCTTGGATACTTCAGGCGTACAAAATCGTAAGCAAGGCCGTTCTAAATACGGTACTAAACGTCCTAAGTAAGCTAACGTTACTTAATTCATCGTTTAGACATAATTTTTTAATACAGTAAGGCCGAGCGATAATTGCATTGTCTCGGACGAACCTGAAGAGGATATAGATATGCCTAGAAGACGCGTCGTCGCTAAGCGTGAGATCCTTCCGGATCCTAAACACGGAAGCCAGCTTCTCGCTAAATTCATTAACCATGTAATGGTTAGTGGCAAAAAATCTGTAGCAGAAAGCATCGTATATAATGCGCTAAACACTGTTGCAACGCGTGCTAAAACAGAAGAGCCAATGGCTATCTTTGAAAAAGCACTAGAATCAATCCAGCCAATGGTCGAGGTTAAGTCTCGTCGTGTTGGTGGTGCGACTTACCAAGTACCTGTTGAGGTTCGCCCAGCTCGTCGCGCAGCATTATCTATGCGTTGGTTGGTTGATGCATCTCGCAAACGTGGTGAAAAATCCATGGCTTTGCGTCTTGCTGGTGAAATTCTAGATGCTGCTGAAAATAAAGGTTCTGCTGTTAAGAAACGTGAAGACGTTCATCGCATGGCAGAAGCTAACAAAGCATTCTCTCACTACCGTTTCTAATCATCCGGAGAAGGATACACAGTGGCACGTAAAACCCCTATCAACCGCTACCGAAACATCGGTATTTGTGCGCATGTTGATGCAGGTAAAACGACGACGACTGAGCGCGTTCTTTTCTATACTGGTCTGTCTCATAAAATAGGAGAAGTGCACGATGGTGCTGCTACTATGGATTGGATGGAGCAAGAGCAAGAACGTGGTATTACCATAACTTCAGCGGCAACAACATGCTTCTGGAGTGGGATGAATAAACAGTTTGAAGAGCATCGTGTCAATATTATTGATACGCCTGGGCACGTAGATTTTACTATCGAAGTAGAGCGTTCTTTGCGTGTTCTGGATGGTGCTGTTGTTGTGCTTTGTGGTTCTTCGGGTGTGCAGCCTCAGACTGAGACTGTTTGGCGTCAAGCGAATAAATATGAAGTTCCTCGAATGGTGTTCGTCAATAAGATGGATCGTACGGGAGCTGATTTCTTTTCGGTTGTGCGTCAGTTGAAAACGCGTCTCGGTGCTAATGCTGTCCCGATTCAAATCAATGTCGGCGCTGAAGAAGATTTCAGAGGCGTAGTGGATTTGGTTTTGATGAAGGTCATAATGTGGAATGAAGAGGATCAGGGGATGACTTTCTCTTTGGAGGAAATTCCTGCTGATTTGCTTGATGAAGCGTTAGAATGGCGAGAGCTAATGGTTGAGGCTGCTGCTGAAGCAAATGAGGAGTTGATGGATAAATACCTTGAAGAAGGTGGGTTATCTGTTGAAGACATAAAGATCGGTCTGCGAGCTCGCACTTTGTCAAACGAAATTGTTTTGGTTACGTGTGGCTCTGCCTTTAAAAATAAAGGTGTGCAGGCGGTTCTGGATGCTGTTGTTGAATATTTACCTTCACCGCTTGAAGTTAAAGCGATAGAGGGTACGCTTGAAGATGGTGAGACGGTCGTTACTCGAACTGCAGATGATGAGGCTAAGTTCTCTGCATTAGCGTTTAAGATAGCGACGGATCCATTTGTTGGTACACTGACATTTATTCGTGTGTATTCAGGTATGTTGCGTTCTGGTGATGCGGTTTATAATTCTGTTAAGCAGAAGCGTGAACGTGTTGGTCGAATGGTTCAGATGCACGCTAACAATCGCGAAGAGATTAAAGAAGTGTTGGCGGGAGATATTGCTGCCATCGTGGGTATGAAGTATGTAACCACGGGTGATACGCTTTGTGATATGAATGATGTCGTTGTGCTAGAGCGTATGGAGTTTCCAGAGCCTGTGATATCTGTTGCTGTCGAGCCTCGCTCTCAGGCTGATCAAGATAAAATGGGCGTTGCGCTGGGTAAATTGGCGCAAGAAGATCCTTCTTTTCGTGTGGAGACGCATGAAGAGACTGGTCAAACAATTATTTCCGGTATGGGTGAGCTGCACCTTGATATTCTTGTCGATCGTATGCGTCGCGAGTTTAAGGTGGAGGCGAACATTGGTAAGCCTCAGGTTTCCTATCGGGAGAAAATTCGCAAAGAAGTGGTGGTTAATCACAAATTTGTGCGTCAATCCGGTGGTCGTGGTCAATACGGTCACGTCGTAATGAAGTTAATCCCAACTGATAAAGATGGGCTTGAGTTTGTTAACGAGATTGTTGGTGGTGCTATTCCTAAAGAATACATCCCTGCGGTAGAAAAGGGCATTTCAGAGCAAATGAAGAATGGTGTGATCGGTGGTTTTCCTTTATTGGGGCTAAAGGTTGTGTTGTTCGATGGTTCTTACCATGATGTTGACTCTAATGAAATGGCCTTTAAAATTGCAGCTTCTCAGGGATTAAGAAAAGGAGCAGTTGATGCTGATCCTTGTGTTCTTGAACCTGTAATGAAAGTGGAAGTTGTGACTCCTGAGGAGTACATGGGTGACGTGATGGGAGACCTGAATCGTCGTCGTGGGCTTGTTCAGGGGATGGACGATTCCCCGTCAGGTAAAATTATTCGAGCAGAAGTTCCCCTTGGGGAAATGTTTGGGTATGCGACTGACGTGCGTAGCTTGTCGCAAGGGCGTGCAAGTTATGCGATGGAGTTTGAGAAATACGCTGAAGCACCGGCTAGTGTGGCAGACGCGATCATCAAAAATGAAGATTAATCATCATACTTACTAATTCTTAAGGTGTATGTATCATGGCAAAGAGTAAATTCGAACGTAATAAACCACACGTTAACGTTGGTACTATCGGTCACGTTGACCACGGTAAAACAACTCTAACGGCAGCATTGACTCGTGTATGTGCAGAAGTATTCGGCGGAACAGCTGTTGCTTTTGATGGTATCGATAATGCTCCAGAAGAGCGTGAGCGTGGTATCACTATCTCTACTTCTCACGTAGAGTATGATTCTCCAATTCGTCACTACGCACACGTAGACTGTCCTGGGCACGCCGATTATGTTAAAAACATGATCACTGGTGCTGCTCAAATGGATGGCGCGATTCTAGTATGTGGTGCGACTGACGGCCCTATGCCTCAGACTCGTGAGCACATCCTTCTTTCTCGTCAAGTGGGTGTACCTTACATCGTAGTATTCCTTAACAAAGCAGATCTTCTAGCTGAAGATTGTGGCGGTGCAGATTCTGAAGAATATGCAGAGATGCTAGAGCTTGTTGAAATGGAGCTTCGCGATCTTCTTTCTGAATACGACTTCCCAGGTGATGATACTCCAATCATCCCAGGTTCAGCTCTAATGGCGTTGAACGGTGAAGATGATAACGAAATGGGTACAACAGCTGTTAAAACACTTGTTGAAACTCTAGATTCTTACATTCCTGAGCCAGAGCGTGCAATCGACGGTGCATTCATCATGCCTATCGAGGATGTGTTCTCTATTCAAGGCCGTGGTACAGTTGTTACAGGTCGTGTTGAGCGTGGTATCATCCGCATCCAAGAAGAGGTTGAAATTGTTGGTATCGTTGATACTACTAAGACAACTTGTACTGGTGTAGAAATGTTCCGTAAGCTTCTAGACGAAGGTCGTGCTGGTGAGAACTGTGGTATTCTTCTGCGTGGTACTAAGCGTGAAGATGTTCAGCGTGGTCAAGTGTTGGCTAAGCCTGGTTCAATCACACCTCACACTGAGTTTGAAGCAGAAGTGTATGTGTTGGGTAAAGATGAAGGTGGTCGTCACACTCCATTCTTCAAAGGCTACCGTCCTCAGTTCTACTTCCGTACAACTGACGTAACTGGTGCTTGTTCTCTTCCTGAAGGCGTAGAAATGGTTATGCCTGGTGACAACATTCAAATGACTGTTGAACTAATTCACCCAATCGCGATGGACGAAGGTCTACGTTTCGCGATCCGTGAAGGTGGTCGTACAGTTGGTGCTGGTGTTGTAGCTAAAATCCTTAAGTAATTAGATAGTAATATCTGCTTACTTTGATTTAGAAAAAGGCCACTCGCATATCGGGTGGCCTTTTTATTTTATGGTTTATTTTGTTTGTTCAGAAATTGGTTACTTGACAACCAGTTTTTGAATGGCTAATATTCGCCGTCCTTAAAAAAGGATTGTGGCCTAATAAATGTACAGTTAGGTCATTAAAACATTGTATTTGGAGTTGGAAATGCAAAGCCAAAAAATCCGTATTCGTCTGAAAGCATTTGATCATCGTCTGATCGATGCTTCAACACAAGAAATTGTGGACACAGCGAAACGTACAGGTGCGCAAGTGCGTGGACCGATTCCACTTCCTACTCGCAAAGAGCGTTATACAGTATTGATTTCTCCACACGTAAACAAAGATGCGCGTGATCAGTATGAAATCCGTACACATAAACGTGTTCTAGATATCGTTGAGCCAACTGAAAAAACAGTTGATGCTCTAATGAAGCTAGATCTTGCGGCAGGCGTGGAAGTACAAATTTCTTTGGGTTAATAGCTCAAAGTTTGGGGTGCGACAACCGGCTGGTTATCAGTCGGCTATATGCACATTAGTGGAATGATCTGGAATGATCAGCCGTAGCGGGTGATAGCCCCATACACAACTGGCAAATGAGGTAAAAAATGACTATTCAATTAGTCGGACGCAAAGCCGGAATGACACGTATCTTCACTGAAGATGGTGTATCCGTGCCAGTAACCGTCATCGAGGTTGAACCGAACCGCGTTACTCAGGTGAAAACAGCAGAAACTGACGGCTACCAAGCTGTTCAAGTAACTGTAGGTTCTCGCCGTTCGAGCCGCGTTAACAAAGCTGCTGCGGGTCATTATGCAAAAGCGAATGTTGAAGCAGGTCGTGGTTTGTGGGAGTTCCGCCTGGCAGGTGACGAAAAAGAAATCAATGTTGGTGATGAGCTAACTGTTGCTGATTTCGAATCTATCCAAATGGTTGATGTAACTGGTCAATCAAAGGGTAAAGGGTTTCAAGGTGCCATCAAGCGTCATAATTTTAGTATGCAAGACGCTACGCATGGTAACTCGTTGTCTCACCGTGCACCTGGTTCTATCGGCCAATGTCAAACACCTGGTCGTGTTTGGAAAGGCAAGAAGATGGCTGGCCATATGGGTGCTGCACAAGTAACTACTCAATCACTAGAAGTGGTTCGTGTAGACACAGAACGTAACCTTATCCTTGTGAAAGGTGCCGTACCTGGTGCAGTAAATGGTGATGTTATTCTTCAATCAGCTGTTAAAGCTCGCTAAGAGGGGTAGACAATGAACTTGAATCTAACAGGCGCGGAAGGAACTGTAGAAGTTTCTGATGTAGCCTTTGCTCGTGAATACAACGAAGCGTTGGTTCACCAAGTAGTTACATCTTACTTGGCTGGCGCTCGTCAAGGCTCACGTGCACAGAAGACACGCTCTGAAGTAGCAGGTGGTGGACGCAAACCTTGGAAACAAAAAGGTTCTGGTCGTGCACGCGCAGGTACTATCCGTAGCCCTCTATGGCGCTCTGGTGGTGTTACTTTCGCTGCTAAGCCACAAGATCACTCTCAGAAAGTGAACAAGAAGATGTACCGTGCAGCAATGCGCACCATCTGGTCTGAGCTTGTACGTCAAGACCGTCTTGTTGTTGTAGAAGATCTTAAATTGGAAGCTCCAAAAACTAAGCTCTTCATAGCAAAAATGGCAGAATTGAATATTGAGAACGCTTTGATTGTTTCCGATCAATTGGATGACAATTTATTCTTAGCGGCTCGCAACATTCCTAACGTAGATGTACGTGATGCAGCGTCTATCGACCCTGTTAGCTTGATTGCTTACGACAAAGTGTTGGTGACAGTTGGTGCTCTGAAACAAGTTGAGGAGGCACTAGCATGATCGGCGAACGTATTTATAAAGTTCTGTTGGGTCCACACATTTCCGAAAAAGCAACGATCGTAGCCGAAGGTAATGGTCAGTATGTTTTTCGTGTAACTGGTGATGCAACGAAACCTGAAATCAAACAAGCTATCGAAGCGCTTTTTGAAGTCAAAGTTGAGTCTGTTCGCACGTTGAACCATAAAGGTAAAACTAAGCGTACAGTTCGTGGTCTAGGTAAACGTAAAGACGTGAAAAAAGCGTATGTACGTTTGGCTGAAGGCCAAGACATTGATTTCATGGTCGCTGAATAAGGGGAGATAGGTCAATGGCTGTTGTTAAAAGTAAGCCAACGTCTGCAGGCCGTCGTCACGTTGTTAAAGTTACCAACAACGATTTGCACAAAGGCGCACCATATGCACCTTTGCTAGACACAAAAAGCAAATCTGGTGGACGTAACAATAACGGACGCATCACTACGCGTCACGTAGGTGGTGGTCATAAGCAGCATTACCGTATGGTTGATTTCCGTCGTAATAAAGATGGAATTTCTGCGGTAGTTGAGCGTTTGGAGTATGATCCAAACCGTTCTGCAAATATTGCATTAATTAGATATGCTGATGGTGAGCGTCGTTACATTATCGCTTCTAAAGGTATGGTCGCTGGCAATATCGTTTTTAGTGGTGCAGATGCGCCTATCAAAGCTGGTAATACTTTGCCTCTGCAAAATATCCCAGTTGGTAGTACCGTACACTGTGTCGAGCTTAAGCCAGGTAAAGGTGCACAAGTTGCACGTTCCGCTGGTGCTTCTGCTCAGCTAGTTGCTCGTGAAGGTCGCTACGTTACCCTTCGCCTACGTTCAGGCGAAATGCGTAAAGTACTGACAGAATGTCGCGCTACTTTAGGTGAAGTATCAAACTCTGAGCATAGCTTGCGAGTTCTTGGTAAAGCTGGTGCTACGCGTTGGCGTGGTGTTCGTCCTACCGTTCGCGGTTCGGCGATGAACCCAGTTGATCACCCACATGGTGGTGGTGAAGGTCGTAGCAAAGGTGGTCGTCACCCAGTTACGCCATGGGGTGTGCCTACTAAAGGTTACAAAACGCGCAGCAACAAGCGTACTGACAAACTTATTGTACGTCGCCGTACTAAGTAATAAGAGGAAACGACTGTGCCACGTTCACTAAAAAAAGGTCCTTTTATCGACCTTCATTTGTTGAAAAAGGTAGAGGCTGCGGTAGAGAAAAAAGATCGTCGTCCAATTAAAACTTGGTCACGCCGTTCTACTATCTTCCCTGATTTTGTAGGGTTGACTATCGCTGTCCATAATGGTCGCCAGCATGTTCCAGTTCTAGTAACTGAAGATATGGTCGGTCATAAATTGGGTGAGTTCGCTCCGACCCGTACATATCGTGGTCATGTCGCGGACAAGAAAGCCAAACGGTAATAAGGGGTATTAACATGAGTGAAGTAAAAGCTTCATTGAAGGGTGCTCGCCTCTCAGCGCAGAAGGCCCGTTTGGTTGTAGATCAAATCCGCGGCAAATCTGTTAGCGAAGCACTGAACATTTTAACGTTCAGTCCTAAAAAGGCGGCAGTAATTGTCAAGAAAGTACTAGAGTCTGCTATAGCTAACGCTGAGCATAACGAAGGTGCTGATGTAGATGACTTGCGTGTGTCTACGGCTTACGTTGATGAGGCTATGACTCTGAAACGTATTATGCCACGTGCCAAAGGCCGTGCTGACCGTATTCTAAAACGCGGTTGCCATATTACAGTTAAAGTCGCTGACTAATTAGGAGAAACCCAATGGGTCAGAAGGTTCATCCAACTGGTATACGCCTAGGGATAGTTAAAGATCATACTTCTACTTGGTATGCTAATAATCAAAACTACTCTAAGCTGTTATTAAACGATCTTCAGGTTCGTGCGTTCCTGGAGAAAAAATTGGTCCAGGCTTCTGTTTCTCGTATTGAGATTCAGCGTCCTGCTCAGACAGCTCGCATTACAATTCACACTGCCCGTCCGGGTATCGTGATTGGTAAGAAGGGCGAAGATGTTGAGAAGCTACGTAATGCAGTTTCTGAAATGATGGGCGTACCTGTCCATATCAACATCGAAGAAATTCGTAAGCCTGAAATGGATGCTAAATTGGTTGCGCAAAATATTGCTAGCCAACTTGAGCGTCGTGTTATGTTCCGTCGTGCTATGAAGCGCGCAGTACAGAATGCTATGCGTGCAGGCGCGAAAGGTATCAAGGTTCAGGTAAGTGGTCGTTTGGGCGGTGCAGAAATTGCACGTGCTGAGTGGTACCGTGAAGGTCGTGTACCTCTACACACTCTACGCGCTGACATTGACTACGCTACTTATGAAGCAGCTACAACTTACGGCATCATTGGCGTAAAAGTGTGGATCTTCAAAGGCGAAATCTTGGGCGGTATTGAACAAGTGCGAGCTGATAAAGGCGCACAAAAGAAGAAGTCTAAGTAGGGGGTAAGTCATGTTACAACCGAAACGTACTAAGTTCCGCAAGATGCAAAAAGGCCGTAACCGCGGCTTGGCTCTTCGCGGAAACCAAGTTAGCTTTGGTGAATTCGGATTGAAGTCCACTGAACGTGGTCGTCTTACTGCTCGTCAAATTGAAGCGGCGCGTCGTGCAATGACTCGTCACATCAAGCGTGGTGGTAAAATCTGGATTCGTGTGTTCCCTGATAAGCCGATTACCCAGAAACCTCTTGAGGTTCGTCAGGGTAAAGGTAAGGGTAGCGTAGAATACTGGGTTGCACAGATTCAACCTGGAAAAATGCTTTATGAAGTTGAGGGTGTATCAGAACAGCTAGCTCGCGAAGCATTCGCGTTGGCTGCTGCTAAGCTTCCTCTGTCCACAACTTTCGTAACGCGTACGGTGATGTAGATGAAAGCAAAAGAACTGCAAGAAAAGTCTGTAGCTGAGCTACAAGCGACCTTGATTGAACTACTACGTGAGCAATTTACTCTGCGCATGCAGAAAGCCACTGGTCAGTTAGCGCAAACTCATTTGCTCTCGCAAGTTCGCCGCAATATCGCACGTGTTAAAACCGTGCTAAATGATAAGGCAGGTAACTAAGATGGCAGAAACAAAAGCGCGTACAGCTACTGGTAAAGTAGTTAGCGATAAGATGGATAAAACCATCACGGTACTAGTTGAGCGTACAGAGAAACATCCGCTATACGGTAAGTTCATTCGTCGTTCTACTAAATTACACGCTCACGATGAAAACAATGAGTGTCAGATCGGTGATACCGTTAAGGTCGTAGAAACACGTCCTTACTCTAAGTCTAAGACTTGGAATCTGGTTCAAGTTGTCGAAAAAGCAGCAGCTGTTTAAGCTGCTCTTTCCTTCGTGAGACTTGTTATCTAATTTGATTGGAGAGCAGTAATGATTCAAACAGAATCGATGCTTGATGTTGCAGATAACAGCGGCGCAAAGCGTGTTCAGTGTATTAAAGTACTGGGTGGCTCACATCGTCGTTATGCTGCTATCGGTGACATCATTAAGGTCACAGTGAAAGAAGCGATCCCACGTGGTCGTGTTAAAAAAGGGCAGGTTCTAAACGCAGTTGTTGTTAGAACTAAGAAAGGTGTTCGTCGTTCTGATGGCTCAGTAATCCGTTTTGATGTAAACTCAGCGGTTCTATTGAATGCTTCAGGACAGCCTATTGGTACTCGTATCTTTGGCCCTGTAACACGTGAATTGCGCACAGAGCAGTTCATGAAAATTGTTTCTCTTGCGCCTGAAGTGCTGTAAGAGAGAGAGGGGACATTATGCGCAAAATCAAACGTAACGACGAAATTATCGTGATTGCTGGGAAAGACAAAGGTAAGCGCGGTAAAGTTGTTAAGGTAGTAGACGAAAACCGAGTTCTAGTTTCTGGCATTAACACTGTTAAGAAGCACGAGAAACCAAACCCTATGAAGGGTTCAACTGGTGGTATCGTTGAACAAGAAGCACCTATCCAGGTTTCTAATGTAGCCATTTTTAACAATGCTACGGGTAAAGCGGATCGCGTCGGCTTTAAATTGAATGAAGATGGTACGAAAGTGCGTATCTTTAAATCAAATAGTGAAGCGATCGACGCCTAAGAGCGAGAATTATAGCCATGGCGAGACTTAAGCAAGTTTATAAAGATCAAGTGGTAGCAAAACTTACTGAAGAGTTTAGTTACCAAAACGTGATGGAAGTGCCGAAAATCACTAAAATCACATTAAATATGGGTGTTGGTGAAGCTATCGCAGACAAGAAACTTCTTGAGCATGCGGTAAATGATCTTGAAGCACTTAGCGGCCAAAAAGTTGTAGTGACTAAGGCTCGTAAATCAGTAGCAGGCTTTAAAATCCGTGACGGTTATCCGATCGGTTGTAAAGTAACTCTACGTGGTGAGCGTATGTGGGATTTCTTTGACCGTTTGGTTGATGTTGCTATCCCGCGTATCCGTGACTTCCGTGGGCTTAATCCTAAGTCTTTCGACGGTCGTGGTAACTACAGCATGGGTGTTAAAGAGCAGATTATCTTCCCTGAAATCGACTACGATAAAGTTGATCGTGTACGTGGTATGGATATTACCATCACAACGACAGCTCGTACCGACGAAGAAGGTCGTGCTTTGCTAGCCGCCTTTAGTTTCCCTTTCAAGAAATAAGAGGTAGGAATCATGGCTAAAATATCAATGATTCAGCGCGAAGCAAAACGCACCAAATTAGTAGCTAAGTTCGCTGAAAAGCGTGCGGCTCTAAAGGCGATCATTAGTGACGTTAATGCATCGGACGATGAAAAGTGGGAAGCGACGCTTAAATTGCAAGCGCTTCCACGCGATTCATCTTCTTCACGCCAGCGTAACCGTTGCCAAATTACAGGTCGTCCGCACGGTGTATACCGTCGCTTCGGTCTGTCTCGTATCAAACTGCGTGAAGCAGCGATGCGTGGTGACGTGCCAGGCTTGAAGAAAGCTAGTTGGTAAGCAAGTAGAGCGCGATCATAATACATGGCAGTGAGTGGAGTGTCTAAATACTGGACATTCTGCTCGCTGCTGTGTACTATGCGCGAGCTCTATTTGCTGCACAATGGTTTTTTAAATTAGGAGCTCTTAAATGAGTATGCAAGATACCCTTGCGGATATGTTTACACGTATTCGTAATGCACAGATGGCGTCTAAGACATCTGTGAGTATGCCTTCATCTAAAATGAAGGCGTCGATTGCTGCTGTACTACGCGAAGAAGGTTACGTTGGTGACTTTTCCGTAGATGAAGCAGTAAAACCAACACTTACTATCGAGTTGAAATACTACGAAGGTAAGCCTGTTATCGAACAAATCAAACGCGCATCTCGCCCAAGTTTGCGTCAATACAAAGGCACTAGTGCTCTACCTAAAGTAGAAGCTGGCCTTGGTGTTGCTATCATCTCCACCTCTAAAGGTGTGATGACAGACCGTGCAGCTCGTGCTGCTGGTATCGGTGGCGAAGTAATCTGCACAGTATTCTAGGAGTTAGTATGTCTCGAGTTGCTAATAGTCCCGTGACGCTTCCTAGTGGTGTAGATTTGACCCTAAATGGCCAAAATGTTGTTGTTAAAGGCGGCAAAGGTTCATTAGAGTTTAATGTTCACACAAGCGTTCAAGTGTCTAAAGAAGAAAATGTTATTACCTTCGCTGCGCGCGATGGTGCAAAACAAAGCCGTGCCTTAGCTGGTACAACTCGTGCGTTGATTAACAACATGGTTGTTGGTGTTAGTCAGGGTTTCGAGAAAAGATTGCTTCTTCAAGGTGTTGGTTACCGTGCTGTGCTTAAAGGCAACGTACTTAACCTATCTCTGGGTTTTTCTCATCCAGTAGATTACGAACTACCTGAAGGCATAACAGCTGAATGCGCTTCTCAAACAGAAGTTGTGATCCGTGGCATTGATAAACAAGCCGTGGGACAAGTTGCTGCAGAAGTTCGCGGTTTCCGTCCACCAGAGCCATATAAAGGCAAGGGTGTTCGCTATTCTGACGAAGTGATTCGTCGTAAAGAAGCTAAGAAGAAGTAGGTAGGCATTCATGAACACTAAAAAACAATCTCGGATTCGTCGTGCACGTCGTGCTCGTTTGCATATTCGTGACTTAGGTGCGAATCGTCTAACTGTACATCGCACACCACGCCATATGTATGCTCAAGTGATTTCTCCTTGTGGTAGTAAAGTGCTAGCTAGTGCTTCTACTCTTGAAGAGGCTCTTCGTGGCACAGCGACAGGCAACAAAACGGCGGCTAAAGAAGTCGGCACTTTGATTGCTACACGCGCTAAAGAAGCAGGTGTCACTTCGGTCGCTTTCGACCGTTCTGGCTTCAAATACCATGGCCGCGTTCAGGTTCTTGCTGACGCTGCACGTGAAGCCGGTCTAGAGTTCTAAGGGGTAGCAAATGGCAGTTAATGATCAACAAACTAGCGACCTCCAAGAGAAGCTAGTTCAAGTAAACCGCGTTGCTAAAGTTGTAAAGGGTGGTCGTATCTTCTCTTTCACAGCTTTGACAGTCGTTGGTGATGGTAAAGGTAAAGTTGGCTTTGGTCGCGGTAAAGCGCGCGAAGTTCCACAGGCGATTCAAAAAGCAATGGAACAAGCTCGTCGCAACATGGTTTCTGTTAAGCTTGATGGCGATACTCTTCAGTATCCTGTTAAAGCGAACCACGGCGCGTCTAAAGTTTACATGCAGCCTGCGTCACAAGGTACTGGCATCATCGCCGGTGGTGCAATGCGTGCGGTTCTAGAGATCGCTGGCGTTCACAACGTATTGGCTAAATGTTACGGTTCTACAAACCCAGTAAACGTGGTTCGCGCTACGATCAAAGGTTTGCAGGATATGAAAGCACCTGAACAAATCGCAGCAAAACGCGGTAAGTCAGTCGATCAAATTTTGGGGTAATGTGTCATGGCGAATAATACCATCACAGTTCAACTAACCCGCAGCCCGATCGGTCGTCTTCCAAAGCACCGTGAAACTGTAAAAGGCTTGGGTTTGCGTAAAGTTGGCCAAACTCGTCAGTTGGAAGATACTCCTTCTGTACGTGGTATGGTTAATAAAGTTTATTATATGGTTAAAGTGGTAGGGGAATAACATGTTCTTAAATACACTTCGTCCTGGCGAAGGTAGCAAACATGCTCCTAAACGTGTTGGTCGCGGCATTGGTAGCGGCTTGGGCAAAACCGGCGGACGAGGCCATAAAGGTCTTAAATCTCGTTCTGGTGGCTCAGTAAAACCTGGTTTTGAAGGTGGTCAAATGCCTTTGCAGCGTCGTCTGCCAAAATTCGGTTTCACTTCACGTCAGGCAAAGTATGTTGCTGAGGTTCGTTTAAACGAGCTTGCTGCTGTAAATGCTGAAGTTGTAGATTTGGCTGCTTTGAAAGGCGCCGACATCCTAGGTCATCAAATTAAGACTGCACGTGTAATCTTGTCTGGTTCTATCGACAAAGCTGTTACTGTTCGTGGTCTTAAAGTGACTAAAGGTGCTCGTGCTGCTATCGAAGCTGCCGGCGGAAAAGTCGAGGAATAAATGGCAAAGCGTGGCTCACTACCTGCTGGCATGCAAAATGGATTAAGCGAGCTTTGGTCTCGCATCCGTTTTGTGTTTCTAGCAATTATTGTATATCGAATTGGTGCACACATTCCTGTTCCAGGTATTAATCCTGATAGGTTGTCTGCTTTATTTGATCAAAATGAAGGCACTATTCTGAGTTTATTTAACGTATTCTCAGGGGGCGCGCTTGAGCGCATGAGTATTTTTGCGCTTGGGATTTTGCCCTATATTTCTGCCTCTATTATTATGCAGTTATTGACGGTTGTGAGTCCTCAGCTAGAGCAACTTAAGAAAGAGGGTGAGGCGGGGCGTCGAAAGATAACTCAATACACTCGTTACGGTACTGTTTTGCTTGCTTTAGTTCAGTCTGCCAGTATGGCGGTTGGTCTAGCAAGCCAAGGGATTTCCTTTAGTAGTGGTATAGAGTTTTATGCTGTTGCTGTAGTGACCCTTGTTGCTGGTACTGTTTTCTTGATGTGGTTAGGCGAGCAGGTAACAGAAAAAGGTATTGGTAATGGTATTTCCATTCTTATCTTTGCTGGTATTGTTGCAGGCCTACCATCTGCTCTAGGCCGTTCATTTGAGTCGGCTCGTCAAGGCGATATTAATATTTTGGCTTTGTTGTTGATTGGTATTTTAGCTATTGCGACTATCGCGTTCGTGGTTTTCATTGAACGTGGTCAACGTCGGATTACGGTTAATTATGCCAAGCGTCAGCAAGGCAAAAAAGTGTTTGCCGCACAAAAGAGTCATTTGCCTCTTAAAGTGAATATGGCTGGTGTAATTCCACCTATCTTTGCTTCAAGTATCCTTCTGTTCCCAGCCTCGATCGGCCAATGGTTTGGTCAAGGTGAAGGCATGGAATGGTTGCAAAATATCTCTTTGGCTCTAGCTCCTGGGCAACCGCTCTATGTGTTGTTATTTGCGATAGCAATTGTTTTCTTTTGCTTCTTCTATACGGCACTAGTGTTCAACCCTAAAGATGTGGCAGATAACTTGAAAAAATCCGGTGCTTTTTTGCCGGGTATTCGTCCAGGCGATCATACAGCTCGATATATTGATGGTGTAATGACCCGTTTGACATTGTTTGGTGCTTTATACATCACTCTAGTGTCACTGATGCCTCAATTCTTTGTTGTTGCGTGGAATGTCCCATTCTACTTTGGCGGTACTTCTATGTTGATCGTAGTGGTAGTTGTCATGGACTTTATGTCGCAAGTTCAAAGTCATTTGATGAGTCAGCAATACGAGTCGTTAATGAAGAAATCTAATCTGACTGGTTATGGTCCAAATGGCCTAATGCGTTAAGCGTAGGTTGGAGTTGAACATGAAAGTACGTGCATCTGTAAAGAAAATCTGTCGTAACTGTAAAATCGTTCGTCGTAACGGTTCAGTTCGAGTGATTTGCATTGAGCCTCGTCACAAACAGCGTCAAGGTTAATCGCGAGTTCGCTCGATGATAGGTAAGGGTGGTTGATTTATGTCCTAAAGATAGGCATAATCAGCCGCCCTCATGAAAGTAAAATGATGAATTAACATTTAATCATCAATAACAACGGAGTAAAGTGAATGGCTCGTATAGCCGGTGTCAATATTCCTGACAATAAACATGCGGTCATTTCTCTGACTTACATCTTCGGAATTGGTCGCACTCGTTCGCGCGCTATTTGCGCCGCTACAGGTGTTGCAGAAACTGCGAAAATCGGTTCATTAAGTGATGATATCCTTGATGAACTTCGTGGCGAAGTTGGTAAGTATACTGTAGAGGGTGACTTGCGTCGTGAAGTCAGTATGTCTATCAAACGTTTGATGGACTTGGGTTGCAACCGCGGGATTCGTCATCGCCGCAGCCTACCAGTTCGTGGTCAACGTACCAAAACGAACGCTCGTACACGAAAAGGTCCTCGTAAACCTATTCGTAAGTAATTAGAACGCGTTTCGCTCTAGCCACTAAGTTTGCTAGAGCTGAGCATTAAATAGGAAAGTGCAATATGGCTAAGCCAGCTACGCGCAACACCAAGAAGAAAGTCAAAAAGACGGTCGTCGATGGTGTTGCTCATGTACATGCGTCATTTAATAACACGATCGTGACTATCACTGACCGCCAAGGCAATGCTTTGTCTTGGGCTACTGCCGGTGGTTCTGGTTTTCGTGGTTCTCGTAAAAGTACTCCTTTCGCAGCTCAAGTAGCAGCGGAACGTGCCGGTGCTGTCGCACAAGAGTTCGGCCTTAAAAACGTTGACGTAATGATTAAGGGCCCTGGTCCTGGTCGTGAGTCCGCAGTTCGTGCATTGAATGCATTGGGCTTGCGTATTAATAACATCACAGATGTGACGCCAATCCCGCACAACGGTTGCCGTCCACCTAAGAAACGTCGCGTTTAATTGAGGAGACAGATACATGGCTCGTTATATAGGTCCAACTTGTAAGTTGTCTCGTCGTGAAGGTACCGACTTGCAATTGAAGAGCGGTTCACGCGCTCTTGAGTCGAAATGTAAAGTAGAGACAGTTCCTGGTGTGCATGGCGCACGTCGCGGACGTCTTTCTGATTACGGCTTGCAGTTACGTGAGAAACAAAAAGTACGTCGTATGTATGGCGTTCTTGAAAAGCAATTTCGTAATTACTACAAATCTGCTGCCCGTCTAAAAGGCGCTACAGGTGAAAACCTTCTGCAACTTTTAGAATCACGTTTAGATAACGTTGTATACCGCGCAGGTTTTGGTTCTACACGTGCGGAAGCTCGTCAGTTAGTAGGCCATAAAGGCATTCTAGTAAATGGCGCAACGGTTAACATCCCGTCTTACCAAGTTAAAGCTGGTGACGTTGTGTCTATCCGTGAAAAAGCTAAGAAGCAATTGCGTGTACAAAGCGCACTAGAGCTATCTAAAGGTCGTGCACCGATCCATTGGATCGAAGTTGATTCAACTAAACTGGAAGCAACTTATAAAGCTGTTCCAGAGCGTGCCGATTTATCAGCTGAAATTAATGAGAACCTAATTGTCGAACTTTACTCTAAGTAAGTCGGTAATTAGGATTAAGAAATAGGTGGATCTATGCAGCGTTCAGTGAGCGAATTGTTAACCCCACGCAACATTGAAGTTCAGGAACTAGGCAATACTCGCGCTAAAGTTACACTGCAGCCACTAGAACGTGGTTTTGGTCATACTTTGGGTAACGCGCTACGCCGAATTCTTCTGTCTTCAATGCCAGGTTGTGCGATTGTTGAAGTTGAAATCGACGGTGTATTACATGAATACAGCGCAATCGAAGGGGTTAAAGAAGATGTAATTGAAATTCTTCTTAACCTGAAAGGAGTTGCGATCGCTCTACACGGGCAAGATGAGGCAACTCTTACTTTAAGTAAAAAAGGTCCTGGTATCGTAACAGCTGGTGATATCCAGTTGGTTGCTGATGCAGAGATCGCTAACCCAGATCATGTTATTGCGCACTTGGATGATACTGCAGAGTTAACTATGCAAATCAAAGTCGCTCGTGGTCGTGGTTATGAGCCTGCTGATGCTCGTGTTGCTGGCGACGATGAGACTCGTCCAATTGGTCGCTTGCAGCTGGATGCCTCATTCAGCCCTGTTCGTCGTGTGGCTTACAGTGTCGATAATGCTCGTGTAGAGCAACGTACAGATTTGGATAAGCTTGTTTTAGACATCGAATCCAATGGTACAATCGATCCTGAAGAAGCAATACGTCGCGCAGCGACTATTCTACAACAACAAATCGCTGTATTCGTCGCCCTTGAAAGCGAGAGTGAAGCGCCAGTTGTAGAAGAAGAGGATGAGATTGATCCAATTTTGCTACGCCCGGTTGATGATCTTGAATTGACCGTTCGCAGTGCTAACTGTTTAAAAGCAGAGAACATTTATTACATCGGTGATTTGATTCAACGTACTGAGGTTGAGCTTCTTAAGACGCCTAACCTAGGTAAGAAGTCGTTAACTGAAATCAAAGATGTTTTAGCACAGCGTGGTTTGTCTTTGGGAATGCGTCTAGAAAACTGGCCACCAGCTAGTTTAAAAGACGATAGCAAAGTTCTAGCTCGCTAGGTCATTGTTCCCTGACCACCGTAGTTTGGTAAGGAATGTAAAATGCGTCATCGTAAGAGTGGACGTCACTTAAACCGTACTAGCTCACATCGTAAAGCGATGTTTAAAAACATGGCTGCTTCTTTGTTCGAACACGAAGTTATTAAAACTACGTTGCCGAAAGCTAAAGAATTGCGTCGTGTTGCTGAGCCGTTAATCACATTGGCGAAAGTTGATTCTGTTGCGAATCGTCGCCTTGCCTTTGCTCGTACTCGTAGCAAAGATGCAGTAGGTAAATTGTTCTCTGAACTTGGTCCTCGTTACCAAGCTCGCCCTGGCGGTTATGTTCGCATTCTTAAATGTGGCTTCCGTACAGGTGACAACGCACCTATGGCTTATGTTGAATTGGTCGATCGTCCAGTGACAGAAGCTGCTGAGTAATATCAGTTTGTAATATAAAAGCCGAGCTATTAGCTCGGCTTTTTTTTGCTCAAAATAAACCGAAATTCAGAAACAAAAAAAACACCCTATGGAATGCAGTTCCATAGGGTGTTTTTTTTATAATTAGCTTAACTAGTTGAGCATTGCCTTAAGAAAGCGCCCAGTATGTGATTTGTCTGCCATGCCAATTTCTTCTGGAGTGCCTTCTGCAATAACATATCCTCCGCCACTGCCGCCTTCTGGGCCTAAGTCGATAATCCAATCTGCTGTTTTAATCACGTCAAGGTTATGTTCGATAACAACGACTGTGTTGCCATGGTCTCTGAGGCGATGGAGAACTTTAAGCAATTGTTCAATATCTGCAAAGTGAAGGCCAGTAGTCGGTTCATCCAAAATGTATAGTGTTGTACCTGTGTCACGTTTGGAAAGCTCTTTTGCCAATTTAACGCGCTGAGCTTCACCGCCTGAAAGCGTTGTGGCTGCTTGACCAAGGCGTATATAGCCTAAACCTACATCCATTAAGGTTTGAAGTTTTCTAGCAATAGAAGGCACTGGATCAAAGAATTCGCGAGCATCTTCAATGGTCATTTCTAAGCATTCATGAATGTTCTTACCCTTGTAGTGGATTTCTAGGGTTTCACGATTGTAACGTTTGCCTTTACAAGTATCGCATGGGACATAAATATCAGGGAGGAAGTGCATTTCAACCTTTATGACACCATCACCCTGACAGGCTTCACATCGGCCGCCCTTGACGTTAAAACTAAACCGTCCTGGTTTATAGCCACGTGAGCGTGATTCTTGTGTGGCTGAGAATAACTCCCTCATCGGAGTGAAGATGCCTGTGTATGTCGCAGGGTTTGATCTTGGGGTACGACCGATAGGACTTTGATCGATATCCACACACTTGTCGAATAAATCTAAACCTTCTATACGATCGTGCGGTGCCGGCTTTAATGTCGTTGCGCCATTAAGTGCCGTCGCTGCAAGTGGGTATAACGTACCGTTAATAAGTGTTGATTTGCCTGAGCCTGAAACACCGGTAATGCATGTCATTACACCGACAGGAATAGTTAGGTCAACGTTGTTCAGATTGTTCCCTGTTGCACCAATAAGCTTGAGGTACTGCTTATCTTTAGCTTGATGACGTATAGCCGGAATTTCAATTTTGCGTTGACCGGTTAAAAACTGTCCTGTTACTGATTCAGGGCAATCCATGATGTCTTGTGGCGTTCCGCTGGCAATAATTTGTCCACCGTGAACGCCAGCGCCTGGGCCTATATCGACAACAAAATCCGCTACGCGAATCGCATCTTCATCATGTTCAACCACAATGACTGTGTTGCCTAGGTCTCGTAAGCGAGTTAGGGTGGCAATTAAACGTTCATTGTCACGCTGATGTAAGCCAATTGACGGTTCATCAAGAATGTACATGACTCCCACTAGCCCTGCGCCTATCTGACTGGCTAATCGTATTCGCTGTGCTTCGCCTCCTGAAAGAGAATCTGCTTTTCTGTCTAGTGTTAGATAGTCTAGACCGACATTGACTAAAAAGGTCAAGCGGTCGCGAATTTCTTTTAGTATCTTTGAAGCGATTTCCCCGCGTGCGCCAGGAAGCTCAAGGGTTTCAAAATACTTTAAGCATTCAGCGATCGGATAGGTCACTACTTCCGGTAAAGTTTGTTCTGCAATATAGACGTTACGGGCGGATCTGTTTAGTCGTGAGCCATGGCACTCAGGACAAGGCTGAACACTGATGTATTGTGAGAGGTCATCACGCACACTATCGGATTCTGTTTCATGGTAGCGACGCTGTAGGTTAGGAATAACACCTTCAAACGCATGTGATCGTGTCATCTTGTCGCCACGTTCGTTTATATAGATGAAATCTATTTTATCTTTGCCTGAGCCTTGCAGAATTCGCTTTTTGAAATCACTAGGAATGTCTTTGTATTTTGCTTCAATGTCAAAGTCATAGTGTTTTGCTAGGGCGCTAAGTTGTTGATAGTAAAAAATACTACGTCTACCCCAGCCGCGTATTGCACCTTCGGCAAGAGTGAGTGTTTCATCTTGAATAATTCTATCTGGATCAAACATTTGATGAGTGCCTAAGCCATCGCAGGTTTGGCAGGCACCATTTGGATTGTTAAAAGAAAATAGACGAGGCTCTAGCTCGGTTAAGCTGTATCCACAAACAGGGCAGGCGAATTTACTAGAAAAAATATACTCTTCTTTTTCGTCATCCATGTTGATGACTTTGGCGATGCCATCGGACAAGCCGAGACAAGTTTCAAATGACTCAGCCAAGCGAAGCTGAAGGTCAGAGCGTACCTTGAAGCGGTCAATGACAACTTCAATAGTGTGTTTCTTATTTTTTTCTAATACTGGTGCATCGTCCAAATCTACAACAATGCCATCGATGCGTGCACGAATGAAGCCTTTAGACAGTAGGTCGCTAATGGTATGTAAGTGCTCACCTTTTCGATCCTTGATAATGGGCGCAAGCAACATCATCTTGGATTCTTCAGGCAGCGATATAACTTTATCAACCATTTGTGATATGGTTTGCGCCTCTAGTGGTTCGCCATGATCGGGGCAGCGAGGCTGACCTGCTCGGGCAAATAACAATCGTAGATAATCGTAGATTTCTGTTATGGTACCCACTGTTGATCGTGGGTTGTGAGATGTGGATTTTTGCTCGATGGAGATGGCAGGTGAAAGACCTTCTATGTGGTCTATATCTGGTTTTTCCATCATGGACAAAAACTGTCTAGCGTATGTTGAGAGTGATTCTACATAGCGACGTTGTCCTTCAGCGTATAGAGTATCGAACGCGAGAGAGGATTTACCTGAGCCGGATAGGCCAGTAATCACCACAAGTTTGTCTCTTGGGATGTCTAGGTCCACATTTTTTAAATTGTGAGTGCGGGCCCCGCGTATGGTAATGGTATCCATGTGTCTCCAATGTGAAGTCGATCAACAGAAGAAATCTGCCAGTAAATTAAATAACTGTCTATTTTTACAGTAGTTGAAATGGAGCTTCAACGGTATTTTTTGTAAAATTGACATCTTTTTTCCTAACCTTCAAAGTTAAACGGTTAAAACCTCTTTATGGATCTACTCGAACGCCGCTCAGTTTCCGCTTTAGCGCTGATCTATTTATTCAGAATGTTAGGCTTATTCCTCATTATGCCCGTCATCAGTGTAGCGGCTGATGGGCTATCGGGAGCGGATGCAGCTTTAATAGGCACCGCGATCGGTATCTATGGCCTTACACAGGCTAGTTTACAGATTCCAATGGGCATGTGGTCCGACAAAATTGGCCGTAAACGGGTTATCGTTATTGGTCTTTTGTTGTTTGCCGTGGGGAGTTTGATTTGTGCTAATGCTAATGACATTACGACGTTAATAGTAGGGCGAGCGGTTCAGGGTGCTGGAGCTATTGCCAGTACCTTAATGGCCTTATTAAGCGATGTAACCAGAGAGCAAAATCGTACCAAGGCTATGGCGTTAGTTGGTGTCAGCATTGGCGCATCTTTTATGTTGTCCTTGGTTTTGGGACCATGGCTATTTGCTCTAATTGGTCTTTCTGGTCTGTTTTATTTGTCTTTTGCATTATCTTTACTGGGTATACTCTTGATCATTTTTGCTGTGCCGAATATCGTCCAGCATACCTTTCGACGTGATACAACACCAAGTCTTACCGCTTTAAGTTTGGTTTTGAAAGACTCAAAGCTGCGCTTTCTTAATGTGAGTGTCTTGTTGCTGCACGCAAGCTTGACAGCTATGTTTGTGACGGTGCCAAGCTTATTAATTCAGCAGTTTGATTTACCCTTATCCGAACACAGTTTGTTATACTTGGCGATCATGGGTTTTGCCTTTGTTGGTATGTTACCATTAGTGATTATTGCTGAATCAAAAGGCAAAATGAAAGGCGTTTTAATTGCCGTATTAATTTTGTTAGGGTTAAGTGCAATCGCATTGCAGTGGGCGCCTTATCTGTGGATTTTTGCTGCCTTACTGTGTGTGTATTTTGTTGGTTTTAATTCATTAGAAGCGGTTTTGCCATCTCTAGTGAGTAAGTTGGCCCCTGTAGGGTATCGCGGAACGGCCATGGGGGTGTTTTCTACCCACCAATTTATGGGGTCGTTTTTAGGTGGTATTGGCGGAGGCTGGTTGTTACAGCATCATTCTAATGGTGGTATTTTTTGGGTAGTCGGTGTTGTATTTTTGGCTTGGTCTCTCGTTTGTTTGACTCAGCCAGCACCTCGTCAATTGAGTGGTTTGGCGTTTAGTTTACCTAATATGAATAATGAAGAAATAGCAAAGTTAGCGGATCAACTTGCTGAAATCCAAGGAGTGGAGGGCATGCAAATTTTTAAAGATGAGCAAACTGCTTATCTGAAAGTCGATAAAAAAATATTAGACAAAGATGCGTTGATGCGATTAGCCCCGCAAGTGCGTCTTTAAAACACCTTATTTATTTTTTAGTTGGAGAAAAGCCTCATGGCACGTGGAATAAACAAAGTCATCTTAATCGGTAACGCAGGCAATGATGCTGAAGTGCGTTTTATGCCGTCAGGCGCTGCGGTTGCGAACGTTAACCTAGCGACAACAGAAAGCTGGCGTGACAAGCAAACAGGACAAATGCAAGAACGTACAGAATGGCACCGTGTGTCTTTTATGGATCGTGGTAATTTCCGTCTTGGGCAAATTGCGGGCGACTTTATTAAAAAAGGCTCTAAAGTATACGTAGAAGGGTCGTTGCGAACTCGTGAGTGGGAAAAAGATGGTGTTAAACGTTATACGACTGAAATTATAGCGAATGAAATGCAATTGTTAGACGGTCGTGGTGACAACGCAGGTCAGCAAGGTGGCGGTTACGATTCTATGCAGGGCGGTGGCGGTTATGGCCAAGCGCCACAACAGTCTGCGCCTCAGCAAGGTGGTTACAATCAAGCTCCTGCTCAACAACCAGCTGCACCAGGTGGATTTAATCAGCCTCAAGGTGGCGGCTATGGTCAAGCACCGCAACAGGCTGCTCCTCAGCAGGCAGCTCCTCAGCAGGCAGCTCCACAGTCTTTTGGTAGCTGGGGTAATGCACCACAACAGGCACCAGCGCAAGCGGCACCACAGCAACGCGCACCGCAGCCAGCACCTCAACAGCGTGCACCGGCTCCTGAGCCAAAGCCTCAGCAAGCGCCAAACTTTGACGACTTTGATGATGATATCCCGTTCTAAAGCTGACATGTTTTACGACCATTAAAGTAATAAAGGCTCCTTTTAGGGGCCTTTATTGTTCTATAGTGGTGTGCTAAATATGACGAGTAAATCAAAGAGGGTTTAGGTTGTGAACGACGAAGATGAAACGTCTTTGTTCGCGCAAGAAGTGGCGGGTATTAAGCCACTTAAAAAAAGCGAAGTGTATCTGGGTAAGAAAGGTCCTCAGGTCGATTTCTCCGCTCGCCAAAAGGCGGCGTTGATCGCTAAAGAGGCGGACAGAAATCATTTGTCGCAAGACTATGTTGAAAAAGTTGAACCAAATGATGTGCTTGAATATAAGCGATCAGGCGTGCAAGACGGTGTCTTCAAGCGTCTCAGGCAAGGGAAGTATGGAATAGAGGCGCGCTTGGATCTGCACCGACATACTGTCGCTCAGGCACGAGAGCAGGTATTTCAGTTTGTTGATGATTGTATGCGCAATGACATTCGTGTTGCGATTATTGTGCATGGTAAAGGTGATCGTACGCCAGATCCTGATTTTCGAGCCATGATTAAAAGTCATATTAATAAGTGGTTACAAGAACTTGAAACGGTTATGGCGTTTCATAGTGCACAGCGTCATCATGGCGGTTTGGGGGCTGTGTATGTGCTGTTTAAAAAGACGGAAAAAGCACGTTTAGATGATTGGGAAAAACATCAAAAACGTTAGCGTACGGCGTCGTCTTGTACGTGGAATTACGTTAGTTCGTGCAGTAAAAGCCATGTTTTTGTTATAATCACGCCACTTTGCTGTCTTGGACTTATGTTGTCTTGAATGTATCCAAACTGCCCCAAAATAATGTAATTATCGTATTCTGATTCTATCGAGGTAGAGAATGGCAAATAGCACCGCGCACCATCCTGCATTTACGTTTCTTCGCAGTGAGTTTATCGATGCTCTGAATGTGACAGTTCAAGAGTTTGAGCACACAGTTACGGGCGCTAAGCATTTTCACATCGCGTCTGAGAATGACGAAAATGTCTTTTTAGTTGGCTTAAAAACCGTGCCAACTGATTCGTGCGGCGTCGCGCATATTCTCGAGCACACTGTATTGTGTGGTTCTGAGCGTTTTCCTGTACGCGACCCATTCTTTATGATGATTCGACGTTCGTTGAATACCTTCATGAATGCCTTTACCTCTTCCGATTGGACGGCTTATCCGTTCGCCAGCAAGAATAAGAAAGACTTCCATAATTTGTTGGGCGTGTATCTGGATGCGGTGTTCTTTTCCCGTCTAGATGAACTGGACTTTTCTCAGGAAGGTCACCGCCTAGAGTTTGCAGAGCCAGATAATGCAGAATCTGAATTGACCTTCAAAGGTGTAGTATTTAATGAAATGAAAGGCGCGATGAGCTCAACGACATCTGTCTTGTGGCAAACGCTGACCAAATACTTGTTTCCGAATAATACTTACCATTTCAATTCGGGTGGTGAGCCATCTGATATCCCTGATTTATCTTATCAAGATCTATTGGCCTTTTACCGCACCCATTATCATCCTTCGAATGCGGTCTTCATGACCTTTGGTGATATTCCTGCTGAAACACTACAAGCCGAGTTTGAAGAAAAAGTACTAAGCCGCTTTGAGCGTTTAGACGAGCAAGTTAGTGTGCCGAATGTGAAGCGTTACTTTTCTCCTATACGAGTGGAGGAAGGTTACGCAGCAGATGAAGTGAAAGAAGATGGTAGTCATGTGGTTGTTGGTTGGTTATTGGGTGAAAGTACCGACTTAAATCAGCAGTTCGAAGCACAATTGCTGTCTAGCGTTTTGCTAGATAACAGTGCTTCGCCTTTGATGCGTGTATTAGAAAATAGCGAACTTGGCCGTGCGCCATCTCCTCTGTGTGGCCTTGAAGACAGCAACAAAGAAATGAGCTTCATGTGCGGATTGGAAGGTGTGAAGCGTGAAGACGCAACGAAAGTAGAAGCCTTAGTTTTATCTACACTGGAAAGCATTGCAGAGAATGGTATCCCACAGGATATGGTTGATGCCATGTTACACCAATTGGAACTAAGCCAGCGTGAAGTCGGTGGTGGTAGCTATCCATATGGTTTGCAATTGATTCTGGCTGGTTTGTCGACGGCCGTACATGCCGGAGATGTGATTGCCCAGCTTGATCTTGATCCTGTTATCACTGTGATGCGAGAGAAAGTACAAGACCCGCAATATATTCCGAGTTTGATTAAAAATTTGTTGTTGAGCAATGCGCATCGAGTCACGATCACATTGAGCCCTGATGATGCACTAGAAACGCGCCGAAATCAGGCTGAGAAAGATCGTCTTAGTCAGATTAAAGCGGCCTTGTCTGATTCGGATAAGCAACAAATTATTGATCGTAGTGCTGCATTGAAAGCCCGTCAGTCGCAAATTGATGACATGAGTATTCTACCAAAAGTAGGCCTAGAAGATGTGCCTGCGCGTTTGCCTGAATATGAAAATGAGAAGGTGATGGGGGATTTGCCTATTACTTTCTATCCGCAAGGTACAAACGGTCTGGTTTACCAGCAGTTAGTGATTGATCTGCCTGAGCTGGATGCAGAAGAAACGGAATATTTGCCTTTATTCTCTTCAATGATGACGGAGTTGGGCATTGGCGAAGCGGATTATCTTGCTGTTCAAGAGCGTCAAGCTCAAGTCTGTGGCGGCTTAGGTGCCTCTAATTCGATTCGTGCCACCATTAAGGACCGTCAGGACTTGAATGGTTATTTCATCTTGTCATCGAAAGCCTTGGTGCCAAACGTTAAAGCCATGAGTGAATTGTTGAAAGACACTATGCTTAATGTACGCTTTGATGAAGCAAGTCGAGTTAAAGAGCTGGTGGCTCAGCGTCGTGCTCGTCGCGAACAATCTATTACCGGTCAAGGTCACTCGTTGGCTATGACGGCGGCTTCTAGTGCGATTTCTGGTTTGGCTGCGCAACAAGAAAAATGGAGTGGCATGTCTGGCATTCGTTCTGCGATTGCGCTGGATGATGCGATGAAAGCAGACAGTAACACTGTTGAAAACGTGTTGGCGCTTTTCAAGCGTTTGCATACTAAGTTGTTGCAAGCGAAGAAACAGATTTTATTGGTTGCAGAACCACAGCATGAAGCGAATGTCTTGAGCGAAGTTCAGACCGTTTTTGCGGATCTACCAGTGGGTATTGCGCAGACTCCATTCTCAATGGCTCCAGTAGACTCTAAAGTGAATGTCGCTTGGTTGACATCGACTCAAGTGAACTTCTGCAGTAAAGCATTTCGCACTGTCTTTGGTGAGCACCCTGATGTTGCTGCATTGACTGTGCTGGGAGGCTTCTTGCGTAATGGTTTCTTGCATCGAGTGATTCGCGAGCAGGGTGGTGCTTACGGTGGCGGTGCAACGTTTGATGGCAGCACTGGCTCGTTCCGCTTCTACTCATACCGTGATCCGCGCTTGACTGAGACCTTGTCAGACTTCGATGCTTCTATTGAATGGATGCTAAATGAAGAGCACACAGAAGGTGCGCTTGAAGAGGCTGTTTTAGGTGTTATTGGTTCAATGGACAAACCAGGCTCGCCTGCGGGAGAAGCGCAAAGCGACTTCTATGTGCAGTTGCATGGCCGTAGTTTGGCCTACAGAGAAGCGTTCCGTGCTAAGGTTTTGGCGGTAACGGTTGAGCAACTACAGCAAGTGGCTAAG
Organism: Marinomonas foliarum; assembly: GCF_003337275.1. Taxonomy (GTDB): domain Bacteria; phylum Pseudomonadota; class Gammaproteobacteria; order Pseudomonadales; family Marinomonadaceae; genus Marinomonas; species Marinomonas foliarum. The sequence continues at coordinate 17,868 of NZ_QPJQ01000025.1, read as the reverse complement.
ACATATTTAACAAAAGAAAATGAAAACGTCGCGGTAGTAACGTCTACATCAAAACGTACGGAACTCGAAGCGTTAGGGTTTGATATCCAAACCCTTTAAAAATAACTTGATAACAAAAATATAAAGCAGTTTTTACTGACGGAAAATTAAATGGATCAGTTTCACGATATACGCCCATACAACGACGATGAGGTCGCCGAGGTGTTGAACAATTTGGTTAACACGCCAGATTTTATTAATACAATTATTGGTTTTCGCTTTGCTCAATGGCCTAAGTTTTTAAAAGTGCCTTTGGCCTTTGCGGTTAAGTTGGCTTTAAAGCGTCAAATTGCCAATATCTCGAATGTTCATGAATTTCAGATGCGCGTTGCAAGCTATATGGAACGCATGATCAAAACGACAACAACGAATGTTGAATACCGAGGCATTGAAAAACTAGAGAAAGGCGTAGGTTATTTGTTCTTGTCGAACCACAGGGACATCGCTATGGATCCGGCTTTTGTCAACTATGGTCTGTATCTAGCAGGGCTGGATACGGTACGCATCGCCATAGGTGACAACCTGTTGCGTCGTCCTTTTGTGTCTGACCTTATGCGACTTAATAAAAGCTTCATTGTGAAGCGCTCGGCGAATGGCATTCGCGAAATGATGGCTGCGTTTGGTCAATTGTCTTCTTATATCACCGAATCGTTAACGAAAGATCAGGCTAATATTTGGATTGCTCAGAAAGAAGGTCGTGCCAAAGATGGCTTGGACCAAACGGATCCTGCGATCATAAAAATGTTTTTCATGGGGCAGAAGAAAGAGAAAGTGCCTTTTCCTGAGGCGATGGCAAACTTGAAAGTTGTCCCGGTTTCGATTGCTTATGAATATGATCCATGTGCGTTTGATAAGGCGCGTGAGTTGCATCAGAAATCAACCACCGGGAATTATGAAAAAGCCGAATTTGAAGATATCGATAGTATTAAAAACGGTATAGTCGGCCAAAAAGGCAAGGTGGTAGTGACTTTTGGTGATGTCATAAAAGATGGCTTTGAAACTCCCGAAGAGTTTGTTGCAGAGGTGGATCGCCAAATTATTACTCATTACGCGATTCAGTCCTCGAATGAGGCTGCATTGGCATTACAGCAAGGCTTACCTAGTTCAGACAGTGCATTCAAGAGTTATCTTGAGCGTTGCCCTGAGAACCTAAGGGAAACAGTGTTGGCAATGTATGCAAATCCATTGAAGCAACAGCAAAAATATCTGAACAAATAAACATAGGGAGTAAGCTGTCAATGAATGCATGTGTGTCGGTAAGGTCTTGGATCGGCTCAATAATTTTCGCCTTTTATTATATGGTGTCCACTATTCTATTTGGTGTGCTTGCACCTTTCGCAACGGTTTTATTGCCAAAGAATTATCGCCAGCCAGTGCTGAACCTTCATAACAAAGGTCTGTTGTTTGTTTTTCGAGTGTTTTGCGGTGTGAAAGTTGAGATTATTGGTTTAGAGCATATTAATAAAGATCGTCCTGTTGTGTTGGTGGCAAACCATCAAAGTGAATGGGAAACCTATGTGCTGCAAGTGTTAATGGCACCTGTATCGACGGTTCTGAAAAAAGAGCTTTTATCTGTTCCTTTTTTTGGCTGGGGCTTACGTATGGTTCAGCCTATTGCCATTGATCGTTCCCAGCGTACGAATGCGTTGAAGCAAATTATCAGTCAGGGTAAAGAGCGTTTAGATGATGGTCGTTCTGTGCTGATTTTTCCAGAAGGAACGCGTATTGCTCCAAATAAAGAGCAAGCATTCAATAAAGGGGCGGCTATGCTTGCAACGTCTGCTGGAGTACCTATTCTACCTGTTGTGCATAACGCTGGTTATACTTGGCCTGGAAAGAAGTGGCGTAAGTATCCAGGCTCAATTCGCGTAGTTATTGGCCCTATTATTGAATCCGAAGGTAAGAAAACGTCTGCATTACATGATGAAATGGATGTGTGGATGAGGGCAGAAATGGCGAAGCTGCCTAAAGGAAATGACTTTTTGTTTTAGTTAAACTTATGTGCTGAATTGAAGTCATAAAAAAAGCCGCATCAATGATGCGGCTTTTTTAGTTGCATAGGTTTTATTTACGCAGAGTATTTTTTGAATACTAGGCTGGCGTTAGTGCCGCCAAAACCAAAGCTGTTAGACATAATCAAGTTCAAGTCTGCATTATCTTTGCGAGTTGTGACAACAGGGATATTGCCTGCTGCTTCATCAAGCTCGTCAACGTTTGCTGATGCGGTGATGAAATTATTTTCCATCATTAGCAAGCAGTAGATTGCTTCATGAACGCCTGCTGCACCTAGAGAGTGACCAGACAAAGATTTAGTCGAACTAATCAGCGGAATTTTATCGCCGAAAGTTTCGTTGACTGCTTGTAGCTCTTTCATGTCGCCAGCAGGAGTACTTGTGCCATGAGTGTTAATGTAATCAATGTCGCCATCAATTGTGCTCATTGCCATTTGCATACAACGTACTGCGCCTTCACCAGAAGGAGCAACCATGTCATAGCCATCAGACGTTGCACCGTAACCCACTAATTCAGCGTAGATTTTAGCACCGCGAGCTTTAGCGTGTTCTAGTTCTTCAATAACTAGCATACCGCCACCGCCAGCAATAACGAAACCGTCACGGTTTGCATCGTAAGCGCGTGATGCCTTTTCAGGTGTGTCGTTGTACTTTGAAGATAGGGCGCCCATGGCATCAAACATACAAGTTTGAGTCCAGCTTTCTTCTTCGCCGCCGCCAGCAAAAACGATGTCTTGCTTGCCTAGTTGAATCAACTCCATTGCGTTACCAATACAGTGGGCACTAGTCGAGCAAGCGGAAGTTATTGAGTAGTTAACACCCTTGATCTTGAATGGTGTAGCCAAACAAGCAGAAACAGTGCTGCCCATAGTTTGAGTAACACGATATGGACCAACGCGCTTAACGCCTTTCTCGCGAAGAGTGTCAGCCGAGTCAACAAGGTTTTTAGCGGAAGCGCCACCAGACCCTGCAACCAGACCAGTGCGAACATTGGATACTTGGTCTTCAGTCAAACCAGAATCTAAAATAGCTTGCTGCATAGAAACGTAAGCGTAAGTTGCTGCGTCGCCCATGAAACGGCGTACTTTGCGGTCAATGCTTTCGGCATCTAAGTCAATGCGGCCACAAACGTGGCTACGAAAGCCATGCTCTTTGTAATCCTCAGCGAAACGAATGCCAGATTGGCCTTCGCGTAAGGAGTTTAGAACGCTATCTTTGTCATTGCCTAGGCAGCTGACAATGCCAAGACCTGTTACTACTACACGACGCATAAATGTGCCTCTTTCATTCTTAATCTTTAGAAGTTATCAGTTGACGTAAATAAGCCTACACGCAAGTCTTTTGCTGTGTAAATTTCACGACCATCAACCTTAACGCTTCCGTCTGCAATTCCCATTACTAATTTGCGTTCAATAACACGCTTTAAGTGAATGTGGAAGGTAACCTTTTTTGCTGTTGGAAGAATCTGTCCTGTGAATTTTACTTCACCAGAGCCTAGTGCGCGTCCGCGCCCTTTATTTCCTTTCCAGCCAAGAAAGAATCCTACTAGCTGCCACATCGCATCTAAGCCAAGGCAACCAGGCATAACTGGGTCGCCAGGAAAGTGGCATGCAAAAAACCATAAGTCAGGGTTTATGTCTAGCTCAGCAATAATCTCGCCTTTGCCATGTTCCCCGCCTTCAGTTGAGATGTGAGTAATGCGATCCATCATTAGCATATTGCCGACAGGAAGCTGGGCATTGCCTGCACCAAACATTTCACCGTGGCCGCATTTTAATAGTTCGTCTTTTTCAAAAGATGAAGCTGTAGTCATTATAGTCCTATATCCACATCCAGCCGATGACTCAAAATGGTCTGGCGGATTGTCGTGGTCCAGTTTGCAGTAGAAAATCCAGCTGATTATATCGGTTTGGAACCCTAATATGAATGTTTGAACGGAAAAAAACCAAATTACCTGCATGAAAAATGATCATATTTACGATCTTTAGAGGGTTTGGCTAGGGTGAAAGTTATAAAAAGCCGTTTTTATAACTCGTTTGTTGTTGTCTTTTGGCATTATGTTTTCTGCTAGTATGTTTCTAATTACACTATTTTTGGTTGTTTGAGTACCTTTATGAGTTCGGAAAAAAATATAGATTTGGCTACTTGGCGCTATGAATTTGATGGTGGTCATATTCAGGGGTATTTGGGTAAAGTGGATATTACTAGATCAACGGTACACTTTCTCCATGGTAATGGCTTCTCGGTAAGAACTTACCAATCCTTTTTGAGTAAGCTTGAAGGTTACAATCTTATTATGCAGGATGCTGCTGGTCATGGTGGGTCGACAGCAGGGCAAAAATTTATTGGTTGGAATAGGACTGCCGCGCGCTTTGTTGACTCATTAAACGCACAGCGACAACAGTTACCGAAAAATGAGTTGATTGGGATTGGACATAGCTTCGGTGGTTGTATGACTGCATTAATGAGTCATCAGGAATCTTCGCTTTTTGATAGGCTGATTTTGTTGGATCCAGCATTATTTCCTCCGCGGTTAATTTGGATGATGCGCGGAGTGAAGCTTTCAGGGTTGAAAAGCCAAATACCATTGGCGCGACAGGCACGTCGCCGACGCACTCAATGGGAGAGTCTTGCTCAGGTAAAAAGTAGTTTTTTTGAAAGAGGCACCTTTAAAGGCTGGGAGCCTGATTGTTTAGAAGATTATATTACGTCATCTATCAAATGTGATGACAAAGGACATTATCAGTTGGGTTGTCCTTCTTGGATGGAGGCCGAGATTTTTTCCAGCTATCCAAGAAGGCTGTGGAGTGCGATTTCTGAAATTTCTGTGCCTACCTACATTATACAAGGTAAGGATACCTTTGATTATTTCAAAGAGGCTTATCAGTTAGCGGCTAAGTTAAATCCAAACATTCAGGTGATTGAAGTAGTGGGCGGTCATTGCTTTATGCAGCAGTATTCTGGGAAGGCGGCACAGGCTGTGTTGGATGTGTTGAAGCAAAAATAGGAAAAAGAACAAGCTCGAGGTTAGCGAGCTTGGTCTTTTAGGTGGGAGCAGGCTAGTTACGACGCTTAACTGAAGCGTTTGCCAGCGCTATAAGTGCTGCTTTGTAGTCCGATTTTGGCAATGGCTCTATTGCTGAGATTGCTAAATCGGCTTGTTCCTGAGCTTGTTGTTGTGTGTATTCGATGGCGCCGCAGTTCTGTACGTCACTGATGATGGCTTCTAACTGCTCAAGCCCACCAGTTAAAATGGCTTTTCTTACTCGCTCTATGGCCTCTGGAGAGCCATACTTCATCGTAAATATAAGAGGCAAGGTCGGTTTGCCTTCAGCAAGATCATCGCCAACACTTTTGCCCATTTCTTCAGCTGTGCTAGTGTAATCCATCACATCATCTATTAGCTGAAAAGCCGTACCTACATGCATACCAAACTGTCTTAACGCTTCTTGATATTCTGTCTTTGCACCAGCAATAACTGCACCGCAAAGGGCAGCACCTTCGAACAATTTTGCTGTTTTATATTGAATAACTTTTAAATAGCTTTCTTCTGTAGTGTCGGGGTCGCCGCAGTTGATTAGCTGCTGAACTTCGCCTTCAGCGATGATGTTGGTAGTCTTAGCCAAAATACTCATACATTGCATGCTGCCAACATCTACCATTATTTGGAAGGCACGAGAATAAAGGAAGTCGCCAACTAAAACGCTTGGTGCATTGCCCCATTCTTCATTGGCGGTTTTTTTGCCTCGGCGCATGTCGGATTCATCCACTACATCATCATGCAAAAGTGTTGATGTATGGATGAATTCGATGATGGTTGCCATTTGAATGGCTTGATCTAGCTGTGCTTTGTCTAGTTCCGTGCTGGCTCGTGCCGCTAATAAAACCAATAGAGGTCTTAAGCGTTTCCCGCCATTGCTAATAATGTAGTAGCCGATTTGCTCGATTAGGGGGATGTCACTACTAAGTTGTGACACAATATAATCATTCACTTGGCCAAATTCGTTGGCCACAACATCGTGTATTTGTATAGGTTGCATGCAATTTCCGAAGCTAAATAGTCTCAAGCTGATCAGCAAGTGTGCCTCATGCTAGGTAAGGCTTGTGTCAGGGTCAACCCAAATTACGAAAAATGTATAAAGACGTTGCTTTTAGCTTGTATTGATTGGTGTGATTTTGTACAATCTCGCGTCCGATTTACCCACATTTTGCTCCCTATCATATGGTTAGCGATTTTTATCCGATTCGGGTAAAAGTTACTGCCACTAGAAGTAGGTCAAATTCAAATTCAGTAGCCGGGTAAATCTCATTGGAGAAGAACATGTTTGCAGTGATCAAAACTGGCGGTAAGCAATACCGTGTAGAAGAAGGCCAAACCCTTAAGGTTGAGAAATTAGCTGTTGAAGAAGGCGGCGCGATTCAGTTCGATGACGTTCTTCTTGTTTGCAACGGCGACGACGTTAAAGTTGGTGCACCAGTTGTAGAAGGCGCTAAAGTAACAGCTGAAGTTGTTGCTCATGGTCGCGGAGACAAAGTGAAAATTTTGAAATTCCGTCGTCGTAAGCATTCTATGAAGCGTATGGGTCATCGTCAGTGGTTCACGGAAGTGAAAATAACTGGTATTAACTAAGCGCTAACTATTCAAATTTAAGGAGTAAGTCATGGCTCATAAAAAGGCGGGTGGTAGTACTCGTAACGGTCGCGATTCCGAGTCGAAACGATTAGGTGTCAAACGTTTTGGTGGTCAAGTTGTGATCCCAGGTAACATCCTTGTTCGTCAGCGTGGTACGCAGTTCCACCCTGGTGCTGGTGTTCAAATTGGTAAAGATCACACTTTGTTCGCTGTTGTTGAAGGCCAAGTGAAGTTTGAAGTGAAAGGTAAGTTTAAGCGTCGTACAGTTTCTGTCGTAGCTGCTTAATCGCTTACTAAAAACTTAAAAAAAGCTCCGCGACGCGGGGCTTTTTTTTTGGAAGAATTCTATAATCAGTGTTATTGAAACTGATTAAACCACCGAAGAGGTGTTACTGTGAAATTTGTTGATGAAGCCAGTATCTATGTAAGAGCAGGTAAAGGCGGAAATGGAGCGTTGAGCTTTTGGCGTGAAAAGTTTGTTGCTAAAGGCGGCCCTGATGGCGGTGATGGCGGCAATGGCGGCAGCGTAGTGTTGGTTGCTGATGAAGCGCTAAACACCTTGATCGATTTTCGTTTTACGAAAAAGTACATCGCGGAAAGTGGTGAAGGCGGTCAGGGGCGAGACATGACTGGCTCCAAAGGGCCAGATTTAGAAATTAAAGTGCCTGTCGGTACGACTGTCATTGATGATGATACTGGTGAAACGCTTGGTGATCTTGTTCGTGATGGCCAAAAGCTAAAAGTGGCTCAAGGTGGTCATCACGGTCTAGGAAATACTCGATTCAAGTCTAGTACTAACCGTGCGCCGCGTCAGACAACGAAAGGAACTGTTGGTGAAGAGCGAACGCTGAAGCTAGAAATGAAAGTATTGGCGGATGTTGGCTTGCTGGGTCTTCCTAATGCGGGTAAATCGACGTTTATTCGTGCGGTTTCTTCTGCTAAGCCAAAAGTAGCGGATTACCCTTTTACGACCTTGGTGCCAAACCTCGGTGTGGTAAAAGTTAAAAAGCATCAGAGTTTTGTTATTGCCGATATTCCAGGGATTATTGAAGGGGCTTCTGAGGGCGCGGGTCTTGGTATTCGTTTCTTGAAGCACTTGGTGCGTAACCGTATCTTGTTGCACATCGTTGATTTGGCGCCTTGGGATGAAATTACTCCTGCAGAGGCGGCCGTGATTGCAGTGAATGAATTGCATCAGTTCAGCCCAGCCTTGGCAGAGCGTGACCGTTGGTTGGTCTTGAATAAAACAGACATGGTTCCAGAAGGCGAGTTAGAAGAGCGTTGTCAGAGTGTTATTGATGCGCTTGGCTGGGAAGGTAAAGCGTACCGCATTTCAGCAATATCTGGCGAAGGCACAGAAGTGTTGTGTTTGGATTTAATGACGGCGCTTGATGAGCAACGTGAGTTGCTAATGGAGAGCCCAGAAGCGCGTGAAAAAGAGAAAGCGGTTCGAGCGTTGATTGATGAAGAAGGTCGAAACCGTATTATGTCATTACGTGAAAAACGTCGTTTGGAAGGTAAGGTGCTTGACGATGACGACTTTGATGATGACGATTACGATGTGGATGTAGAGTACGTTAGCTAATCTGATGAGTAGGAAAAAGTAGTATCATGGATATGCGAGAGAAAATAGCGAAGGCGCAGCGTATTGTCGTTAAAATCGGTAGTGCGTTATTGACAAATGATGGGCAGGGGTTGGATGTTGCTCGAATTGGTCTTTGGGTTGCTCAGATAGCCGAGCTGCGAGCGCAGGGGAAGGAAGTTGTTCTAGTTTCTTCTGGCTCTATTGCTGCTGGCATGAAGCGTCTTGGTTTTTCTTCTCGCCCCACTCAAGTGAATGAGCTTCAAGCCGCTGCTGCGGTAGGGCAAATGGAGTTGGTGGGGGTGTATGAATCTCATTTCGAGAAACATGGTCTGTGTACGGCTCAAATACTGCTAACTCACGATGACTTATCTAATCGCCGACGTTATTTAAACGCTCGATCTTCGTTGCGAACTTTGCTTGGTTTTGGTGTTGTACCCATAGTTAATGAAAATGACACTGTTGTAACTGATGAGATTCGTTTTGGCGATAATGACACGCTGGGTGCCTTGGTTGCTAACTTGGTAGAGGCTGATGTGTTAGTTATTTTGACGGATCAGCATGGTTTATTTGATAAAAATCCTCGTGATCATAAAGATGCAACATTAATAGCTCATATTTCAGCATCGGATGATCGGCTTGAATCAATGGCAAGCGGTGGCGCTGGTTTGCTAGGTAGCGGTGGTATGCTTACGAAAGTTCGAGCGGCGCGTTTGGCTGCTCGTTCTGGAGCGGATACCTTGATTGCTTCTGGTCGCGAAGAAAATGTGATTGTTCGCGTAGCTTCCGGTGAGGTGCTGGGAACCTGGCTGCAGCCGGAGCACGGAAGAGTGGCTGCCCGTAAACAGTGGTTGGCTGGGCATCTTAAGAGTCGCGGTGCTTTGATCCTAGATGATGGTGCGGTGAAAGCACTGCGTAAAGAGGGTACTAGTCTTTTGTCTGTGGGTGTAAGAGATGCTCAAGGTACTTTTTCTCGTGGTGATATGGTGATTTGCGTCGATTTGCAAGGTGGTCTAGTGGCCCGGGGTTTGGTGAACTACAGTGTTGCTGAGACATTGAAGTTATTGGGTCAGCCTTCTTCTAGTATTGGTGAAATTTTAGGCTACAAAGGTGAGCCCGAATTAATTCATCGCGACGATTTGGTTATTATTTAAAAAGAGGTTGTCATGGCAAAGCCTGGTAAAGTGGGTTTGGATCGCGTCTTAAGTGCGTCAAAATATTCCTATCAAGGTTTGCGTGCCCAGTGGAAGCATGAGGCGGCCTTTCGCCAAGAGGCTTTTTTGTTTTTGATTTCTTTGCCTTTTGCTATTTGGCTTGGTGATACTGGTCTTGAGCGCGCTGTGCTGATTTTTTCGGTGGGTATGGTGTTGATTGTTGAGACGTTTAATTCCAGCGTTGAGGCGGTGGTTGATCGTATTAGTCCTGAGCACCATGAGCTGTCTGGTCGGGCAAAAGACTTAGGGTCGGCTGCGGTTATGCTGGCTTTGGTTTTAGCCGCTATTGTTTGGTTGGTTATTCTGTTTGGGTGATGTTGTTCGAGCGGAGTATTTAGATAGAATTTAGATATAAAAAAACCGGCAAATGCCGGTTTTTTTATAGGTGTTAGGCCAGTGCTTTGATTTTAGCACTCAAGCGGCTCTTATGACGAGCTGCTTTGTTTTTGTGATATAGGCCTTTGTCTGCGGCTTTGTCTAGCTTAGAAGTTGCTAGAACGTAAGCTGCTTGTGCGTCAGCTTGATTGCCTGCTTCGATAGCCGCATCTACTTTTTTCAAGTACGTGCGAACCATTGAACGAAGGCTACCATTGTGAGCGCGGCTTTTTACTGCTTGGCGCGCGCGTTTTTTTGAACCGGCGGAATTTGCCACGGTCTGGCTCCTTTAATTTGGAATAAGTTATGACCCAGCACTGTGCTGTGTCATGAAATTAATGTCAAGTTTTAACTTTGAAATCTCGCGGCGGATTTTACCAGTTTTTAGCGCAGTCACAACCCTATTATACAAATTTTAATCAAATGAGCTTATATATTTGGCTGCGCTCTAGCTGTTGCAGGTGTTATTCTTGATGCATCTGTCTATTGTCTAAGTCGTAATTTCTTATGTCTGAAAAAAAGATTGCCACCAATAAAAAGCCTAAGTCTTTGTCTTTATTACGTTCTGGTGTCCTGGTTTCTATTTGTACTTTTCTTTCTCGTATTCTTGGGTTGGTGAGGGATGCCGCTTTGGCTTATGTTTTGGGGGCAAGCGGAAGTGCAGATGCTTTTTATGTGGCTTTTAAAATCCCTAACTTTTTTCGTCGTTTATTTGCGGAAGGGGCGTTTGCTCAAGCATTTGTTCCAGTATTGAGTGATTACCGCGTTAAAGAAGGTAAAGATGAGGTGCGAGCTCTGATTTCTGCGGTATCTGGATCGCTTGCTTTGGTGTTGCTGTGTATCACTGTGATTTTTATGGTGTGCGCACCTTGGGTTGTTTACGTATTTGCACCTGGTTTTGCAGGTGATGATGGTCAAGCTGCATTAGCATCTGATTTGCTGGTCATTACTTTCCCTTACTTGCTGTTCATTTCCTTAACAGCTTTGGCGGGTGGGATTTTGAATGCTCATGGTGAATACGCAGTGCCGGCAATCACACCGATCTTTTTAAATATCTCTCTTATTGTTGCGACGGTGTTTTTTGCTCGTACTGTTGCGCAAGCTGAAACGGCGGTTGCTTGGGGGGTGTTTTTTGCGGGACTGATTCAGTTGATATTTCAAGTGCCGTTTTTGGCGAGGTTGCGACTGCTGCCAATGCCGACATTGGGGTTTCGTCATCCAGGTGTGAAACGAATTTTGCTTTTGATGGGGCCGGCGCTGTTTGGGGTTTCCGTAAGTCAGATTAATTTGTTGTTAGACACAGTGCTGGCGTCTTTTTTACAGACGGGTAGTATTACTTGGCTGTATTTGTCTGATCGATTGTATGAATTGCCGCTGGGTATTTTTGCTATTGCCATCAGTACGGTTATTTTACCTTCGCTATCTCGTAGTTTTTCTGGTGGTGAAGCGTCGAAGTTCTCGGAAACACTGGATTGGGCGTTGCGAATATTGTTGCTGATTGCTATTCCGTCGTCGTTGGCGTTGTTTATGTTGGCTGAGCCTTTGATTGCGACGATTTTTTATCGTGGTGAGTTAACGGTAAACGATGTTCAGATGGCAGCGCAAAGTTTGCAGGCATATTCGTTGGGTTTGGTGTTCATGATGCTGATCAAAGTATTGGCGCCAGGGTATTACGCGAGACAAGATACCAAAACGCCTGTGCGTATAGGTATTATTGCTATGGTATCAAATATGGTGCTGAACTTGATACTGGTCTGGCCGCTTGGGCATGTTGGACTGGCGTTGGCGACAAGTTTGTCGGCTGGCTTGAATGCTTTCTTACTATGGCGCGGTTTGTATAAGAAGCAATATCATGTTTTTTCAGCTCAGTGGGGGCGTTTGCTACGTATATTGTTGACTGCTACGTTGGCGCTTGGTGGATGTTTGTACTTGTTTCTTCTGCAAGGCTGGCAGTGGACGCAAATGGATGACTTGTATCGAGTAGGTTGTACTTTGTCGGTGGTGGTTAGTGGTGTGCTAGTGTATGTGCTTGTCGCTGTGATTGCTGGGTTGCGCCCTTCAATTTTAAAGCATTAGATGTCTATGATGTGTTTTTGTCTTTGATTGTTAGTTTGCACAGCTTGTTCAAGTTCTGGCCTACCTTCATCTGGTTAACTGCTATATAATCCGTGGTATTTTTTTCGACGCTGGATTTAATTGTTTTGTACGGGGTTCTATGGAGTTAATTCGCGGTATTCATAATATCCGTTCAAAGCATAAAGAATGCGTGCTGACGATAGGGAATTTTGACGGTGTTCATTTAGGGCATGGTGCAATATTGGCACGTGCTAAAGCTTTGGCTAAGCAATACGATGCGCCAGCCGCTATTATGATTTTTGAGCCTCAACCGAGAGAGTTCTTTGCTCCAGATACGGCGCCAGGTCGCATTGGTCGTATGCGAGATAAGGTTAGGTTATTGGAAGGGCAGGGTATTGATTATGTACTTTGCATGCCATTCAATCCCAAACTCCAGCAATTAGATGCACAGGCATTTTGTCAGCAAATTTTATTAGATGGCTTGTCAGTAAAGCATTTAGTTGTGGGTGACGATTTTCGTTTTGGTTGTGATCGACAGGGGGATTTTTACTATCTGCAAGAATTTGGTAGTCAGCATGGCTTCGATGTCGAAAATACACCCTCGGTGTTAAATGCTCTGAATGAACGAGTGAGTAGTACTTTAGTTAGAAAAGCGCTAGAGCGTGGTGATATTTCAGCAGCACAAATGAACATGGGGCATGCGGTTTCTTTAAGTGGTCGTGTGATACATGGACAGCAGTTAGGGCGAAAATTAGGCTTTCCAACAGCGAATGTACATCTTAAAGGGATTAAGGCTGCGTTGTCAGGGGTGTATGCCGTGACTTTTATGGTTGATGGCATTTCTCATAATGGTGTAGCGAATATCGGTGTGCGTCCTACTGTTCAAGGTAAAACGCCGATATTAGAGGTGCATTTATTAGATTTTACCGGTGATCTGTACGACAAATACGTTCAGGTTACTTTCTGTCATTTCATTAGGGCAGAGCGAAAAATGGCCAGCTTAGATGCGCTGGAAAAACAAATTCAATGTGATAAAGAAGAAGCGTTACGCTTTTTTGCTAATCAGTGAAAAGATGATCTTTGAGGATGAACCGATAAACCATGAGTGATTATAAACCGACACTGAATTTGCCAGATACTAACTTCCCAATGCGTGGAGATTTGGCAAAACGTGAACCTGCAATGCTTAAGCGTTGGCAGGATATGGACCTATACCAGAAAGTACGTGATGTAAGTAAAGGCCGTAAATCTTTTATTCTTCATGATGGCCCTCCGTACGCAAATGGCAGTATTCACATTGGTCACGCAGTTAACAAAATCCTCAAAGATATTATTGTTAAGTCAAAAACTGTTAGTGGCTTTGATGCGCCATATATTCCTGGTTGGGACTGTCATGGTCTACCAATCGAGCATAAAGTTGAGCAGCTTATAGGTAAGGCCGGAACGAAAGTATCTTATAAAGAGTTTCGTGCAAAATGCCGCGAATACGCTTATACGCAAATTGAAGAACAGAAAAAAGACTTTATTCGTTTGGGTGTGATGGGTGATTGGGAAAATCCTTATCTGACAATGAATTTTGTCACCGAAGCAAATATCGTTCGTGCTCTGGGAAAAATCGCTGAAAACGGTCATTTGGTAAAGGGCTTTAAGCCGGTTTACTGGAGTGTAGTCGGTGGTTCTGCCTTGGCGGAAGCGGAAGTGGAATACCAAGATAAAACGTCTTTGTCCTTGGATGTACGTTATGCTCCACAAAACGAAGTGGCTTTGCTTGCCAAATTCGCAGATGTTGAGGGTGAAGGCAAAGTGTCTGTTGTTATCTGGACAACGACGCCTTGGACGCTTCCAGCAAGCCAAGCAGTCTCTGTTCACCCTGAATTTAACTATGCGTTAGTTGAAGTTGACATGGGCTTGGGCAAAGAGCGCTTGATTGTTGCTGAAGACATGGTTGAAGGTGTTATGTCTCGCTATGGCGTAGCAGAATTTCGCATTGTTGGTCGTGCTGTTGGGGCTGACCTAGCAGGCACTGTGTTAAACCACCCTTTCTTAGAGCGTGATATTCCTGTCATCTTAGGTGAGCACGTAACGACTGAAGCGGGTACCGGTTGCGTACATACGGCACCAGATCACGGCGTAGACGACTTTAATGTTGGCCGTGAAAATGGCATTGGTACAATCAATCTTGTTCAAGATAACGGTGTTTATTCTGATGCGGCTGGCGAATTTGCTGGTTTGCATGTCTATAAAGTAGATGGTGCCGTACTTGAAGCATTAAATCGTAACAGCGCTTTAGTGTTTGAGTCTAAGATCTTTCATAGCTATCCGCATTGCTGGCGTACCAAAACACCACTTATTTTCCGTGCAACGCCTCAGTGGTTTATCAGTATGACCAAAGAAGGTTTACTAGATGCCGCAAAACATGCTGTTGAAGGTGTGAAGTGGGTACCAAGCTGGGGACAAAACCGCATGGAAGGGATGTTGAATAACAGCCCTGATTGGTGTGTGTCTCGTCAGCGTACTTGGGGTGTTCCGATTGCGTTGTTTATCAATAAAGAGACTCAAGAGCTTCACCCTGAAACACCTCGTTTGATCGAAGAAGTCGCTAAACGAATCGAAGTGGAAGGCATCGACGCTTGGTTTGAAATGGCAGCAGAAGAGTTGTTGGGTGCGGATGCTGAAAAGTACAGCAAGGTTACTGATACCTTGGATGTGTGGTTTGACTCTGGTGTGACTCATTACTCTGTTATCGATCAGCGTGACGAGCTGAGCTTCCCTGCTGATTTGTATCTTGAGGGTTCAGATCAGCATCGCGGTTGGTTCCAATCATCTTTGAAAACGTCCATTGCAGTGCGTGGTGTGCCACCATACAAGCAAGTGCTGACTCACGGTTTTACCGTAGATGGCGACGGCCGCAAAATGTCGAAGTCTCTGGGTAACGTCTTGTCGCCTCAGAAAGTGATGGATACGCTAGGTGCGGATATTATCCGTTTGTGGGTTGCGGCAACGGATTACACCACTGAAATGACAGTGTCTGATGAAATCCTTAAACGTGTAGCGGATTCTTATCGTCGTATTCGTAATACGGCGCGCTTTATGATGGCGAACCTAAATGGTTTTGAGCCAGCGGAACATATGGTGCCTGCGAGCGAAATGATTGCTTTGGATCGTTGGATTGTAGATCGTGCTGCCTTGTTGCAAAAAGAGTTGAATACCGCTTACAACGAATATCAATTCCACACTGTTAACCAAAAAATCCAGAACTTTTGTTCTGTGGATTTGGGTGGTTTCTATCTGGATGTCATTAAAGATCGCCAATACACAACGCAAGAAGATAGCTTAGCGCGTCGTTCTGCTCAAACAGCGCTTTATCATGTGATGGAGGCCTTCTCTCGTTGGATTGCGCCTATCTTGAGCTTTACGGCCGATGAAATCTGGCAAACTCTGCCAGGTGAGCGCGGTGAGTCTGTTTTCTTAGAAACATGGTACGAAGGCCTAGAAGAGCTATCTGGTGATGAGCCAATGGGTCGTGAATTTTGGAAGCAAGTTCTTGAAGCTAAAGTGGCAACGAATAAGGTGTTAGAAGCGGCTCGTAGCGAAGGTAAGATGAAAGCGAGCTTAAGTGCTGATATCACGCTTTATTGTAATGAAGCCTTGCAAGCGACCTTGACCCGACTAGGCGAAGAACTTCGTTTCGTTTTGATTGCTTCTGACGTTAAGGTTCTGCCTTTGTCTCAAGCGAGTGATGAGGCTGTTGCTACAGACCTTGATGGCTTGAAAGTTCAGGTTGAACTGAGCAAGTATACTAAATGTGTACGTTGTTGGCACCACCGTGAAGAAGTGGGTAAACGAGAAACGCATCCTGAGTTGTGTGATCGCTGTATCTCAAACTTGCCTGACGGGGAAGGCGAAGAGCGCCTTTACGCCTAATGACTGCTTTAATTGTGTGGAAACGAGTACAGCGCTGGTGGGCGCTGGCTCTCATTCTTTTTGCTTTGGATTGGGTGACAAAGCAAGTGATATCGTCCAATTTGTTTTATGGGCAAGAAATCGCTGTTTTGCCATTTTTTGATCTAACTCTGAGATATAACACGGGTGCGGCTTTTAGTTTTCTCGCGCAAGCGGGGGGCTGGCAGCGTTGGTTCTTCTCTTTAATCGCATTTGCGGTAGCTGTTGGTATCAGTTGGCGGCTAGTTAAAATCGCAGAGACAAATCGATTGGAATCATTGGCTCTGACATTTGTATTGGGTGGTGCTATCGGTAATCTTTATGACCGATTGGTTTATGGCCATGTTGTAGATTTTCTCCAATTTCATTGGCAGCAATCATGGTATTTTCCTGCGTTTAATCTAGCGGATACTGCTATTACTATCGGTGTTATTTTAATGTTGCTTGAAGGCTTCGTGACGAAAAAGCAGGAAGGTACAAAAGAATGAATGTAATTACGGCAACAAGTCGAGTCACTCTGCATTTTGAATTGTCACTTGAAGACGGTCAAATCGTTGATTCTAATTTTTCTCAGGCTCCAGCAAGTTTTGTATTTGGTGATGGTAGTTTATTACCAGATTTTGAAACGGCTTTGTTGGGTATGTCTGCAGGGCAAGAGGCTTCTTTTGTTATGTCACCTGAAAAAGCGTTTGGTGCACACAATGAAAGTAACATCCAGCGTATGCCTCGATCTCAGTTTTCTATGGATCTAGAAGAGGGGATGGTAGTGTCTTTTGCCGATATGAGTAAAAACGAATTGCCAGGCGTTATTGCTGAAATTGGCGATAAAGAAGTAGTGGTGGACTTTAATCACCCTTTGGCTGGACGCTCTCTGACATTTAGAACTCAGATTGTTGCAGTAGAGGAGGTTGCATGAGTTTTGCTATTCAACTAGCGAATCCTCGTGGCTTTTGCGCAGGAGTTGATAGAGCGATAGACATCGTTAATCGCTGCTTGGATCTTTTTGAAGCACCCATCTATGTTCGTCATGAAGTAGTACATAATAAATTTGTCGTTGAGTCTTTAAAGTCTCGTGGTGCTGTTTTTGTTGATGAACTGGACCAAGTGCCTGATGACAATATAGTTATCTTTAGTGCTCACGGTGTTTCAAAAGCGGTTCGTGATGAAGCAACGAATAGAGGCTTAAAGGTCTTTGATGCGACTTGCCCTCTTGTTACTAAAGTGCACTTAGAAGTATTGCGTTATTCTCGCGATGGTATGGAGTGTGTTCTGATTGGCCATGATGGTCATCCAGAAGTAGAAGGGACAATGGGACAGTATGATGACCGTCAAGGGGGGGCTATTTATCTAGTAGAAAGCCCTGCTGATGTTGAGAAGCTTAAAGTTAAAAATTCTGAGCGCCTCGCCTTTGTTACTCAAACAACATTGTCTATGGATGATACTTCTGTTGTTATCGATGCGCTTCGCAAACATTTTCCGATGATTCGTGGACCGAAGAAAGATGATATTTGTTATGCAACGCAAAATCGTCAAGATGCGGTGAAGACGTTAGCGCAAGAATCTGAATTGGTCCTTGTGGTGGGTTCTGTGAATAGCTCTAACTCAAACCGTCTACGCGAACTAGCTGAAAGAATGGGAGCAAAAGCTTTTTTGATTGATAATGCTAGTGAGATTCAGTGTGACTGGTTGAAGGGTATTCGTAGTATTGGTGTGACTGCTGGTGCTTCAGCGCCTGAAGTGTTGGTTAATGAGGTAATTGATCGTCTTGTTACAGAAGGCGGTAGCGCTCCTCAAGAGATCAAAGGTAGAGAAGAGAACGTGTCTTTTTCTATGCCAAAAGAACTTCGTATTGTTGAGGTGTAGCGCCTTTTTAATTTAATTCAAAATTTATTGAAAAAAAGGTTGCACAAAATCTGTAGATCCTTAATATACGCCCTCGC
This sequence comes from Marinomonas foliarum, assembly GCF_003337275.1. Lineage (GTDB taxonomy): Bacteria > Pseudomonadota > Gammaproteobacteria > Pseudomonadales > Marinomonadaceae > Marinomonas > Marinomonas foliarum. The sequence goes on along the minus strand of NZ_QPJQ01000025.1, from coordinate 55 downwards.
TGACACGGACAAGGCTTCAGAGCAACGAAGACCAAGTTCAACTAACTAAATATGA
>NZ_QPJQ01000024.1:33801-70073 GCF_003337275.1 Marinomonas foliarum | reverse complement strand
GAACTCATCGGTATAACGTTTTCCACTCATAATTCACCTCATTTTTACCTATTATTATATAGCTATGAGATGTCTATTAAAGTGGGTCCATACCAGCCAGTAGTATCTCCTTTAATTCCGATACCTACATCAATCGCACCTTAAGTCATCATGAGCACCGTTTAAAATCCATCGTGGAACTCACTGAAAACTACATCGAAAGTGCTGTTGTGAATGGCAGAGCGAAAGGACGTTCTGAAGAAGAAATTTGGGAGGATATTTTTTTCAGTCTGCGTCATTTTAAATTTGGCTTTGAAGGGTATGTATGGATAACAGACTACAATGCGAAAATTTTAGCCCATCCATCACCACTTTTTAATGACACTGATTTGTCGCTTTACATTGACGTTGATGGCGAGCGTGTCATTCCAAAGTTGGTGGATTTGGCGCTTAAAGAAAACGAAGGCTTTTACAAGTATAAGTGGAATCGGCTTAACGAAACGCAGATTATTGATAAATACTCTTTTGTTAAAAACATGGCTCAATGGGGCTTTGTTATTGGGGCTGGTGTTTACATTGACGACCTTGAAAAAGAGATCGCTGCACAAAAAGAAAAAGCTGTTAATGACATTGCTGACGTTCTAAAAGACATTAATATTGCCAATAATGGCTATTTGTATGTGTTTGACTCACAAGGCAACATGCTGTTTCACCCTAACGCTAATATCAATGGCATTAACTTCAAAACACAGCTTAACCCTGTGACAGGCAATCCGATTTACAAAGACCTGATGGCGATGGCGGATACAGGTGAAGAGCTGTATTACAAATGGGATCGTCCAGATGACCCAGGACGTTACAATTATGAAAAGTTGTCGCTTACACGACACTTGTCTGGTTTTGATTGGTACATCAGTTCGTCGGTATATTTTGATGATTTAATGTTCAGTTCGATCCAACTGAGCCAGCGCATTGTGGCAATTGGAGTAGTGGGTTTATTCGTTGGTGCGCTGCTGGCGTTTTTATTTGCTAAATGGATTACCTCGCCAATTCGCAAGCTGTCATTGACAGCGCAAAAGATCAATAAAGGCGATTTGATGGCAAAAACGGGCATTAAACGTAATGATGAACTGGGCGTGCTCGCCGAGTCTTTTGATTATATGGTGTCACGTTTACGGGATAATATTACCACCTTAAACCTTAGAGTTGCAGAGCGGACCCAAGGCTTATCAGAAAGTAATCAACAGCTGTTAGGGGCCGTGCAAAGACTGGAATTAACCCAATCTGAGTTACGGGCTGCTGAGGCAAGACAGCGACTCATTCTTAATGCTCTGCCAGCACAAGTCGCTTATTTAGACAGCGATTTGCATTTTGTGTTTGCCAATCGTGAATACCTCGAAATTTTTAACGAAACCAAAGACAGTATTGTTGGTAAGCCTATCTCAAGTGTGGTGAACCCTGAAATGTATGCCGCAATCAGCCCACATATTGAACGTGCGCTGCAAGGTGAACGCGTTATTTATGAATACCCTTTAATTGACAAGGGCAAACCTATTTTAACGCGACGAACGGTATTGCCTTTTTATGACGATAACAAAAAGGTAGTGGGCTTATTAACCTTATCGATTGATATTACCAAAGAACGCGAAACTGAAAATCGCTTGGCTGAAGCCAGTAAAATGAAAACGGTAGGGCAGCTATCGGGTGGTCTTGCCCATGATTTTAATAATTTACTCACCATCATTTTGGGTAATCTTTTAGAATTACAGCTTGAAGATACGTTTCCACAAAAATGGAATTATCACTTAGTACCAGCAATAAGAGCCACTCGCCGTGGTGCCGATTTAACTCGGCGCTTATTGGCTTTTTCTCGTCGTCAGCCATTATCTCCCAGTTATATTGAGCCTAAGTCTCTTATTCACGATGTGGTAGAACTTATTTCCGCGCCTTTACCAGATAATATTGTCTTGATAACACAAGTTATAGACCACTGCCCTGCTATTTATGTTGATTCGGCCCTCATGGAAGACGCATTGGTAAACCTGATGTTGAACTCTGCAGACGCCATGTTAAAAGGTGGACGATTAACCTTAGCCGTTAATAAGGTCAATGGGGCAACCTTGTCGACTCATTATTCTTTTGATGAGTCTATTTCGCCGGGGCAATATGTTTTATTTACGATACAAGACAGCGGAACAGGCTTTACGCCGGAAGCCTTAGTTAAAGCGTGTGAACCGTTTTATACCACTAAATTATCTGGTGCGGGGACGGGGCTTGGATTGAGCATGGTGTTTGGTTTCGTTAAACAGTCAAAAGGTTATATGCGAGTAGCGAATAACGACGATATTGGCGCCTGTGTTGAAATTTTATTACCTGCGACTGATGGTACAAATAACAGCTCTCCATGCATTTTGCCAACTACAAAACGCTTGTCAAAAGAAAGTAAAGACGCGCTGGTTCTATTAATAGAAGACAACCAAGATGTTCGCTCTGTTGTCCGCCAGCAGCTAGTGGGGTTAGGCTACGCTGTGATCGAAGCCAGCACCGCCGATGAAGCTATGAACTTACTTAACATGGGCTTACCTTCCTTAGTAGGCGTGGTGTCAGACGGAGTGATGCCAGGATCAGCAACTTGTTATGATGTGAATGTGTTGATTCAAAAAGAATACCCCAAAGCCTTTTTTATTCTGATGACAGGTTACAGCGATAAACTGGTTAACATTGAATACGACGGTATTTTTTTACAAAAGCCTTTTGATAGCAATGCACTATTTAATGCAATAGAGGTAAACTTTATAAATAATTCAGGACACAATAATGACTAAAAAATGTCTGATTTATATTGTTGAAGATGAAAAAGATCTGGGGACCTTGATTTGTAATACACTGAATCAATTCTATTTTGACACAAAATATTTTGGTAATGGTCTAGAAGCAGAGCAAAATATTGCGGTTAAGCAACCAGATATTTGTATTATCGATCTGACATTACCTGACATGGACGGCATCGATCTGATTCGACGATTACAGCACAAAAATATCGGCATTGTTATAGTGTCAGGAAGAGACGCCTTAACTGATCGCGTGCTTGGACTTGAACTCGGAGCAGACGATTATATAACTAAACCCTTTGAGCCGCGTGAGTTAGTCGCACGGGTGCAAAGCTTGCAGCGGCGTATGCAATCACACGAAGAAAAGTCAGTTAATAAAATTCAATACGCTCGATTTTCTGGGCTTACTTATCATCCAGGGTCACTTACACTCAATACTGATACACCACGTCAAGAAACCTTGAGTCGCGCAGAAGCAGATATGCTAATGGCTCTACTTAAACATCCCTATCAAATACTGTCACGTGACCAATTATTGGGAGAAAATACTGTGCCTTATGATCGCAGTATTGACGTACGCGTTTCTCGGTTGCGTAAAAAAATCCAACCAGAAAATGATAAAAATTCTCTAATCAAAACCGTCTATGGCGCGGGTTATATGCTGGTCACGGAAGTGGAGTGGGAGTGATGTTCCAAGGTAAGCAATGGGATGGACTCATCTGGACTTCATAAGACACCTCTTGATTAACTAGATTTTAACGTTAATGGGTGTCTAGTAAAGTATGGGAAGTCCAGTTTGGGCTTTACAGAATTAGTAGACGCATTGATATAGTAAAGCAGATTTGGCGGAAAGTAGGCCTACTAAAACTCTAATTTAAAGGAGCATTTTTGTATTTAAGCTGTTTTCATATTGTGACCAAGATAGACATATAAAAGAACTTTAATCCACATTTTTCAAATACCTAAACTTCTATTATTTTATTGATTTATAAGGTTTTATGTGGATTAATGGTGCTTTAAGAATACTTGTGCAGTTCCCTCCGGAGGCGAAGGTCGGAGGTTCAAATCCTCTCGGGCGTACCATTTTTAATTCCCGCACATGTAAAAAACAATCAATTCTTATGATAGCCAAATAATGGTCAGTTGGTGATTGCTGGGCTCTATTGTTCTTGAAAAAGTCGTGCCCCAAAAAAGCCAGTATGGATATCCATACTGGCTTAAAAAAGGGATTATTTTCGATTTATTACATTAGTGCTGTTTACCAGCTGTGGTTTAAGGTGAGAGTGATGTCTCGGCCTGGGTTGTAGAAATCTGCTGAACCAGAACCCGCGACGTATTCTTTACCTAGCAAGTTGCTGATGTTCATAGAAAGTTGGGTATCTTGTGTAACCTCATAGCCAAAAGAAGCATCGACTATGACAGCCGATTCACTTTTTGAATCGTTGGTATTAGTGAAGTAGTAGGAACCGATGTAACGCGCCCCTAGACCGACAGACATATCTTGACGTGGAAGTGTGTAGTGCCCCCATACAGAAGCGGAATGCTTGGGTGTGTATGAGATCGTTTTACCTTCGTAGGTATCATCTTTGGTAATTTTTGGTTCCATGTATGAGTAACCACCTGAGATGCTTAAATTATCGGTTAACTCCGCTCGAGCTTCCAAATCCACACCTTTCACTTGGTTTTTACCAATGGTTTCACGAACGATGCCGCTACTTTGGAAAGATGAAGTTTCTACATTGCTTTTTTCAAGATCGTAAACAGCAATAGAGAACAGGGCGTTCATATTACTTGGTGAGTATTTAACACCGACCTCAGTCTGGTCGCCGCGGACAATTTTGGTACTTGTCGCTGATGGTGGTGCTACTGACTCTACTTGGCTTATGTAGGCAGACACTTCATCGTTAAATTTATATGTAAATGCTGAGCGGAAGGTGTCTTCTGAAAAGTCATTTGATGACTTTGTGCTGGTTAAATAGTCAAACTGGTCAACATCGATGTTATCGTGACGTGCACCGAGAGTTAGGATGTATTTATCGTCTAATGCGAAGTTTTGTTGAACCAACACAGCTTTTGTTTGGAAATCGGTTTTTGTGTGGCTAGCAACTGGTAGATTAGCTGGTACACCAGTGTATACAGGATTATTAATATTTATATCACTGATGGGAGATGTGTCGCCTCTCTTTGTGTAGCTTGAACTGGCATTTTTAGATGAGTTTTGATACTCGATACCAAATACAGTACTACTGTCTAGGCGATCAAAACTAATGTCATATTGCCCGAGTAAGTTGCCGTTGAACTGTTCTAGCTCTGAATCTTGGGCGTAATAATCACGTCCCATAATGTTGCCAGAGGTGTTTGCAGAATACTTATTCAAATATATATAACCAAAGTTATCCTCGGCATCGCTGTAGCGTAAATTTGAAATAACTTTCAAGCCGTTATCAAGCTTGTGGGTAATATTGGCACTGATATTGGTTCGCTCTACATCATGAGAATTATAATCAGGTTCACCATAAAATAGGCTGCTGTCGTAGTCTTTACCAGCAGGATAACCGCCGCTGTTTGGTGAAGAGTCGGTTTTTAAGTAGTCAACAATTAGGTTGGCTCTGGTGTTGTCATTAGGCTCCCAAGCAAGGCCACCCATGATGAATTGTGAATCGTCTTTTGAGTAATCATATTCTCGGTCACTGTCTTTTATTTTACCCGTTAGTCGGTAAGCTAGCGTTTTGTCTTCATCCAGTGTGTCGCCGACATCGATGCCGACTTCTTTATGGTCATTAGAGCCATAGGTGACGAAGGCATTATTAAAACCATAGAACTTTGGTTGTTTACTCACAAAGTTGATGGAGCCGCCTGGGTCAGCAGGACCAAATAAGGTGGAGTTCGCGCCACGGATTACTTCAACACGTTCGAAAGCATAAGCGTCTTCTCTGATGCCTCTCATGGAACCAAGCGTTAATCCATCGCGATAGGTTGTGGCGCTAAAGCCGCGAATTTGGAAATAATCGTTTCGGTCATCGGTACTGTAGTAACCTGTCACTGTAGCTGGTGTGTATTCAAGCACTTCTTCTGTGGTGCTGGCGCCGCGTTGTTTGATTTCTTTTTCAGTAATGACAGAGACAGACGCTGGCGTGTCTTGAATGCTGGTGGCGACTTTGCCACCGACCCATAACTCTTTTGCCACAACAGATTCGGCATCATTGTCCTCAATAACCTGATCATTGACGATGATAGGGGAAAGGCGAAAAGTGCCTGCTTCACTTTCTGTTTCTGCATAACCAGCTATTGGTGTTAGTACGGAGTAGCAGAAAAGTGTCGCGGCAGCACAGTGGCTTTGCTTTAACTTCAAGGGAAGAGTGCTTTTCTTGTTCATTTCAGGTTCCTCTATAATTTATGTTATGAAAACGGTATTGCTAATGATTATTGATAAAAATTTGTAATAATTAACGGTTTCAATTTGCTGTGTTTAAGTGTGTTTTATTTTCTTGTGCCGCCCAATTGGCAAAACCATTGGGCGGCCGGAAATAGGATCTGTGATGACTTGGCTCTGTAGGCCAAAAACAGCGTGAATCATGTCTTCTGTTACCACCTCGTTTGGCGTTCCATTGGCACATACTTGACCTTGTTGTATGGCTATCAGTTGGTCTGAATAACGCGCAGCTAGATTAAGGTCGTGCAATACCAATACGATGGTGGTGCCACGGGTTTGGTTTAGGTCGACCAGCAGATCCAATACTTCAATTTGATGAGCGACGTCCAAGAAGGTGGTTGGCTCGTCTAACAGCAATATGTTGGTTTCTTGTGCTAATGCCATGGCGATCCAGACGCGTTGGCGTTGCCCACCTGATAATTCGTCTATTTCTCGGTCCAAAAGTTCTGTGGTTTTGGTAGTTTCTAGTGCTTTGGCAATGGCTTCATCGTCTTCTTTGCGCCATCTTGATAAGAATCCATGATGGGGATGTCTGCCACGGCTGACTAGATCACTAACCGTGATACCTTCCGGTGCAATGGGGGATTGGGGTAATAAGCCAAGCGTTTGCGCTAGTTGTCGTGTTGGCGTGCTGTGTATCGATTTTCCGTCAAGTAAGACTTGGCCATTAGATGGTGATATTAAGCGTGACATAGTACGCAATAATGTGGATTTTCCGCAGGCATTGGCGCCAATAATAGACGTAATTTGGCCGGGTTTAATTGCTACATTGATGTCGTTAAGGATGGTTTTTTCACCATAACCAGCGGCAAGATGATCGACAACGAGTTGATGTTTTAGTGTCATAGTGAGCCACCTTTACGATTGACACGAATAATAAGGTAAATAAGGTAGGGCGCGCCTAGAGCGCCAGTAATCACACCGACAGGGTAGCGACTCGGCAGCAAGAATTGTCCGATGTAATCACCGCCCATGACTAAGCAAGCCCCAACTAAACCAGAAGGAATAAGCAGTGAACCATTGTTCTTCACAAGGCGAACAGCAATGGGACCTGACAAGAAAGCAACAAACGCAATAGGCCCTGTTATCGCGACTCCCACAGCAATCAGCCCAACAGCGGATACAATGACGGTAATGCGCGTCATGCCGACACGAACACCCAATGCATGAGCGGTATCGTCGCCCATTCGTAATGCTTCTAGGTCTCGAGAGCGGCTTAGTAAAAATCCACCGAACACCAATAAAGACAGAATGAGTGGTAAGGCTTGATGGATTTGTGCGGAGTTGACACTGCCACTAAGCCAACGCATAGCTTCTTGGCGGTCCCATGCTTGCGCTTGTGATAGCAAATACACAATAAAGCTTTCAATCATCGCAGAGACGCCAATACCAACCAGAATAAGTCGAGCACCTGACGCACCATTTCGATAGGACAACCCATAGACCGCTAAGGCAACCAATAAGCCTACGGCGATTGAGAAGAAGGCCACGCTAGAGCCATCCATGTGCAGCACAATAATGGCAAATACCGCGGCGGCGGTCGCACCTGAACTTACTCCGATAATATCGGGGCTGGCCAATGGGTTTCTTAGCATGACTTGAAATGCCACGCCAGCCATACCAAAGCTCATGCCGACGAGAAGAGAAATAATGGCTCGTGGTAGGCGTAATTGACCCACCACAAAAGACGCGCCTGGGACATTTTCACCCAATAAAACGTTTATGACGTCTTGTGGTGGTGTAAAGGATTGCCCCAAGGTTAAGGTGATTGAAAACGCAGCCACAGCCAATAAGCAAAGTAAGCTAACCACGCATTTCCAGCGCTTAGATCGGTTTTTACGTCCATTGGTAACGCGTGCGAGCGTCGAGCTTGTGTTAATCATAACTCTTTCACCCGTTGTCGACGGACAATCCAGATGAAGAAAGGTGCGCCAACAAAGGCGGTCACGACGCCGACAGAAAGCTCGCTGGGTCTTGATATAATGCGTCCTAACACATCCGCACTTAATAATAAGCAAGCACCGACGAGCGCTGAAAAAATGAGCAGCCAGCGGTTGTCCACTCCGACAAGCAGTCGACATAAATGGGGAACCACGAGACCAACAAAACCGATGGGGCCACAAATGGCGGTTGTAGCACCACAGAGTAAAACCGCAGACAGCCAAGCGATGGCACGAATCCAAGCGACATTTTCTCCTAGCCCTGCGGCGATATCGTCCCCAAGCGCCAGTGTATTGAGCTTTCTAGCCACAAATACACTGAGTAAAAAGCCAACGATCAGAAAGGGCAGTACAAGTTGTATGCTGTCAAAGGTGGCACCTCCGACGCCGCCAATTTGCCAAGAGTTTGCACTGCCAGCAATGTCATTTCTTGGCAAGACGACAGCCATAATAAAAGAAGACAGTGCAGCCGAGGTTGCGGCACCTGCTAAAGCGAATTTGAGCGGGGTGGATTTGCCGTAGCCTAACGAACTAATGAAATAGACAAAGATGGCTGTTATGCCAGCTCCTAAGATGGCGAGCCAAACATAGGTTTGCAGTTGGTTGATACCAAACCATGCTAGTCCAATAACAACAAAGAAAGCGGCACCCACATTAACGCCAAGGATCCCTGGGTCGGCTAATGGGTTTCGGGTCACACTTTGCATAATAGCACCCGATAACCCCAAGGCGCAGCCCGCAAGAATTGCGAGCACTGTGCGTGGTAGGCGCATGGTGACAGACGCTTCTCCCATGGTATTCATCTGGCCTTGTAGCGCTCCTATTATTTCTTGCCAAGAGACATCTCTCGTGCCAATGGCAATAGAGGAAAAGCTCAACAGCAGCAAAGTGGCGATGACGACGAATAATGCAATGGGCTTCTGCTGTAAAAGGCCTTTATGTTTGGCGTTACCTTGGCTCATTTTGCTTTACGAGCCGCTTCTGCAAGCGCTTGAAGGTAATCATCTAACACCCAAGTAATAGACAGTGGCGTCGGATTAGCTGCAGTCGCCATTTTGCTACTACCAAGCATGACGATAGAGTCATTTTTAATAGCTCGCATTTTTGACATAAGTGGGTTCGATTCTAAAGGCGTCAGTAATTCTTCATTGCCATAGGTAACAAAAATGTCTACGTCGTTAAACATGTCTATTTGCTCAATGCTGCTTTCGCCAGAGAAGAGCCCATCTTTACTGATGTCTTTGATGCTTTGCGGAGAGTGCATACCGAGGTCATCAAAAAATTTCACACGGGTATCATTGGCGCTGTAAAAACGAATGACGCTTAAATCGGTTGGATCCAGATGTGTGATAAACATGGCTGATTTGCCTTTTAGCTCCGGGTATTGGTCAACACGTTTGGCGATGTCTTTTTCAATGTTGGTAATGAGCTCTTCGCCTTCTTTTGCCATTCCCAACCCAGCGCTATTGATGCGAATCATGCTGCGCCAATTGGTAGACCAAGGCTTGTCTGGGAAAGCGACGACAGGTGCTATCATGCTTAGCATGTTGTAGTCGGATTGGCTTAAGCCGGAGTAAGCCGCCAGAATAACGTCGGGTTGTGTGGCGGCAACCGCTTCGAAATCGATTCCATCGCCTTCATCGAATAACACTGGGGTTTTGGCGTTGAGTTTTTTAAGGCGATCAGCCACCCAAGGCAACAAACCATCGTTATCGTCGTCACCAAATGTGGCGGCAGCAAAACCAACGGGAACGATACCCAAAGCAAGTGGTACTTCATGGTTTGCCCATGCCACCGTCGCCACGCGTTTTGGTTTATGAGTAATCGTTGTCGAGCCGAAAGCGTGTTGAATCGTAATAGGGAAGCGAGAGTGGTCTGCAGCCCATGCATTATTTAAAAATATAGAAATAATGGTGATAACGATAATCATCTTCATATTATTTATGTGCCATGCCAATCAAATTTAGTTCGAAATAAAGGAGCGAGGTCGTAAGTAATTACAATCTAATGAGTGAGTTTTGATGGAAATGAATCTCATCATCAATTGTAAAACGAGTCGGATGATAGAGTTAATCTTCAGAATATAATTGTATAAATCGGTCGTTTTCGTCTTGAGCCAGTTGCTTAGGTGTCAGGCTAGAATACTTTTTGATCAATTTTATGTAGTGAGATTGGTCGTTAAAACCTTCTTTGGGAAAGAGTTCACCGACCTTGAGTGAGTCGAAGCTGTGGCGAAACCGTAAAATGTCACAGTAGCTTTTTAGCGGTAAGCCAAGCCACTTATTAAAGTATCGATTGATTTGGCGGCTGCTCCAATTTGCTGCTTGGGATATTTCAGTCACTGTTATTGAACCGTGGGTCTTATAAATCAGTTCTGACATGACTTTTTTTCGAGGGTCTATTGGCGCTGTCAGCTGTGAAGCAAAATAAAAACTGAGCTTGTTAGCAAAAGTATCCAGGCTTTTTAGATCGTTTAGTTCTATGCCAGCGAAGCCAATATCGAGTGTAATGCGATCATTCAGAATGTCGGCGACAGATGTGCTTAATAAATACTCTGCGGCCAGTATTTTTAAGCGAACACCAAGTAATACAGAGTGTTTGGGCATGGCGCCTACTTTGGCGTCTGTTTCTAGTCCAACCAAGGAAATATGCAGCGGATACTCGGCATTGTGGAAAAAATACAAATCAATGCCGCCATCAGGGAAGGTGGAAAGTTCTTCATCTTCATCGCTTGGATTTTCGATCATCCAAAAGCTTTCAATAAATGGAGCTAAGTCGTCGTTTGGTTCTAATGACGTTAGTTGAATGGTTTCTTTCATTACCTAATCGCAAAAGTTGTAGGTGAGTGTGGCGCGTTCGTTCCTTCGATGGCTACTTTAAATGTAAGTTGATAGTATAACGATTAAAAAGCGATCTTCTAGCGTCAATTGAGATAGATTCGTATTAACCCTTGGTGGTCATGAATAAACGCTGAGGATAAAGAGGTGATACATGATCTGGCAACTAAGAAAACTGAACGGTTATTACATTGCTATCTCATTGGCGATTGTTTTTTCTTGGTGGGGCTTTCTAGATGATAAGGCGTCCGACTACGTTTCCTCTTCCTTGGTGCAGGCGTTAAGTGCCTTTGGCTTAGCTAAGTTGTTTAACGCCATTGTGTCTGTGCTGCAAAGCATCCAAATCAGTGTGTTTGTCAGTTCTGTTACGATTGGCGAGTTATTAGATCCATTCAACGACATGGTGGAAGATTTTTCTGGTGTGATGAAGGTGGCGGTGTCTTCGCTTATTTTCCAAAGCATTCTGCTCAAAATTATTGCCACTGTGTATTTCAAAGCCTTTGTTACTTTATCGGGTTTGCTGTTTGGTTATTTGTATTGGGCAAAAAGCCGTTTTACCGAAGTGGCTTATAAAGTCTTTGTGACGGCGGTTGGTGCGAAGTTTTTATTGGTGCTGGTGGTTTTATTGTCTGCGTTAGTCGATGCCTCGTTTTTAAATGAAGAAAAGACGCAAACCATGGATAAAATCCAAGTACATTCTAACGAGATGAGCGAAGTTACGACAGGGCTAGGTGTTGCAGCGGATCTCAAACAATCCCTTGATAAAGACAAACAGGCGCTACAAATCAGGCTGAATGTGCAGCAACAAAGCCTGTCAGAGCATGATGAGCGTTTGGTAGATTTGACCGCCCAGAATGAGTCTCTTAATCGCTTAATTTCGGCGCGCAAAGAGACATTGTCGACCATGGATATTTTGTTTAATAACGATGACATGCTGGCTGGGTTGCGAACGCAACAAGGCCTTTTAATGGACGAACGGCAACGTACAGAGCAAGACATCAAAATGTCGAAAAGTAAGATTGAGGCTTTGCAGCAATCCATAGACGACCTTGGCAATCTTACTTTAGAAGGCCAAGGTTTTTTCGCCTCTATTAAACAAAGTACATTTGGGCTGAGTCATTTCAAAGACAAGATCAGCGAGTATGTGGAAACCCTTAATGGTTTGGTAAACGACTTCCTTACTTTATTGGCGTTGTTTGCCTTCAATACTGTATTGATCCCAGTGTTGTTTCTCTATTTAGGGGCAAAGGGTTTTAAACTGGTTTGGCAAATGAAACCGTCTGATCTGATTGAGAGAGCTAAAAAAGGCGTGAAAGAGAGTTTCTAAGTTGTGGCTGCTTGAAGGAGAGAGTTCCAGTTTTGTCTATTTTGACTGACTAGTCATCTTTTTTCTGTTTCATTGCGTATAGTCTGTAGTGTAAAAATTAGCGCCATTCATTTCCGATAAGATAATAAGGAGATTATATGATTACGGTTCATCATTTAGAAAATTCTCGCTCCCAGCGTATTTTGTGGTTGCTGGAGGAGCTTGGGCTTGAGTATGACATTGTGGAGTACAAGCGAGACCCTGAAACCGCTTCTGGTCCAGAATCTTTGAAAAAAGTACATCCGTTGGGTAAGTCTCCGGTGATTACTGATGGGGATTTAACCGTGGCTGAGTCGGGAGCGATTATTGAATATTTGTTGGATCAGTATGATACGGAAAAGCGTTTGAGGCCGACGGATGGCAAAGCACTGCTGGATTATCGCTATTGGCTGCATTTTGCTGAAGGCTCTTTAATGCCTTTGTTGGTAATGAAATTGGTGATGATGAAGATTCCTAAAAGTCCGATGCCTTTTTTTGTGAAGCCAATAGCCAAGGCGATTTCGGGTAAAGTCCAAGAAAAATTCATCATGCCACGTATTACGCCGCAGATGCAGTTTATTGAAAAAACACTGGGTGAGCATACATGGTTTGTCAGTGAGGAATTAACCGCCGCGGATATACAAATGAGCTTTCCTTTACAGGCTTCAAGTACTCGAATGAGCATGTCTGAATTTCCGAATATCGCCCGTTTTATAAAACAGATAGAGGCTTTACCTGCTTATCAAAAAGCCTTGGCAAAGGGTGGTGCTTTTACTACTTTGTAGGTTTTTCGTGTTTATTTTCTTCATAAAAAAGAGCAAGAGAGTCACTTGCTCTTTTTTATTGCTCAAACCGGTTTGATTTATTGATATCGATTCTCATTTGTAGTACTTTCCCACCTCGTTAAAATATTCTGATTTAAATGAGGCTATACGCGGTCATGAATCCTGAACGTCAAACATCCCAACAGGTTGGTGAGCTTTATGCTGAGCATAGCTCATGGCTAAATGGGTGGATTCGTAATCGCTTAGGTTGCCATGAGCTAGCGGCAGATATTGCACAAGACACTTTTGTGCGATTGCTAAAAAAGCCGAAATACTTCTCGAACATGGGAGAAGCTCGAGCTTTTTTAACCACCATAGCGAAAGGTTTGTATATTGACCACTGGCGTCGCAAACAGATCGAGCAAGCTTGGTTGGAATCCTTGGCGCATTGTGAAGAAGAATTTGCTGCGTCAGCTGAGCATTCGGCCGCTATGATTGAGTTGCTTTGCGAACTAGACGCCATGATCGCTAAGTTACCTAAAAAAGTGGCGAATACACTCATTTTGTCTCAACTTCATGGTTTGACTTACCGCGAAATTGCCGAACGTTTGTCTGTCTCTGAACGTATGGTGAAACGCTATATGGCGCAGGCCATGTTGCAGTGTCTTTTGTTTAAATCTGATCGGTCTCTTTAGCACCTATGTCATCTTCTACTCAGCCCAATCATGCCCATTTAGAAGCCGCTTCAGAATGGTTTGCTGTGCTGTCCGATAAACCTGTTGCAGAGGACGATTTGCGTGCTTGGCAAACCTGGCTGAATGAAGACGAAGCGCATCGCAAGGCTTGGCATCAAGTTGAGTCCGTGGGAGCGATATTTTCCTCTTTCCAATCTACTCAGCAGTCAGCTGGTTATGTATTAGAGCATAGCCAAGCAATGAGCCGTCGGCAGTTGATGAAGGGCATGTTAGGGGTGACGGGGGTTGCTGTATTAGGTTGGGTTGGTTGGAATGAAACACCGTTGCCAACCTTAGCGTCATCATGGATGGCCGATTTTCATACTCAAGTCGGACAAGTCTCTCACCATGATTTGGAGGGTGGCATTCAAGTTTGGTTAAACACCAATAGCGCAATGAACCGATCTTTTGGTGATCATTATCATAGTGTGTCTTTGGTGGCAGGAGAAATGATGATTCAGACTCAGTCTGCTGAGGGTGGACAAGTATTTTCTGCGGCTTGTCGAGACGGTGTGATTAATGTTGGCATGGATAAGGCGCGCTTTTGTATACGTCAGTTATCAGATTCTGAAACTGTTTTGGCGGTGTATGAAGGGGCCGTGTCTCTAACTCCGCTAGAATCAGACTTAGCAAAAACCTTTCAAGCTGGGCAAGAAGTAACTTTTACTGCTCATTCTATGAGTAATGCCAAGCCCGCATCTTCGCTATATGACACTTGGCGAAATGGGTTGTTGATTGTTGAAGATATGCCATTAGTGGATTTTATCGATGAAATAGGGCGTTATCATTATGGTTATATTAACCTCGATTCCAGTGTGGCTGACCTCCGAGTGGTGGGGACGTTCCCTAATCACAACCTAAGTATTGTCCTATCTATGTTGTCTAAATCGTTTCCTATTCGTGTGAAGCATCCATTGCCTTGGTGGGTGAGTATTTCAGCGGCTTAGTCTTAACGGAAATTATTTTTTTTAAAGCATTTTTTATGTCCCCTTTTCTTACCCATGTTCGGTAATAGTAATAAGAAGTATTATTATTACGGAGTTTGCATGACCCTTTTTAGTTTACCTCAGCGACGAAAAAACAGCCGCTGCGTCTTGTCATTGTTTTTTGTTAATACGTTACTTGCTGGCGGTGTTGGTATGGCGCTTACACCTACAGTGTATGCTGAGTCGATTTCGGCAGAAATCTACAATTTTAATATTTCAGCTGGACCTCTAGCTAAAGCGATTAACGACTTTGCGGCAATATCTGGTGTCTATTTGGGCGGCAATGGGCAGCTGTTGCAAGGTAAAAATACGCTCGGGGTCGAAGGTAACTACTCTGCGAAGCAAGCATTAGATTTGTTATTGGCTGGCACGGGGCTTTCTTATGAGGCGGGAGAAGGGCGGAGCATTGTATTGATAGACTCTAGTTACGTTTTTGAAGTTGGAAATGGTGTCACTATGGCGCCTCTGCTGATCGCGGGAGAGAAGGAGCAAAAGAGAATAGGTGAAAATGTCATGAACTCAAGTGAAATTGAGAGTATGGCTGGTGATACATCTAATCTAACAGATTTATTGAAGGGAAATGGTGCGGTTAGATTTAGTCGTTCTTCAAGCTCCTCAGCAAATAGCGCAAGTATGCGCCCAGATGAAGTGTCTATTCATGGGCAGTCTCATTATCAAAACTCATACGTAATCGACGGAATGTCCGCCAATAATGATTTGAATCCAGGAGATTCTGAAGATACCTACTCTAATCCAATTTCCCCGACAAATTTGAGTATGCTATCGGGCAGTTCCTCTCAAAGCTATTATGTGGATCCTGATGCACTTGAGTCTGTCACCGTATACGACTCTAACGTACCTGTTGAGTTTGGCGGCTTTCTCGGGGGGGTGATTTCTTCGAAACTTAAACAATACGATGGCGAAGATTATTTGTCAGTAAAATATGCTATTTCTAAGGATGAGTGGGATGAGATGCACGCTGATGAGTCTTTAGCGGAAGATATGGCTGATGGTGATTCGTTAGAAGGAGAGTATACGCCTGAATACTTAAAACAGCGCCTAACATTAACGGGGGCTCAGGGGATCACAGATAAACTAGGTATGACGTTTACAGCATCAAGGGCTACTTCAGCTTTTGATCAGAGCTATGTGAAAAACATCGGTAAAACCGTTTATGGCAAACAAGGCGTTGAGTACGATGATACGGTCGATAATTTCATGGCTAGATTTGATTATAGAGCCAGCCAAGACTTAGACGTTGGTGTGTCCATGCTCTACGCCAACCGTTATCACGATGGGGTCACCAATGCGTCTTATGATTCGGCATTTGTTAAGTCTCACCAAGCAACGGGACTTGGTATAGACACAGAGTACCGCACGAACTCAGGCGTTTTGAAGGCGCTGCTTTCTTATGATGAAGCAAAAGACACCCTAGATTCAGACGATTCAACTTATACCTACCATTATGTTGATTATTACAATGGAAATTGGCCGTACTCCGGTGGTTATGGAAATGTAAATCAGCAGCAAAACAGTGCAAATTTCACGGTTGAATGGCTACAACAAGCGTTTGATATAGGGTCGTATGAGCATTCTTTACAAACAGGCTTGGAGCTAGGTTATAAGAAAATGTTCTACGAAGTAGAGGGTGATATTGTTAGTGAAAACTATCGATGCATCAACAGTGGGTGTGCTGATAGTAACGGAGACGGTGTGATTGACTATGATGATGAATATCTACGTACTACTAATATTATTGCCGCAAACAAATTAGAAAAAACTTACCATTCAGCTGCCGTGTATTTTTCAGACACCATCAAAAAAGGTGACTGGACTCATTATTTAGGCATTCGTGCTGATTATAGTTCCAGCCTAGGGAATATTGATTTATCGCCTCGTGTTACAACAGAGTGGGACGTTTTCAGTGACCAGCAAACCAGATTCTTGGCAGGAGTAAACCGCTATTACGGTCGTGATTTTTTCCGGTATGAAGTTAATAGTACATTGCGTTCATGGCGAACCATGTATCGTTATAACTCTGATGGCAGCTTGAATAAGCAAACGAACTATACCGATCAATCTTTCCGTGATTATGACCTTGATACACCCTATTCTGATGAGTGGAATATTGGCGTGATGCAGCGCTTTGGCGTAGTAGACGTCACATTGCAATTCGTTAACCGAGAAAGCCGTGATCTTGTTACGCGAACAGAAACGTATGATGGTCTAGATTATTATTCCAATGACGGTCGTAAATCTACTGATACGGTGTCATTAACATTCGAAACACGTAATCCATTTGAGGTTGGAGGTACAGATACTTATGGCGAGCTATCTATAAGTTACCAAGAAAGTGAAAGTAATACGATTAGTGATGTATCTTATGAGGAAACCATTTCCTCTGATGAAATTTATTATAAAGGCGGTGTGATTTACGAATCTCAATTGCCATCATTCGATTTTAATATTCCTGTAAGTATTAGTTTTTCAACACGTACAGAGGTTCCTGATTGGCGCTTGATTGTTTCCAACAGCATTAACGTGCAATCAGGAGGAAAAGTCGCGCAAAACACGGGTGAAGATTACACCAACTCCACAGGAACCTACGATATCTATGACGATTTAAAGTTTGACCAACTGATTACTTTGGATACGTCAATTGAATGGAAGCCAGTGCTGTTTGCAGAACTGGAAGGCTACATTAAGTTGTCGGTGAATAATGTATTTGATGATTATATTGATAAATCGACCAGTTCAAGTAGTTACTCTTATACCCTTGGACGTTCTAGTAGCTTAGAGGTCGGCATGCGTTTTTAAGCCGATGTAGCTAGTCCTATCTTTTTCTAATAAACAAATGCTCTGTCGAGCATTTGTTTATGGCCGTTATCTAATTTTTTCCCTATGAGCGATTTTATGCTTTTTCTTCAGAATATTTTACGTGTGCTTGGCTTAACTTGTTTGATGGTGTTTACGTTTCAGGCGGTTGCGAATGACGAAGGTTTATCTTGGGACAAACGCGTTGTCCACGGCGAGCTGGCAAACGGTTTTCGCTATTACCTGTTTGATTCACGCCAAGAAAAAGACGCGCCTAAAGGTTTGACCTTAGCCAATTTGGTGGTGCTTTCTGGTGCCATTGATGAAGAAGAAAACCAGCTAGGCGTTGCGCATATGGTGGAACATATGGTTTTCCATGAAAGTGATGGATTGCCGCATGGGGTGCGAAAAGCCTTTACTGATTTGGGGTTAAAGCAAGGTCGTGATTTTAATGCCATGACGAACAGCGAAAATACCCGCTATATGGTGAATTTGAAAAATACCACAGCAGAACAGCTGAATGCGGTGTTAGGGATTTATCAGCAAATCGCCTTTCATGCCAAGATCAAAGCGTCATCATTGGACAAAGAACGTTTAATTATTCAAGAAGAGTGGCGTGGTAAGCTGAGCCATCGTTCTCGAGTTAATGACGAGAAAAAAGCCTTATTGCGGGTTGGTTCTTTGTATCCCGAGCGCCCGGTTATTGGCACACAAGAAACCATAAAAAATACCCAAGCAAGTGAGCTTCGTCATTTTTACCAAGATTGGTATGCACCTAATAATATGGCTCTGGTAATTTATGCGCCTGTCGATAGTGTGGAACTAGAGAAACAAATTAAACGTACATTTGGTAGTGAGCCAAAGCGGGTATTACCAAAGCGGCACCCTAAAGATCCGCTTTTAGATACAGATCTTAAAATGGGTCAACTGACGGATTCGGGCAGTAAAGTGAACCGTGTGGCGCTTTTGTACCGTTTTAAAAATGAACATGCCAACACGGATGAGAGTCGCCGTGATGGTTTGATTGATTACATGACACGAAATTTATTAACCGATCAAATTCGTCGACAAAGAGATGTATTGCCAGATCATGTGCGTGTGTTATCCAGTACCAAAGGCTCAGTGTCACCAAACGTGGATATTCTGGGTTTTTCGGTGAATGTTGATGAGGGGTACCACGCGCTAGGTTTAGAAACGTTGATCCAAGAGTTAGAACGGATCAAGGCCCATGGGTTTTACCAACAAGACTTTGATCAGGTTTATCAAAAAGTGGAAAAGGTAGCCGAACGTAATAAAGATGCGTCTAAGAGTCGAGGGACTATTTGGTCGGTGAAAATGGTGGACGCTGTTACGTCAGACAAAATCCTTCACGACCCTAAAGAAAGTAACGACCGACTTCTGCAGCTTGTGAAAACCATATCATTGAAAGACGTGAACGCTCGATTGAAGCAATGGCTGTCTTCCCCTGATCGCATTTTGTATACGCAAGCGGTAGGCGGAAAAAATATCGACATTGGGATGCCTGAATCCGTCACGGCTATTTTTGATGAGATGAGGTCCCGCCCGCTTGGCGCTTTAGAAAAAGAAAAAACCGTGGCGACGAAAGTGCTGCCAGAAACCGCAAAAAACGGTTCTGTATCACTCATATCAAGAAACACTGAGTTGGGTGTATCAAATTGGTCGTTATCAAATGGTGATCAGCTAACATTGCTAGACCCAAGTGTTTTGGCTGAGCGCTATCAAATTGATCCGTTAGAGACAGACACTAAAACCTTTTTCACCGCCGTTTCAGCCGCAGGTTATAACGTTAAAAATGGCTCGACTTGGGCGGAGCAAATCGCAGTGCAAATGGCGGATGCGACAGGCATTTATGGCTGGACCGATGAAGAGTTTCAGCAATGGCGCAAAGAGAATAGTGTGTTCTTGTCCTCTAAACAAAAAGCACAAAGTCTGGCTTATCGAGGGGCCATTGAAAATGATGACTTAGCTACATTGTTGGGTGTCTACAGGGCGAATCAAGTCACGCCGAATATCGATAAAGACGTATATGACAGCATAATGGCAAGTTTGAAACGAAGCGCTGGTGTCGATGTTGTTCGTCCCATTGAGATGTTCTCTCGTCGTTTGGCTCAAGCTCGCTTTGAGCAAAGCCAAACGGCTTTGGCGTTGTCTGATTTAACGCCTTTGTCATTGGAGAAGTTAAATCAAGTACGCCATAAGCAAGTTGCTTTGCCGGTACAGTATTTTATGGTGTCTCGCTTGCCAGAAAAACAAGTGACAAACTTAGCTGCTGCGTATTTAGCGAATATTCCTCGTGATACTGCTTCTTACGATCAATCGAGTTATGAAACGGCGCCTGTTATACAGCAAGCGGGTCAGGCGATTGTGGATGTTTCCTTGAATACTGAACCGAAAGCCGAATATCGTCTTTATGCGTATCAAGCTGTGCCTTGGTCGCCAATTGCGGCGGTACAGCTTACTTACTTAGGCGAGCGGTTAGAGGCGCAGTTAAAACAGCGTCTACGCAGTGAGGTTCAAGGTGTTTACAGCGTAAGAGTAGGTTTGGATCTTAATAAAGAGACTAATCGTGCCGAGCTAAAAATCCAATATTCAAGCTCTCCGGAACGGTTAGATGATTTGGCCGAGATGACCAAAAAAGCGCTTACGGAATTACCAAAGATGATAACCGAAGAGTGGGTGGATGAGATTCATAAGGCATTTGCCGATGTTGAGCAAAATCGCTTAGAAAAGGATTTTGATGGCACGTTAGTGCACCGACTTGAATTGAGCGAAACCCTGTATGGCGATGCCCGTTATCTTGATGAAATGGATGAGCTCGCTTCTGGTTTAACTGTGGTGAAGCTAAAAGCCTTCGCTGAGACTCTTAACTTTAACGATCGGGTGATCGGATTGTATCGTCCTTTGGATTAGGTATTTAGATAACGAACCTAAAAAAGTTAAATGCCCAACAATGACATTGTTGGGCATTTTTATTAGCAGCTCTTTTCTTATTATATATTGCTGGAACTAAGTTTGTTACTCGACTTATTAGGGCGTCATGAATACTATGAAAGTCGTTATTCTGTGATTTGTTTTAGTAAGGAAAGCATGCATGTCGCGTCCTGTTAAGTTGCTCAGTGTGTCTATTGCTCTAATTTGTCTGTTGCTGGCGTTGAACTTTGGTTTGCGCTCATCAATGGGCTTTTTTATGGCGCCCATTTCCCAAGAGTTTGGCTACGGACGAGAAGTGTTTGCCTTTGCTCTGGCGCTACAAAACTTATGTTGGGGGTTATTTCAGCCTATTGCTGGTGCCTTTGCTGATCGTTACGGTACCTTGAAAACCTTGTTTATTGGGGCGGCGTTATATGCATTGGGTTTGTATGTAACCGCGGGTGCTGATGGTGTGCTAGGACTTAATATGGGTGCAGGCGTACTGATGGGGATGGGCATCGCAGCGACAGGCTTTGGGGTGGTTTTGCCAGCAATGGCGCGTATGGTTTCGCCTGAAAAACGCTCTTTTGCTTTGGGGTTAGGTAGCGCTGCAGGCTCTGCCGGTCAGTTATTAGTTATTCCCGTTGCCCAAGAATTTATCGCAGGGTATGGTTGGAGCAATGCTTTGCTTCTTTTGGCTTTGGGCGCTTTGATGATGGTGTTGTTGTCTAGTCCGTTTCGCCATGAAAAAGATGCTAAAAATGCAGGATCGTCAACGACAGACGTAGCCCAAACCATGAAAGAAGCCTTGCGCGAAGCCAGTGCGTATTCTCATTACTGGCTCTTGGTGGTTGGTTTTTTTGTCTGCGGATTCCAATTGGCCTTTATCACGGTGCACATGCCTGCGTTTTTGTCTGACCAAGGTTTTTCCCCAGATATTGCCGTAGCAAGTTTGGCTCTGATTGGGCTTTTTAATATTTTTGGCTGTTTATTGTCTGGTAGTTGGGCTGGGAAGTATTCGAAGAAAAAATTGCTCACTATTATCTACGCGCTGCGAGCCTTGTCGATTGCCTTGTTTATGATGTTGCCAATGACCAGTACGTCCGTGTATGTCTTTTCTATCGTAACCGGATTGCTCTGGTTGGCGACTGTGCCACCAACATCTGGTTTGGTCGCGCAAATGTTTGGCCTGCGCTATATGGGCTTGTTGTACGGAATTGTGTTTTTAGGCCACCAACTCGGCTCGTTTAGCGGCGTGTGGTTGGGCGGTTATCTCTACGACAAAACAGGTTCTTACGATGTCGTTTGGTGGGCAGCCTGTATTATTGCTTTGATCACAGCATTAATTCATATCTTGATTGATGAGCGCCCAGTGGCACGTCTTCGTGCCGCTGTGGCTTGAGGTCTTTTATTCAGGTGCTTGCCATCGCTGTTGGAAGAAGCGTTGCACTTTGTCGCCTTCCCATTGAAACAAATACAGCCAGCCGTTATCGATCAATTGCCTGACAATGTCATGCTTTGCCGCGATTTTTTCGATCGCGGCCTGTGGAGCGGCAATGTATACAGCAAGTCGGACCGGCGTGTGCATCCACTTCTCTCCATCACTTAGGGATTGCATAGACAGTCCTATGCGTAAGTCCCCACCGTTGCCTTCAAATACGCCGATGTTTCCGCCAACGGCATTGTGCAGCACTTTATTGCCACAGCCGAATTTGAAGTTATCGGTCACTGATAGGTTGTATTGCATGTTGATCCAGTGAGTAACCAGCATAGGCGCAGTTAGAATGCGTTCTAAGATGCTGAAATCGGGGTCATTTTGTTGATCATAATCGTGTAGGAAGCTTCGACCTTGTAAGTCAAGGTGCCGAGTTTGCTGGCGTGGTGCGATGATAAAGGAGTGGTTGTTGGCGAGCCCCCATTCTGGATTAACTTGAGACCAATCGTTTGCGCGTCTGGTAAAAGCCTTAGAGCGTTGTTTATCAGGCACTTCCAGCAGCGAAGTGTCTAACTTTGTCGCACGTTCTTGCTGTGCCAAGTATTGAGCTTTTTCAAACCAGTCTGTTTCTTTAAGCCAGTTTGTTATCTTGTTGTCGATGTCTTTCGAGTCTTCTAGTTGGTCAAAGCAGGTTAATTGATCTGTGGTGGTATTGTGCAGCGCGGCAACAAACTGGGTGTCACTAGGAATAGCGACGTCCATGTTATTGAGTAGGGCGCGTACCTTGTCATCATTTAATAGTGAAGCCAACACCCTCACGTTGACCTCGCCGCTTTGGCCACCGCAGGCACCGCACTCTAATCCCGCGGCATGAAGGTTGTTGCTGGTGTGACTGCCATGACCAACCAACATGACGATTGGCGCGTAGGTTGTCAGTTTTAGGGTGTCTAAAATACCTTTTGCTAAATTTGCCTTATCTTGATCGGTCAAGGCGAAACTGTGCTGAGTCAATTGCCAGCTTGTGTTTGGCGCTAGGCGGTTGGCTGGGTGTTCCTGTCTCTTGGAGAAGAGTGTTTGCTTGAACATTTTAAAGGCGTACCACCAACCCATGGATTCCACCATGGAAAACGACGCAGGTGCTGCGTGGCCCCAACGATGCCAACGAGCTTCTTTTTGCTGGTGGTGAACGTGATTTTTATCACTCTTACATTCGGTGGCAGTGATGGAGGCTTGCAGCAAACCAGGAAGCTGCGGGCGTTCATAGTGGCTGTCTTTCGCTTTGTATTCGATCGGTAAGCCAAAGAAGCCGGCAAAGCCAAGTGTTTGAATCGTATCAGATTGTTTTTCTAGTGCGCGGCGAAACACTTCTGAACGAACGTCGATGCAGAAAATCGCTTGGAGCTCAGGTCTAGTTGAATGTGCTGGAACAGGTTGTTCCGCTGTGAGTGTTTTATGTAGGCTTTTTTGCTCACTGTATTCTAGGGCTAATGCCCAGACTTTAGGTGCTAATAGAGCGTCTTGATGGGCTTCAATCAATTGTGGAATGGTATTTTTTTGTGCTGACCATTTTGTTTCTATTGCGGCGTGCAATGCTATCGATGTGTGTTTTAGGTAACGCCAAATTACCAGTTCCCACGCCACTTTGATGGCAAGCAAAGACTCTACATGGTTTTCTTTTGCTAAGTTTTCGTTGTTATCCCCTTTGGACCAATTCAGGTAAGCCAAGTAGCTGCTCCAACCATTAATATCCAGTAATAATGCCTGAGCATAAAACCGCAGTGCTTGATCGTCCAAGGCCAATTCGTTGATAGCCAGAGCAAATAAAGCGTCTTTATCGCTGGGTAAGTTGTGGAAGAAGTCGGTTAACTTGGGCTCGGCCATGATAATGCTTAGCCCTTTGTCTTCATTGGTGACTTCTAACCAATGGCTGTAAAGGTCAAGTTCGCTGTCAATATTGTGTTGTCTTAGGGTTGGACTTTGCTGCTGATAGTGCGCCGCGCAAAACTGGCTCACTTGATGAGTTATCTCATCGTGCCAAGACATTTTATGGGCGGAGCGTTGTTGATCTGCAAGATCGGCAATGTTACGCCATGGGGTTGGGGCGGCGCTAGCTTGAGATAGGTGTTCAAGTAAGGATGCTGGCGCCACTTTGAGGTCATAATGATGAGCCGCTTTGACAAGGTAATCTTGCGAAATCCGCCCTTCGTCATACCAGGCGCGGTAAGACTTAATAGGTAAATGAGTTTTGATACCAGCCAAGGCGGATAGCTCATCAGATATGTCGTCAAAGGGTTTGTTTACCAATGCCCAAAGTGGGTTCACTGCGATCAGTTTATCTAGTGGCCAATGGGGCGCAATCGTGTTGGTCGCATCAAGCAATAGGTCTTTTTTCTGCATGCTTAAAGTATTTGGCGTCTTGATAGTCATGCGATTCTCCTAAGGTTTTAGCGACGGTTGATTCTTGGTTGTGGTGTGATCTTGTTTGGTTCTAGCTGGCAAGGTGACTGGCCAGAATTTCAGCACCAGACGCGTAAGCCATTCATCCAAATAAAGCCCCGCAAACAATGCAATTGATAAGCGACGAACCGCACGCCAGCGCACCTGATAATGCAAAAGTGCGCTTAAGACGAAGAGTAAGCTAAATAAAACCATGGCCCAGATGTCCGCGAGGGAAAAAGCCTGAACCGTGTGAACAGAATAGGTCGGCAGTGCATAATGCATGGCATGTTTCAATGTGGCGTAAATCACACACAAAAATAAGCCCATAGCGAAGGTGTACATCACAGAAGGTGAATGCTCGCTGGTACGCCATTGCACGATAAGCAAGGTCAGCGCGAGAGCGAATAACCACCAAGCACTAAATGCACCCTCGAAGCCAAGCAGCGTTCTGACAATGACCACACTGGCGGTACTTAACCCAAGCGCGATGAGCCAAGTTTGCGCATTAGGTACGATTGCTTTGTTTGTTTGAGGTTGTTGAGTATTAGGTTTAACCGCACTGGAAAGACGCAATCTAATGGCATCATTGACCGCGTTTCCAGAGTTGAGGAATGAGTAAGCTTTGTAAAACGAATGGGCGAGAAAATGCAGTAAGACTAATTCGTATAAACCTAAAGCGAATTCCAACAGCATCAGACCCATCTGCGCACAAGTCGACCAAGCAAGGCGTACTTTGACGCTGATTCGAGTCGTCATTATTAAGGCGCTGGCGAGGGTGGATAGACCTGCCACGAGCAATAAGAGCCATATCGCATAATTGCTTTGGGCAACGACGGGTGTAAATAAAAGCAGTAGATAGCCACCTAAGTTAATCACGCCAGCATGCAACAAGGCGCTAACGGTTGTTGGAGATTCGACCACTTGTATTAACCAACCATGGAAAGGTAACTGAGCGCATTTGATTAACGCGGCAAACGCAATTAAACAAGCGGCCACCTTTTCTTGCCAATGCAAGGCTAATCCTGCATTAGATTGGGCCACCGCGGTGTTGATAATGGTATTGATGTATAAACTGTCGTATTGCTGATAAAGCAAGGCAAAGGCGGAAAATAAAGACAGCTCAGCAACTCGCGCCAGCATGAATTTTTTGTGAGCCGCTAGAATGGCACGTGGTCGATCTGCATAGAAGGTTAATAAGTTGTTGAGTGACAAACTAATGCCTAACCAACCGAGCCAAAAAATCACCAAATGGTTGGTGGTGACTGTGATAGCAACGGATGCCAAGGTAAACATCAACCAACGATAGTAACGATTTAGGTTAGCCTGCCCCGCCATGTAGTTACGGGAAAAACTGATCAATACCCAACCCATGACTGTCACGAGACCAAGCATGATCTGATTGAGCGCCGTGTGGCGAATCAGATTAGAAGATTGCCACGCATCGGTAAAAAAGTAGCTAACTGGAAATGTGGTAAGAAAAATAATCAGTAAGAGAAAGCTTAATCGAGAGGCTTTTTGAGCAACCGCTTTGCTGTCTTTACGGCCTAGATACCAGCCACCAAAAAGCAGTGCAAAGGGAATGAAAATCGGTAGAAAGCTTAACGCGAGAAGCGACATAAATACCTACATCTTTTAGGTTGAACAAGTGGCGGCGATTATGAAGGCTTTATTTCGTTAATAAAAATACATATATTGTTATAAAACGTTCACTTTATATTATGTATTTGCAGGTACTTTTCATGGCTCGACTGAATTACCACCATCTGTATTATTTTTGGCGAGTGGCTAGGAGCTCGAGCCTGACGGATGCGGCAGAAACCTTGCACATATCTCAATCGGCGTTGTCAGCGCAGATAAAGCAGCTAGAGCTGAGCTTGGATGTGGCGTTGTTTGTTCGCCAAGGACGTAAGCTGGTGTTGACTGACGTGGGACGTCGAGTGCTGGCCTATGCGCAAGATATTTTTAATACCGGTGAAGAGTTAGAAAAGTTTATCCAGAAAGACAGCGCCACGCAGGTTCAGCACATAACCATTGGCGTGCAGAGTAATTTGTCGAGGAATTTTATAGAAAGTTTTATTGCGCCCTTGCTAAAAAGTGAGAATGTGGACTTTTCACTTGCTTCGAGAGGCATGACTGATTTACTTAGCGGCCTCGTTAATCACGAATTGGATCTAGCGCTAACCAATCGTGCCATTCTAAGTGAAGGCCAAGACACCACCTGGCAAAATCAGTTGGTCGCCAGACAAGCTGTGGCGATTGTTGGGCCTTATGGTGAAAAGCCTGATACGCCTTTTCCTCAAGGCTATGAAGATAAAAAATGGGTGGTACCGGGGCGCAATACCGATATTCGCTCTTCCTTTGAATCCTTTTGTGCCACTCATCAATATCAGCCAGACATCAAAGCGGAAGTTGATGATATGGCAATGTTGCGATTGTTAGCAAGGGACAGTGGCTATTTGTCTGTATTGCCCCCTGTGGTGGTAAAAGATGAGATTCAGTCGAAAGTGCTCCAAGATTATGAAAGTATCCCTCAAGCCTTCGAAAACTTCTATGCCATTACTATGCCTCGTAAGTTCACTTCTCAGCCTGTGCTGGATTTGATCAAGATCGCGATTCATCAGTATGCTGTCGACTATTCAATGTAAGTATTCTGATTCGCCAGTTTTAAAGCTCATATATTTTAAAAGGTAATAGTGCATGACACCTTTGCAAACCTATCAAACTCGCTTAGAGCAAAATGAAGTGAGTTTTGATGAGTGCCAACAGTCCGCGTTACAGGAGTTGGAGCGTGTTTATCAAGCGGTACTTTCGAATTCATCAGACCAGGATAAGGTGGAGCCAATCAAAGGGGTTTATCTTTGGGGGGATGTGGGGCGCGGCAAAACCTTCTTGATGGACCTGTTCTATCACTGCTTGCCTGATGGATTGGCGCTAAGGTTGCATTTTCATCATTTTATGGCGCGCTTGCACCGAGAGTTGAATCTTGCCTTCGGCCAGAAAAATCCCTTGAAAGGCATAGCGAAACGTTTGGCGGAAGAATGTCGAGTGCTGTGTTTTGATGAGTTTTTTGTCTCTGATATTGGTGATGCCATGTTGCTAGGTGGTTTGGTTGAAGCCTTGTTTGAAGAAGATGTTGTGCTGGTAGCCACGTCGAATATTGCGGTGGAAAATTTGTTTCAGAACCAGTTGCAAAAAGAGCGTTTTGCGCCTGCCATTGTCTTGTTACAAGATCATTTAAAAAGCATCCATCTTAGTGGCGAAGAAGACCATAGATTACGGCATACTGGTTTTACAGAAAATTATTTTGTTAAAAGCGAACAGGATATGTCGACTTTGTTTCATCAACTTGCAAAGGGGAAAATCAATCAGCAACCGCTGCAAGTGTGCCGTCGTGCGATTACGGTCATTGAGTCGGCAGACAATATTGTTTGGTTTGATTTTTATGCCTTGTGCGATGGCCCTAGGTCGTCGTTGGATTACATAGAGTTGGCGCAAACCTATCCCATGATAATGCTCACTGGCATTCCAGAACTGAGCAGCGAACCTTATGAGCATATTAAGGCGCGAGGCACAGAAGACGGTGCGATTGGTTCAGGGCAAACGGGTGAGCGTGCCGTTTCATTGGGAGTAAATGACGATGCTGTACGTCGCTTTATTAGCTTGGTGGATGAATGTTATGACCATCAGGTGGTTTTATTATTAAACGCTGACGTGCCTCTGGAAAGCTTATATTTAAACGGTACTCTGCTATTTGAATTTCGTCGCACTTACAGTCGTTTAATTGAAATGTCGTCCCATTATTATCTGTCATTACGGGCGAGTTATACCGAAAATACTACAGACTAAATAATTGATTTCACTCTGACTATTTTCACTAAGTTGATCGCTAAAGCTTGATAAAAGGCTATTGCGCGACCACTATATTTAGAGGTAATCATATTCAAAGACATTATTAAATTGAGAATAAGGAGGGCGATCATGCAGTACGAAGATCGCGTTGATGCGTTAGTCGCACCGAAAGGTTCGTTAGAGATGTTGTCTCAGGATGAGATTTTTCGTTTGTCAGAAGAGTCGGGTCCGCTTCATGACTTATTTCACCGCTGTTCTTTGGCTATTTTGAATTGCGGTAGCGACTCGGATGATCCACAAGCAGTGATGGAAGAATTTAAAGATTTTGAAATCCGCATCGTGCAGCAAGAACGAGGTGTGAAGCTACAGCTTAAAAATGCACCAGGCAGTGCGTTTGTAGATGGAAAGATGATCAGCAGTGTGCGTGAGATGTTATTCAGCGTATTACGTGACATTATTTTTACTCAACATGAAATTCTTGCTCGCGGTCTTGAGAATGCCAGCTCAGACAAGCTAACCAATGTGGTATTTGAGCTATTACGTAACGCCAATGTGTTCCGACGTATTCAAAATCCAGACATGATTGTGTGTTGGGGTGGCCATTCTATTGCTCGTCACGAGTACGATTATACTAAACGCGTAGGTCATGAATTGGGCTTGCGTGAACTGAATATTTGTACTGGTTGTGGGCCAGGGGCGATGAAAGGGCCGATGAAAGGCGCTGCCATTGCGCATGCCAAACAGCGTATGAAGAATGGCGTGTATTTAGGCTTAACAGAGCCAGGTATTATTGCGGCAGAATCTCCGAATCCTATCGTAAACCAGCTAGTTATCATGCCGGATATCGAGAAGCGTCTAGAAGCCTTTGTCCGTGTTGGTCACGGTATTGTCGTTTTCCCTGGTGGTGCTGGAACCGCAGAAGAAATTCTGTATATTTTGGGAATCTTGCTACACCCGAAAAATGCTGGCGTGCCTTTTCCATTAGTGTTTTCAGGACCAAAAGAGAGTGCCGAGTATTTCGAGCAAATTCACGCCTTCATTGGCGAGGTATTAGGTTCGGAAGCACAAAATAAATACCGTATTATTATTGAAGACGAAGTGGAAGTTGCCCGTGCCATGAAGCAAGGTATGGAAGAAGTTCGCCAGTATCGTAAAGCCCATCAAGATGCGTTTTACTACAACTGGAAACTGCATATTCCAGAAGAATTCCAATATCCGTTTGAGCCAACCCATGAAAAAGTGCGTGAGCTGAACCTACACTTCAATCAAGAGACGCATTTGCTTGCCGCGGATTTACGTCGTGCCTTTTCGTCTATCGTTGCCGGCAACGTGAAAGCGCAAGGCGTGGCGTACATCAAAGAGTTTGGGCCGTTCGAGATTCATGGCGATAAAGCGTTATTGGCGAAACTGGATGCCTTGTTGCAAGCGTTTGTTCGTCAGCAACGGATGAAGTTGCCGGGCAGTGCTTATGTTCCTTGTTACAAAGTTATCACAGACTAACTGGATGGCTACTTAGCTCGCCAATACTTTGTTAAAAACAGACTCAAAATGCTCATTTATAACCCATAAACTCCGCTTTTTCGTCTGTTTTTGCCTCGTCTTGGCTTCGCTCGTGAAGCCATCTCTAACTAGGTGATGACTGTGCTCGCCAATATTTTGTTAAAAACAGTGATGCTAAAAAAGGGCTTCTCATGAAGCCCTTTTCTGTTTTAGCTGTGAGCGTTTTGGCTCTAGTTTAAGCCTAACCAAATACCGACCAGCCGATGCTTTCCGATAGGGCTTCAAGCGCAGCCATGCCCGCTAGTGAATTGCCCGATTTGTTCAGTTCGGGTGACCAAACACAAACTGAAAAACGATTTGGGACGATGGCAAGAATACCGCCGCCTACACCGCTTTTGCCTGGTAGTCCAACACGATAAGCAAAGTTGCCAGCTTCGTCATATAAGCCGCTGGTGGCGAGTAGACCGTTTACCTGAGTAGTTTCTCGCGCACTAAGTACTTGCTCACCACTAAGCTGAGAGAAGCCCTTGTTGGCAAGGAAGCTAAAGGCTTTTGCTAAGTCCACACAATTCATGCGCATGGCACAGTTATCGAAGTAACTATGCAAGACATCCTCTACATCATTTTCGAAATTACCAAAGGCTTTCATTAAGTACGCCATGGAAGCATTTCGAGCACGAAACTCATATTCAGAGCTGGCAACGATGTGGTCAGAATTCAAATGGGGGTTATCGGCTAAGCGACGAATAAACTCTCGCATGGCGTAATGTGGCGAGGCAAAACGAGACTGATTCATATCACTGATGACCAAGGCGCCAGCATTGATGAAAGGGTTTCTGGGTACGCCTGCTTCGTATTCTAACTGCACGAGGGAATTAAATGGGTTACCGGAAGGTTCACGTCCAACTCGCTTCCACATGTCTTCGCCATAATGTTTGATGGCAAGGGTCAAGCTAAAGACTTTAGAAATACTCTGGATAGAGAAGTCTGTATAAGCTTGACCTGCATGATAGAGCTTTCCATCGTTGCTGTAGATGGCAATACCAAATTGATTCGGATCTACATTCGCTAGAGCAGGAATGTAATCTGCGACTTTGCCTAAACCTATTAATGGTTTTACTTTTTGTTCGATTGAATTTAGTAGGTCTTCCACGAGGTTCTCAGTTTTATTCTTTTATGGGAAGTGAATGAGTCGTTACTTATCTGGGTGGCTAGTATAGGTATTTACTCAAGGATTTCTAGCGGAGAAGGAATAAAATCGATGAATTGGGGGCGCTTTTAGGCACTACACTTTCTATAAAGCGTGTGCCTGAAAAGGAAAAGAAGAAGCTAGTGAGTTTTTGCTTTTTTTATGTGTTCCACATGTAAATTAATCAGCTGTCCTGAAATCGTCGCGTTGTTTGGGGTGTTCGGCAAGTTATCAATTGGGTACCAATTAGCTTCTTCAATCTCGCCTGGAGCGGGTGTAATGTCACCGCCAGCGTAATCAGCAAAAAAGCCGACCATGAGTTGGTGTGGAAAGGACCAAGGCTGACTATCAACATAGCGTATGTTGGTTACCTCAAGTCCGACTTCTTCTTGTATTTCACGAGCTACTGCCTGTTCCAAGGTTTCGCCCGCCTCAACAAATCCTGCGATGTTGCTATATCTATCTTTTGGAGCTTGTGGGCCTCGAGCAAGCAGTATTTGGTCGCCATTACGGATGGAGACGATGATGCAGGGAGAAATTCTAGGGTAGTGGCGTAGGTTGCAAACAGAGCAAATTTTGGTGTGCTCTTTGGTGTGCTTTTCATTCATGGGCGCGCCACAGCGACCACAGAATTGATGGTCTCTGTCCCATGTGGATAGTTGGTGTGCCCGGCTGAGTAAGAGGTAATGGGCTTGATCTTGTAAAAACAGTAACTCCCTTAGGCCAATTTCGGAAAAGCCTTTGGGAATAGATTCAAAACGACATACAAAGACATCTTGGCCGTGCCATTGCCCACAATAAATAGCGCTCATTTTGGAGTTGGGCTGAAAGTGAGTAAAGGGAATCAAAAATTCATTATCTAGCTCTATTAAGACTTGGTTGCGGTGGAGCAATATATAAAGCGCATCTTGATGAGGAAGAGGGTGAGTTTGAGTGCCTATTTCTAACATGTGATTGCTCGGTTTGCGTCTAAAAGAATACGCTAACGCGATCATCTTCTAGACGCAATAACCAAGGTGGATTTAATTCCAGTCCAGAATCACTTTTCCTGATTTACCTGACCCCATTGTGTCGAAGCCTTGTTGAAATTCATCAACATGAAAGCGGTGGGTGATGATGGGGGAAATGTCTAAGCCAGATTGCAGCATGGCAACCATTTTATACCAAGTTTCGTACATTTCTCGTCCATAAATACCTTTGATTATAAGGCCTTTAAAAATGACTTGGTTCCAGTCTATCTGTGTGTCTTTTCCTGGAATGCCTAGCATGGCAATTTTCCCGCCGTGATTCATGCATTCCAGCATAGAGCGGAACGCTGTGTCATTGCCTGACATTTCTAATCCAACATCGAATCCTTCGTGCATGTCTATCTCGTTCATCACATCTTTTAATGATTCACGGCTGACGTTGACGGTGCGGGTCGCGCCCATTTTTTTTGCCAGATCTAGGCGGAAGTCGTTTACATCGGTAATCACTACATTGCGCGCACCTACATGCTTAGCAATGGCTGCTGCCATGGCGCCAATTGGCCCAGCGCCAGTGATTAAAACGTCTTCGCCGATTAAATCGAATGACAGGGCGGTGTGAGTAGCGTTACCAAAAGGATCGAATATAGCCGCCATATCGTCGCTGATGTTTTTGGGGATCTTGAATGCGTTGCTGGCTGGAATGACCAAATATTCCGCGAAAGCGCCTGTGCGATTGACGCCAACCCCAAGTGTTGTTCGACACAGATGGCGACGGCCGGCACGACAGTTTCGGCAATGGCCACAAGTAATATGACCTTCCCCAGAAACACGGTCGCCTATATTGAACCCAGACACTTCAGGACCAATTTCTGTTATCTCTCCTACAAATTCATGGCCAACGGTCATGGGCACAGGAATAGTGTTTTGTGCCCATTCGTCCCATTGATAGATATGCATATCTGTTCCACAGATGGCGGTTTTGCTTATTTTGATAACGACATCGTTATGTCCACATTCTGGATGCGGGGCGTCTGTCATCCAAATTCCTTTTTTCGCATGAAGTTTCGCAAGCGTTTTCATTATTTATTTCCTTCCCTTTTTCCTTCAATGACACCCATCTCGCGGCCTACCTTGGTAAAGGCGGCTATGGCAAGATCGAGCTGTTCCCTTGTTAGTGACGCTGACATTTGTGTGCGAATTCTGGCTTTGCCCATTGGAACAACTGGGTAGGCGAATCCGGTTACAAAGATCCCTTCTTTATATAGCGCATTTGCCATCTCTTGTGCGAGTTTTGCGTCCCCTAAAATAACAGGAATAATAGGGTGATCGCCAGGCACTAGGTTGAAGCCTAGGGCGTTCATTTGGGTGCGGAAGTATTGGCTGTTTGCTTTTAGTTGTTTGCGGGCTGAATCGCCTTTTTTTAGGGATTCTACAATCTGTAAGCTGGTGGCTGCGATAACTGGTGCTAATGAATTTGAAAACAAGTATGGGCGAGAGCGTTGACGAAGCCAATCAACAATGTCTGCTGAAGCGCTGGTATAGCCACCAGATGCGCCACCTAACGCTTTGCCCAATGTTCCTGTGATAATGTCGATACGACCAAGTACATTGCAGTACTCATGGCTACCTCGGCCATTTTCGCCCAAAAAACCTACTGCATGAGAGTCGTCTACCATTACTAACGCATCGTACTTATCAGCAAGGTCGCAGATGGATTTTAGGTCGGCAATTATGCCATCCATAGAGAAAACACCATCAGTGACAATGAGTTTGGTTTTCGCCCCATCTTTATCGGCTTGTTGTAATTTGTCTTCCAGTTCATTCATGTCGTTATTGGCGTAACGGTAGCGCTTTGCTTTGCATAGGCGAATACCGTCAATAATGCTGGCGTGATTGAGCGCATCACTGATGACAGCGTCTTTATCGCTGAGTATAGTTTCAAATAAGCCGCCGTTGGCATCAAAACAAGAAGAATAAAGTATGGTGTCTTCCATTTGTAGAAAATCACTAAGGCTTTTCTCTAATCGGGTGTGTATGTTTTGCGTACCACAAATAAAACGTACTGAAGCCATGCCGTAGCCGTAGTCATTTAGTGCTTGGTGAGCGGTTTTTGTGACTTGGCTATCATTTGCCAAACCAAGGTAATTATTTGCGCACAGATTAATTAGAGGTGATTGATCGGCTGTATTGATTTGGCTTGCTTGTGGTGTTGTTAGAGGACGCTCAACTTTATAAAGGCCTTCTTGCTTAAGTGTGTGGAGTTGATTGCCCAAATTTTTGTAAAAAGCGGATTTACTCATGATTTTTCCTCTTGTGGAGATAGTTATTCCTTTTGTTGAGAGCTCCTTGATGTCTCTTGAGTGTAGGAGGGTGCTATGAAAATGAGTAGATGCAGTGACATGAGAAAATAGCCATAACAGTTTGTAGTGTTTTGGTGAGCTGGTCAGACCTGCTATTCGTCACGTAGAATGAGCATAAATATTAATCAATAAGGAATAGACATGTTGTCAAAGGCTCGTTATAGCGTTGTCATCGCTGCCCTAAGTGCAAGTACGATGCTTCAGGCGCAAGATTATTTGCCAGTTCTGCAATACCATCATGTAAGTGCTAGCTCGCCTAAATCAACTTCGGTGACGCCTGAGCAGTTTACTGAACATATGGACTATTTAAAAAATGCAGGCTTTCAAGTTGTGGATTTACGTTCTGCATTGGATGATCTAAAAGCGAATAAAGCGTTACCTGAAAAAGCCGTGGCGATTTCATTTGATGATGCTTATCGCAACATTTACCAAGCGGGATTTCCTGTCTTAAAAGAAAGGAATTTTCCTTTTACGGTGTTTATCAATACTGAACCAGTAGAGCGTAAAAGCCGTAGCTTTTTAACTTGGGAGCAGATGAAGGAGATGGAGAAGTCTGGTGGTGTGTTCGCTA
Source organism: Marinomonas foliarum (assembly GCF_003337275.1). Classification (GTDB taxonomy): domain Bacteria; phylum Pseudomonadota; class Gammaproteobacteria; order Pseudomonadales; family Marinomonadaceae; genus Marinomonas; species Marinomonas foliarum. The sequence goes on along the minus strand of NZ_QPJQ01000024.1, from coordinate 35,168 downwards.
ACCATACAATTAGTCATCCTTATATGTTGCGTAAAGAGAAGGGTGAAACCGATGACGCTTGGATGTCACGTATGACAAATGAAGTAGATACTGTTGAAGGTTTGCTGGTTAAGTACCTCGGAAGCTCACCAAAAATGCTGGCTTATCCTTATGGTGAGTCTAATGGGCAGATTCGTAGCATGATGAAAGAGAGGGGGATTATGGCATTCGGACAACAGTCTGGCGTGGTAAGTGCAGATTCTGACTTCGAAAATCTGCCTCGTTTCCCTGCGTCTGGTGCTTATGCCAAATTATCAACATTAAAAACAAAGTTAAATGCTAAGCCAATGCCACTCTTATCAGAAAAGGCGGGTGGTGATTACGCAACCGATCAGCCTGTGTCGATTAGTTTGACTTTTAAAGAAGGTAAGTATCGTTTTAAAGACTTGGCGTGCTATGTATCTGGTCAAGGAAAGGCGACCCTTGAGTGGCTTTCTGAGACGGAAGTGCTGGCAAGTGCACCGAAGCCTTTTGGTGTTGGTCGTGGTCGTATAAACTGTACGATGCCTGACAATTCAGGGCAGCATTATTACTGGTATTCTAATGTGTGGATCCGTTCTTCTGCTGATCAAGGCTACGTGAGTGAAAAAAGTTAAACTTTTTTAAAAAAGAGGTTGCACTGAAATTTCAAATCAGTATTATACACCTCGCTCGCAACGGAGGGGTGGCAGAGCGGTTTAATGCACCAGTCTTGAAAACTGGCGTAGGTTAATAGCCTACCGAGAGTTCGAATCTCTCCTCCTCCGCCATCTTCTAAAAGGTGGTTGTTGTGACAAGATAAAATATTAGTTCCTCGATAGCTCAGTTGGTAGAGCAAATGACTGTTAATCATTGGGTCACTGGTTCGAGTCCAGTTCGAGGAGCCATTCGGAGTATAGCGCAGTCTGGTAGCGCGCCTGCTTTGGGAGCAGGATGTCGGGAGTTCGAATCTCTCTACTCCGACCATTTATTTTATCATCACCATTAGTAATGGTGGGCGTAGCTCAGTTGGTAGAGCTCCGGATTGTGATTCCGGCGGTCGTGGGTTCAAGCCCCATCGTCCACCCCATTGCTAGATAGTTGGGTCGTTAGCTCAGTTGGTAGAGCAGTTGACTTTTAATCAATTGGTCACTGGTTCGAATCCAGTACGACCCACCAACTATCCCTATACAGAATTCTAATCTGATTAATTCCTCGATAGCTCAGTTGGTAGAGCAAATGACTGTTAATCATTGGGTCACTGGTTCGAGTCCAGTTCGAGGAGCCATTCGGAGTATAGCGCAGTCTGGTAGCGCGCCTGCTTTGGGAGCAGGATGTCGGGAGTTCGAATCTCTCTACTCCGACCATTA
>NZ_QPJQ01000024.1:0-33704 GCF_003337275.1 Marinomonas foliarum | reverse complement strand
CCAGTTCGAGGAGCCATTCGGAGTATAGCGCAGTCTGGTAGCGCGCCTGCTTTGGGAGCAGGATGTCGGGAGTTCGAATCTCTCTACTCCGACCATTAATAAATTAGTAAAAATTATGAGCGGGTCGTTAGCTCAGTTGGTAGAGCAGTTGACTTTTAATCAATTGGTCACTGGTTCGAATCCAGTACGACCCACCATTCTTCTCATAATTACCTTAATGTCCTCTATTTATTTCTTGATCTTTCTTTAGATGTTTTTAAAATCGTCTATCGTCTATCGTCTATCGTCTATCGTCTATCGTCTATCGTCTATCGTCTATCGTCTATCGTCTATCGTCTATCGTCTATCGTCTATCGTCTATCGTCTATCGTCTATCGTCTATCGTCCGTCTAAGCTGTTTAACTGGGTGGGTTTTGAGTGTATGTGGTTGTGCTGCTGGATGCTGGTCTTTTTAGGGTGAGTGTGTGTTTGGTGTGATGGTGTTGGCGGGTGGTGATTAAGAAGAGTGGTGTCGCAAGAAATTGAGTGTAAGGAATAGGTTGTGCTTTTCTTGATCGTTAGGTGGTTTCTTGACGAGGTCTTGAGGGTTGTGTTTGATTTTTGTGGATGTTTGTGTGTTTGTTTTGGACTGTAAGATGTTGAATCTTAAGAAGATACTGCTAATGGTGGAGGGAGGTGGATTCGAACCACCGAAACTTTCGTGGCAGATTTACAATCTGCTCCCTTTGGCCACTCGGGAACCCCTCCACAGCAGCGCGACGTATAATATACATCGCGCTTTACTATGTAAATAGTTTTTTAAGATTTATTTAGCAATTTTTCTAATTTTGCTTTCATGCGTTCTTCAGGGGATAGGTTGTCGTAAATATCTTCTTGTTTGGGAGCGTTTTGGGCGTGCTTAGGTTTTGAGTTTGCTCTGTTTTTAGCTTGGGCTTTTGGTTTATTGCTACGAGTCGGCTGAGCAGGCTTTTCTCTAGCTGGTCGGCTAGTTGTTGCTGTCTTGGTTTTAGCGGGAATCATGGATTCAGGTAGGGCTGGCTCGTTATTTACTGCTACACCCTCCAGATCAATTCGTGGTTGGCCTGACAGTAAACATTTTTTGTATCTGTCTGAGCGCGTGTAGGCTGCTAGGGCGCGTTTTTGTTTGCTAGCGTTAAAGTCATCATCCAGAACCATGTCTTTGTCTATGCCGACTTTCAGAGGCTTAGGTTGATTCCAGTCAAACGCTTTCGGATAACGGTCTTCGAGCATTTTGATTAGGCGGCGATTGTTTTTCTGGTTTTTTTGACGCTTTTTTTGTTCTGGCGTCAATGTCGCGGCTTCTGTCGTGCTGTCACTTGCTTCTTGTACGCTAGTGTCGTTATCGACTAGTTTGTCGTCTTCTTGCAAGCCGTTAAGCTCTGTTTGTTGTGTGGTCATGTAATCAATCTGTTCTGTTGTCGTGGTTGTGGTGCTGTTATCAGCATGCTCGTGCATTAAGTCAAAGTCGAGTTGATGTTCCACTCTATTTGGCTTTTTTACTTGCTCAGGGGCTGATGCGGTACTTAAAAGGTCAAGAGAGTCTTCAATATAAAGCTGCAGTTGATCTTCTGTTGACCGATCGGCCATGTGTTGTAATAAATCCATTGAAGCACTGTATTCAATGGAAGTGGTTGTCTTTTCTTGTAGTTTTAGTATTTCCTCGTTTGCTGATTTTAACTGCTCAGTTAGCCAGTTTATCTTAGCTTCGAGTTTTGCTATAAGTTGTTCCATAGAAACACAAGGCTCAATATTTTATTGGGGTCAGCGGAACTCTTGGTGTATTGCTTATACCAAGCATTTCTTTTCGCTGATCCTCACTTGGTAGAATAACAGTGATGTGTTTTCCGCTTTGCCACCAAATGTAAGTCGTTGTGATTAAGGCACTGGCGATGAAAAAAGGTAATAATTTCATCTTACTTAGAAAGTAAGTCCCGCACCAACCATGACGTGTTTGTCATAGGTGTCACTACTGCTGTTTAGAATTTTCACAAAAATATCTAACCGTGATGCATCTGATATTCCAATGCGAAAACCAGCTTCTGGATAATAGACTGTCTCGTCGAAGAATGAGACGCCACCACCTATAAATGACCACATTGGAATGCCTGGTAAAATTTGAAGTGCTGGTGTCGCGCTATAATAACGGGACCCTAAAGAGACGGAGTTCTCGAATGTTTCTCCAATAACAAATGATAACCCGCCATACAAAGAAATATTTTCTGGCAGAGTGTACTCCATTGATGCGTTTATAATGGAGGTTACATTTGTTTCGCCTTCAGCTGTTGTTGGGCGCGCCGCTGTAGATGAAAAATTTACCAAACTCGCAATTTGACCTTCAGCGGATGCGTGTGCACTAACTAAAATTAAAGCTGCAAGTAAAAGTGATTTCATTGTTTTTCATCCATCTGGTTTAAGCGGTTTAACATCTGAGATAGAGAGGATTCCCAGTTTGATTGTTGTTCTTTGGTTTGATTCAGTGAACTCTGGATTTCGCTTTTTTCTTCGCTAAGCTCATAGTTTTGCATTTCTAGTTCTGATATGCGTTTGCGAAGTGAGCCAATTTCTTCTACAGCTTCGTTGATGCGTTGCTCTAGGTGGTGTAGTAATTCGTTATTCATTGTACTGTCCTAAAAAATATAGCAGCCTTCGTGTATAGGCGTTGTTTTATGAAGTTACCAAGCAATCACGACATCTTGTTGTTGTACATTCAAAATGTGGGAGTCAACAACCAGTTCTCCAACAGAGAAGTTAGGTTGAACTTGTTTTATTGTAACACTGATATTTGCATTATTCAGCTGAGTTTGAGATGACTGCAGCTGATTGAATACTTCGTAACGGCGATACACATTGAATTTATCGCCTTGTTTTATTCCTGACAAAGATCCTGCTGATATATGGATCCTGTTTCCTTCTGTTCGGAAAATATTAGCAATAAAAGGTTGGCAGCGTAACTGGTTACTTGTGTCTAATGCGCTTTCCTTTAGAGCTTGTTGTACTACTTTTCCATAATGAACAGACCAAAATTTGGCACTACCAAAACCTACTTTAGCATGGTCGGAAATATCCCAGTTACCTATTTCGCTGTAACGTTGCTCAAATAGTAGGGCGCCACTAAATCCGTCATAGATATAGATATCGACCACAAAGTTTCTTTCTTTATCAATTCCCTCATCAAGAAGGTCTTTTGACTCTTTGTCGTTAGGAAATCTAAGGTAAACCTCTCCAATATCTCTAATCACACCGCTGACAATGTACTGAACACCAAGTTGCTCACTGATTCTTGTGACATTAGTTAGAGATCCATCATAGTTAGTGGAGGATGGTGCGTTTATTAGATCTGGATAGATGGCGATGTTTGTGGCTGTTAAAGCTCTTAAGTAACCTTGCTTATTTATTTCATCAGCTAAGTCTTTTGGCAGTTCTCTAGATATATTATTGAGTCCACCTAATCTTGCTTGTAGAGGGTCTTGCAGTTCAAACCCGGTCACACCAACGGTTTTTCTATAATAACTGGTTGGGCCTGTACTGCATTGAGAGTCAGAAGTGACGTCGACACGAGCAATGACCCGAAGAAAATCACCGTTTTGTTCTTCAGATAAAATCCTAGCTTTTTGAACATAGCCTGAACTGCGAATTTCTAAGTTAGATTCAAGCTCTCCATTGTTTAAGGCATCTTTGATGTTTACTCTCGAACCGGACTCTAGAACAGCTTGTTTAATAGCTTGTTGGGTTGCTCTGTAGCGTGCATCAGCAATATCGTTGTTGTATATAACGGCTTCACCAACTGCGTCTACGCTTTTTGCGAGCGTTATGCTAGGCAATAAAAATACCAAAGCGACAATTAATGTGTGCTTCAAAATCAACATTGGTTATTCAATACTATAAAAGTTTGTAGTGGGTGTTGAGTTTTGCACGTCGACAGAGCGGTAGCCCGGTTGAACGCTACAATTTGGGTTTGTTCGTATGTTTGCAGAGTTTACACACTCACGGAAATTTTCCTGCAAGGCCATTTCAACTATAGTTTCGAATGTGCCATCTTCATGCTCTCGCTGAGAAACCACTTTTGCCCCAACTAGGTAAGCATCTACGTAAGTTCTAAGTTCATCGTTTTGCATTACCATGTTGCTTAACGAGCTTGAACCATCAATTTTTAAGCCATATACACGTTCAGAAAGGTTTCGATAGGCGTCTAGCATCGAACTGCGCAAAGACATAATGCGGGCTTGGGATTTAGTGAGGCGCTTATTAGTCATCATGGCGGCATAGCCTGTCGCCGTTATGATAATGGGTTCCTGCTTGATGACCGAAATAGTATTGTTTGTGTTCACCACGCCATTTTGTGTATAGCTCGGTCCAGTATTGAAATTATTTCCATTACAAGGAGCAACTGTTGTACATGTGTTTCCACCAGCATCTTGTTGATAAAGATTTTGACACCCAGCAAGCATTATTGCACCTACGGCGATAAAGAAAATTCGAAGTGATACTGTCATGGTGGTGCCCTTTGTATGGAAGTCTTTTTCTCAATATTCTGCGTTTTCAAGTGGCACTTATTGTGCCGTTACTTTACCTAATCGGTCATTTGCAGCAGGTCTTAAGCATTTACTGTGTGTTTAAAAACGTTTTTGTTTTTAACTTGGCGAATCTAATGGACAAAATGTAAACCATTTTACGCTCTAGCGTCCATGTTTGAGCGCTTAAAAAAGCACTTTTTCTTTGTTTTTGATAGTAAATATGCTTATCGCGTTAATTTTCTAGTGTTTTTGGCTGGGTTTTGCATGGAGGGTGATTTTTAGTGATATCTATTTTCTTTTTCTATACTTGATGAAGGGTAGAGAGAATTAATAGTATACTGTTTTTTTATACAGTGCTTTTGTTATGTCACCAAATAGAAAAATTATACATGTTGACGCCGACTGCTTTTATGCCGCCGTAGAGATGCGCGATGATCCTAGTTTGGGAGATAAGCCAATTGCAATTGGTGGACCTGAAAATAGTCGTGGCGTACTTGCTACTGCGAATTATGCGGCTCGTGTTTATGGGGTTCGTTCTGCGATGCCGACTTCGGTGGCTAAGCGCCTTTGCCCATCTTTAATTATTCTGCCAGGAAATATGAGTAAGTACCGAGTTGCTTCTGAGCAAATGCACGCAATTTTTCGAGCATTTACCGATATTATTGAACCGCTGTCGTTGGATGAGGCGTATCTTGATGTGACAGATTCTGAGTGCCTACAAGGGAGCGCGACGCGAATTGCTCAAGAAATAAAGTCTCGAATTGCTAGCGAGGTAGGGATTACCGTTTCAGCTGGTGTCGCGACGAATAAGTTTATTGCTAAGGTGGCTAGTGATTGGGATAAGCCTGATGGCTTGACTGTCGTGACACCAGAAGCGCAGCGTAAATTTGTTTCTGATATACCTGTTAAAGCTATCTCTGGGGTTGGGCGCGTTGCACAAGAGCGATTAGCTGCCTTGGGGGTGTTTAAGTGTGCCGATCTGCAGCAGTTGGATTTTGCGTTGCTGCAGAAGAGTTTTGGTAGTATGTCTTATCGTCTTTCTCAATTGGCTTTGGGGATTGATGATCGTCCTGTGGTGACTTCTAGAGAAAGGAAAAGTGTTTCTGTCGAGCATACGTTTGCGAAAGATTTGTTGGACATCAAAGAGTGCCAAGCCGTTTTGCCTATGCTATTGGCGGATTTGAAGAAGCGTATGTTAGGCCGAGGTTATGAGTCACAGCTTAGTAAGTATTATCTCAAAATTAAATTTGATGATTTCAAGCAAACGACAGTTGAGCGGCCAATAAAAGGAAAATTAACAGAAGACGCATTTTCTGAATTGTTGCAGCTGGCCTTTTCTAGATCTCCTCGTTCAGTTCGTCTCATTGGTGTTGGTTATCGCCTGACACCACCGCAACCTTTTCAATTAAATTTGCCTTTTACCTCCTAGTGTAAAAAACAATCAAGAATCCTGTCGTTTACTATACTTCAATAATGACACTTACGGAGGTGCTCGTTATGTTTAAGCAACAGAGTGATTTTGATTTCGTAAATTTAAGTATGCCTGACACATTATCTCATCGGTTGAGATTTGAGGTGGAGCAGACGCTAAGCTGTTTATATGCAGATGCTTCCCTAGTTGATCAAATGGATCGATTGTATTTACCTTTTTCTAATTGGTTGAGTCAAAAGGCGCATATTGGGCAAGGCCCCTTGATTGTCGGTGTGGGTGGGGCGCAAGGTTGTGGAAAAACGACTTTTTGTAGTGTTGTAAGCCGTATTCTTAATAAAGGCTTTGATCTGAATTGCGTGGTAATCAGTCTGGATGATTTATACAGTACTCAGCACGACAGAATGAAGTTTGCTAGCCAAACTTCGTCCATGTTTGCCGTGCGTGGTGTGCCGGGTACTCATGATGTTCGCTTTGCTCTAAGTTTATTTGATCGCTTAAAAAATTTGAAAGAAGGTGAGGTGATGAAGTTCCCTTGCTTCGATAAGTCGATAGACGATAGAAAATCGGTTCATTTGTGGAAAGAAGTTCAGGGTCCGGTCGATGTGGTGTTATTTGAGGGGTGGTGTGTTGGTGCGCCACCAATGATGGATCTTATGAATTCTCCAATCAACGCTCTCGAAGAGCGGGAAGATGCACAAGGGGTCTGGCGCAATAAGGTGAATCAATTTTTAGAAGAGGATTATAAAACATTATTTTCAAAGATTGATCTAATGACTTGGATGCAGGCCCCTAGTTATGACGTTGTATATCATTGGCGCAATAAGCAGGAGCGCATGTTGGAAAATCACCTTCATGATATCCATGGGATATTGCTTGATACCATTGATCTAAAAGTAATGTCTTCGGATGAGCTGAAAGGGTTCATGCAGTATTACGAAAGATTAACTCGGCATATGTTGGCGGTAATGCCCAATAGAGCGGATGTTTTGTTTACGTTAAGTGATAAGCAGGAGGTCTTGGAGATGCGTTTTCCTGTTGAGCATTAATATCTCATGTGCGCTGTATTAATAATTACACTATGCAGTAAAGGTGAGAGTGAGTGAAATACGGCAATATGATAGGCTATGGCGAATTGCGATAGCCTATTTTTTTGGAGTGTTTGAAAAATGACCGATGTATTGCCTTCTGTAGTAGTGGAAACTCATGAGCAGCCAGATGCTGCGATTATTTGGTTGCATGGACTTGGCTCTGATGGCCATGATTTTGAATCTTTGGTTCCTGCGCTTTCTCTGCTTCCTACGTTGAAGGTTCGCTTTGTTTTTCCTCATGCGCCTCGACGCCCTGTTACCATAAATGGTGGCATGGAAATGCGTGCATGGTATGACATCTACGAGATGACGCTAGAGCGTAAAGTCGATATGGCTAATATCAATGAATCTTGTGCTCAAGTAGAGCAATTGATTCAGGATCAAATTGATCAAGGAATTTCTCCGAGCCGAATTATATTGGCAGGATTTTCTCAGGGTGGTGTTATTGCTTATCAAACGGCTTTGCATACGAAATATCAAGTGGCTGGCGTTCTCGCTTTATCAACCTATTTGGTCAATGGAGATAAAGTGGAGGAAGCGGATTCTTGTGTTAATGGGCAGACTCCTATTCTTATTCACCATGGTTCGCAAGATCCTGTGGTTTCTCCTGCGTTGTCGATTCAGGCAAGAGATCTATTGTTATCTAAGGGCTATTCTGTGGAATATAAAGCCTATGAAATGCCTCATTCGGTCTGTCCTGAACAGGTGCAAGATATCTCTCATTGGTTGAATGTTCGATTAGCTGACTAAGTCCGAGATACTTATTTTAAAAAAGGGGGGGAGTGTGCAAGATAACGCTGTTGAATGGTTGGATTTTGCCAAAGAGCTTGCCGTTAAAGCGGGCGAAATGATTGTTGCAGCAAGAGCTGAGTCAACTTTTGTGCGGGATTATAAAATGGACCATGAATTGGTAACGACCACAGATATTGCCGTCGATCAATATATTTGTTCCAGCATCCTTGCGCGTTACCCTTTGCATTGTATTTTGTCCGAAGAGTCGTCACCGAGTTTGGATCTTGCTAGTGTCGGTAACAGCACCCCCGTTTGGGTAATTGACCCTATAGATGGAACGGTGAACTTTGCACATGGACATCATCATGTTGCCGTTTCTATTGGTCTCTATATTGGCAATGAGCGTGTTTTAGGTGTTGTTAATGCCCCTTTTTTAGAAGAGTGCTTTTGGGCTATTAAAGGTGAAGGTGCTTACTGTAATGAAGAGCGTTTGGCGGTATCCGGTGCGAAAGAACGACGAAATGCATTGGTAGCGACTGGCTTTCCTTATCAAAAAGATGCGTTATTACCTATTCTCGAAAGAGTTTCGCGTATTTTGCACCACTGTCAGGATGTGCGACGTAATGGCTCTGCAGCTTTGGACTTATGTTGGGTGGCTGCAGGTCGTTTGGATGCCTATTTTGAAAGTGTGAAACCATGGGATATGGCTGCCGGTACTTTAATAGCGGAAGAAGCGGGTGCTCAGGTTGGGCGTTATCTTCAACCTTCTGATAGTTGGCCTGTTGTGGTGAATGGTGAAGGTCTTTTGGTTTCTACGCCGGGTTTGTTTGATGCTATGTTGTCGCTTACTTATCTCGAAAAGTAAGATTGTGTTATTTGGATAGGGTGTTTTATGTCTTTTACTGCGTTTTTAGTCGTTTTAGTTTGTTGTGTTGGTGTGATTGCAGTCTCTCTTTGGTTTATTAGACGCCAATTGAAGATGAATAAACTGCGAGAGAAAAAAATTCGTGCAGGAGAAGACCGTTTCTTGGAAGAGCGTCAAAAAAGAATTGATAGTATTCGAGTGCTTTTGAAAACGGTAGGGACAGAAGAGCTTAATTGGATTGAAGCCAGCATTCGAATTAAGCATTTGTTGGACCAGCTTAGCGAAGATTTATCGACACATGAAGATATCTCGGCATTTTATATTGTTACAGAGAAAACAATGCACATACCTACCCACGATCAGTGGGGGGATCTGCCCAAGCCTGCGAAAATGAAGTTTCGACTTGAGATGGATGGCTATGAGGTGGAGCATGCAGAGCATCTTCTAAGGGCGAAAGATTCATTACTTGCCTATGATTTTAAATAATGTTGGTCCAGCTTCTAGTTTCTATCGGTTGCCTTTTTTTGTTGTTGCTTGCATTGACGTTGTTTTTTATTCGTCATCAATCAAAAGTACCCTATTATAGGATGACGCAAGCACAGTGCATTGCATTGTTAGATAAGGCGATTAAAGGTGCTTTACCAGAACATGAATGGAGTGCTTTCTTGGGCATGAGTGTGCGGGATGATGGTGCTGTAGATGCCCTAAGGGAGCAATGCTTGCTGATTGATGAGTCTGGCGTTAAAGGATTACACTCTATTAATGGGCAATCTTGTGTGCTTTTTAATAGGAATGGCGTTTCTCAGCTGGAAAAATTACTTGATGAGTGGCAGCATAAATCAAATTATTTAATCTGATTAAATTTAAAGTGGAATAGTAAGGGAATTAAATATTATGAATGAGTTAGAGTCGTTATTTGATCAAGGCTCCGAGCTGATGCCTTGGTTGGCTGATAGTGTTATCAACTTAGTAATTGGTCTTGTTGTTTTCTTTGTGGGTAAGTTCATCGCTTCCAAAGTGGCTCGTTGGTGTGAGAAGCGATTGCTGAAAGGGTCCGTTGATCAGGCGGTTGCAGGCTTCGCATCGAGCATTTTATATGCTCTGATGTTTGCTGGCGTTGCTCTGATGGCGCTTGGTCAAATTGGAGTAGAGACGACATCCTTTATAGCGATTCTTGGTGCTGCAGGTTTGGCTGTCGGTCTTGCATTGCAGGGATCCTTGTCTAACTTTGCATCAGGTGTGTTGATTATTATATTACGTCCATTCCGCTCTGGTGACTTTATTGATGCTGGCGGCCAAATGGGGACGGTTAATCGTATTGAGCTATTTCATACTCATCTTAAAACGCCAGATAATCGCGTTATCATCGTGCCAAACTCTTCTGTAATGAATGGCTCTATTGTGAACTTCTCTCGTGAATCGACTCGTCGTTTAGACCTTGTTATTGGCATTAGCTACGATGCTGATATTCGTTTGGCTAAGCAGATAATGGAAGAAATTGTTAATGCTGATGAGCGTATATTAAAAGATCCTGCGTGCTTAATCGCGGTCTCTGAGCTGGCTGACAGTTCGGTGAACTTCTTCTTGCGCCCATGGGTTGCATCGGGCGATTACTGGACTGTGCGTGCAGACCTTTTAGAAAAAATTAAATACACCTTTGATGAGCGTGGCGTTGGTATTCCATATCCTCAAATGGATGTTCATGTTCATAAGCAAGAGTCATAGTTTTTTAAATTAATGTCTGATTGCTAAATATATGTAATGCCGCCAGTAATAATAGCTGGCGGCATTTTTGTTTTTACTGGTTAGTTTTTATTGTTAAAAGAAGGCTGCTATTAATGAGTCGATATCGTCCACCATCTCCACCAAAATCTGCATACATAACCCACGAAGGTGCTCAAACCTTGCTGGCTGAGCTTAAGTATTTGTGGAAAGAAAAGCGTCCAGCTGTCACGGAAACCGTCCGAGAGGCGGCAGCGCAAGGTGATCGTTCTGAGAATGCGGAATATATCTATGGTAAAAAACAGCTGCGAGAAATCGATCGTCGGGTACGCTATCTGGAAAAACGTTTGGATATCTGTACCGTGGTTGATCGTCTTCCTACAGATCAGTCGCGGGTTTTTTTTGGTGCTTGGGTGACCTTAGAGGATGAGGATGGCGAGCTGCGTACACATCGTATTGTCGGGCCAGATGAATTGGATCACAATTCAGCTTATATAAGTGTTGACTCACCTGTGGCAAAAGCACTATTGAAAAAACAAGAAGATGATGACGTGACTATTCGTCTGGCAGCGGGAGAAAAAACCTACACGATAGATAGTATTGAGTATCACCCAATCCCATCCTTATAGCTCACAAAGTATTTAGACTAGAGTGTGTTGAGAGTAACAGCGAGAGTATGAATCTTGCTGTTACTTTTTTGGGGCATTTTAATTAAAAAGAAAGCTTATCAATACTGCTTAATAGGTGTTGTTTAAATGTTTCATCGGTAACCACTCCCTTTGTTGTATCAAAGTTATCAAAGAAGCTCGGTAATGATATGGCACCGATTACGCTCGCTGCAAAGTAGGATGCTGAGGCTTGTGCGGCAGCTAAAACGCTTTGCGCTCCACTGGGGCCCGGTGAGGTGGATAGCATAAGAACAGCTTTATTCTGAAAAACTTTCATGTCTATTCGGGATGTCCAGTCGAATAGGTTTTTATAGGCAGAAGTATAAGAACCGTTGTATTCGGCGAATGACATCACGATGCTATCGGCCGAGCCTATTGCCTTATAAAAATCATGCGCGAGCTGCGGAATGCCTGACTCTTTTTCTCTGTCTTCGCTATAGATTGGCATTTCAAAGTCGTTAATGTCGATTAGTGACACGTCTGCGTTGTTGATTTGCTGGGCAGCATAAAAAGCCAGTTTCTTGTTGATAGAGTTTTTGCTGCTGCTTGTGCCGAAGGCCAGTACTTTCATTTTAGTTTCCTTTATTGACGTTTGTAGTGAGAGTAGATTGTTTTTTCAGAGTGGCTGCGCCTGCAATGGCTAGAACTAAAGTAAAAGCCCCTGCTAATAAGTAAAAGTCACTGTATCCAAACTTGGCGATAAGAGTTGAGGTGACAAAAGGTGAAACAAATTGCCCAATGAAGATGCTACTTGTCAGCACGCCAGATGCGAGTCCGCGCTTGTTGTTTGGCGCAAGCGCCATGCCCTTTACCATGAAATTTGGCATTACCAATCCCATGCAAGCACCCATGAGGCCGCAACCGAGAATAACTAAGCTGAACGAGGTGGCTTGTGATAGCACGAGCATACCAAGGCTCATGGATACAAAGCCGATGAGTGCGACGCCGTAGCTTTGGATTTTAGCAACCAGCTTGCCAAAGAACACCCCCGTTATCGCGGCGATTAATGTCCCCATTCCTATTGCCAGACCTGACTTACTTGGATCAGTGATACCAATATCCACCATAAAAAATGGAATTTGTGTTGGCAGGATATAAAAGACGATTAAGTGGCAAAAAAGGAGAAGAGAGCAGCCGATGAGCGGTAGCTTCCAGCTGGTATTGGTATCGTCTTGTTGGTTATCGTTTGGCTGATTGATTTGCTTGCTGTCACGAATAGACAGGAATATGAGCGGAAGCAACAGAATAGCAATGGCGTAGATATAAAAAGGCAGTCGAGCGCTGATGCCTGCTAAATAGCCCGCTGTAACGATGAAAAGAATGCCGCCAATATTGGAGAAAGCTTGTTGTAGTCCCATAAATTGGCTTCTTTTCGGACCAGAATAATAATCGGTTATTAACGCCGTTACAGCGGTCATTAGTCCAGCGACACATATGCCCAGAATGGCTCGGCTGATAATAATAGCTTCTAAGTCTTGCAGCTGTGCGCCAGCAGCTCCGGCGATGGCAAAGATGGTCGTCGCAATGATGATTTGATTTCGGCGACCGAACTTATCCGCTGTCCAGCCTAAGATCGGCGCAAAAATCACCACAAATAAAGCTGGGATAGGTAATAGCATTTTTACCCAGAAATCGGCTGAAGGTGTTCCCGAAAACTCGTTGGCTAATCCTGGTAATGCCGGAGCAATAGTGGCGTTGGACATCACGGTTAATGTAGAAATTAGCAGCAGGCAAAGAGCTCTGGATTCTAATAAGTCATTTTTCATTAAGGTTCTCTTCCTGAATGTAGATGGTATTTTCTCAAGTGTTTTCTCAGCTGTTTATTAAGTACTGGCTTGAGTTAGCTTGGGTTTATAGCTATTCTGATACCTCAACTTAAGTTTAGGTCAAGCGTTAAATGCGAAAAATAATAATGCCTGAATGGATTTCAGTGGGAGTGTTAAGTGAAAGAACTGGTGTGTCGGTGTCGGCTTTGCATTTCTATGAAAGAAAAGGGCTAATCAAGAGCCAAAGAAATACATCTAACCATAGGCAGTATCCAAAGCATGTCATTCGGGTTGTTTCTATTATTCAGGTTGCTCAGCGAACAGGCTTTTCTTTGGAGGATATTTTATTGGAGCTTGAAGGGTTGCCCAATCGCACCCGCGTTACTATAGATGATTGGGAGGCGTTGGGCGCCAGATGGCAAAATGAGCTTGATAAGAAGATCACCCAATTGGTTGAGCTGAAAGAAATGATGGCTGATTGTATCGGTTGTGGTTGTCTTTCTCTGGAAAGGTGTCGGCTTCTTAACCCTTATGATGAGTTGGGTGAGAAAGGCACTGGCCCAATGCTCATGACGAAATAGGCAGGGCTTCTTTGTCTAGCGTAGAGAGTGGATTGGTTTATATGCAAGATAATATTTTTTTGATCCATAAAAAAGCCCCGCAAGGCGGGGCAAAAGTATTACACCGTAAATTCAGTTAGGCATCTCTAACGTGTATTCGTTAGTGAATTAGAGATCCGCCATTAACATCTACTTCGGAGCCAGTTACATAGCTTGAAAGATCTGACGCTAAGAATAAGCAGCATCCAGCAACTTCTTCAGCTTTTCCTGCGCGAGCCATTGGTATACCTTCCATTACTTTGGCATACATCGCGTCATCCATTTTTCCAGCTGTTATATCCGTTCCAATAAAACCTGGGCAAATAGCATTTGAGCGAATATTAGAAGGAGCCAGTTCGCGAGCCATGGCTTTTGTTAGACCTAGAACACCTGCTTTTGCTGCAGAATAATGCGGACCACCAAAAACACCACCGCCACGTTGAGCTGAAACAGAAGAGATATTCACAATAGAGCCGGTTTTTTGTGTTCGCATAGCAGGAATAACAGCTTGGCTCATCAAAAGAGTGCCGCGAAGGTTTACATCTAATACCGCATCGTAATTCTCACCTTTGATGTCCATTATTTTTAAAGGCTGGGTTATTCCTGCATTGTTCACTAATATGTCAATGCGTTCCCACTTTTCTAATAATGTTGCGACAGCGATTTGGCAGTCTTCTTCCTTGACGACGTTACAAGCTAAGCCTATGTGTTGAGTGCCAAGGTCCGCTGCAGCTTCGATAGCTTGATCAAGATTAAGGTCTAGGATGGCGACTGTTGCGCCGTGTTCAGCAAATAATTTTGCTGTTGCTTTACCCAAACCATTTTTAGATGCCGCGCCAGTAATAATGGCGAATTTACCTGAAAGAATACCCATTGATAGATCCTTATTTGTTTAACCACATTTTTATTTTAGTAAGCATGGCGGATACGGAAATGCCGTATTGGTCGTGCAGTACAGGAAGGGCACCGGCATCTAAAAATTCATCCGGTAGCGCTATTTGTTTTAATACTGGGAACACCTGATTTTTCATGAGTGTCATTGCAACGGCTTCACCCAAACCACCAATTTCAGTATGGTTTTCAGCAACAACAACTAGGCGTCCTTTTTTTGAGCATTCTTTAATAATGGTCTCAGTATCAAGGGGCTTAATAGTTGGTGTATGTAATACACTAACGCCAATATTATCTGCTTTTAATGTATTAGCTACTTCAAGAGCCCGCATAGTCATGAAGCCTGATGAGATGATTAGCACATCGTTGCCTTCGGTCAGGTTTTTTGCTTTACCCAATTCGAATTTGTAATCGTAATCTTGAAGTACTGAAGGAACTTTACCGCGTAGTAGTCGCATGTAAACAGGCCCGTCATGAGCTGCAATTACTGGTACTGCTTGAGCTGTATCAATTGCGTCACAGGGGTCAACGATCGTCATATTCGGCATGCCGCGGAAAATAGCGACGTCTTCGGTTGCTTGATGACTTGGTCCATACCCAGTCGTTAGTCCAGGTAAGCCACAGACTATTTTTACCGGTAAGTTGTCCTCCGCGATTGCCATGCAGATGAAATCATAGGCTCTTCGGGAAGCAAAGACGGAATACGTTGTGGCAAAAGGGATAAAGCCTTCTTTAGCCATACCAGCAGCGGCACTAAATAGTAGTTGTTCGGCCATGCCCATTTGATAAAAACGTTCGGGATGCTTTTGTGCAAATACATGTAAATCCGTGTACTTAGCAAGGTCAGCAGTTAAACCTACAATATTTTTTTGTTCGTTAGCCAACTCGGCTAATGCGTGACCGAATGGTGCGGATACCGTTGGCAAACCTTCTGCACCAAGTGAGGCAATCATTGCAGATGTTAATTGGCGTTCTTCAGCAGGAACTGGTTTGCGAGGCTCCCATTTAGATGATCGACGGCTCATACTCATGCTGGTTTTCCTTCTTCTAAAACATTAAGGGCTTTTTCCCATTCATCGGCTTCAACTCGGACAAAATGGGTTATTTCACGCTCCTCAAGAAAAGGAATGCCTTTACACATTTTTGTGTTGCAAATGATTACCCGTGGCACGGGTTGATCATGATTTCGAGCCTTGTCAAATGCCTCGACCACTGCATCCATATCATTGCCGTCGATACGTTGGGTAAACCAGCCAAAGGCTTCCCATTTTTTATCTAGGGGTTCAGAGGATAGTGTTTCTGTTGAGGGGCCATCGGCTTGTTGATTATTGAAATCGATAATACAAATTAAGTTATCTAGCTTGTGATGGGCGCCAGACATCGCAGCTTCCCATGTGGAGCCTTCACCTAGCTCTCCATCAGACATCAGATTATATACAAAAGAGTCTGAATGCTTCGCTTTAAGGCCTAGCGCCATGCCTACAGCAATTCCCAAGCCATGGCCAAGCGATCCGCCTGTTATTTCCATGCCAGGCGTGTAAGAAGCCATTCCAGACATAGGAAGGCGGCTATTGTCTGTTCCGTAGGTTTCTAATTCATATTCCGGAAGTACTTCTGCTTCAAGTAAAGCCGCATATAAGGCAATAGCGTAATGGCCTATTGATAAAAGAAAGCGGTCACGACCCTCCCACTCAGGATCTTCTGGACGGAATTTTAGAGCATGAAAGTAAGATGCAGCGAGCACATCGGAAACACCTAAGGCTTGACCTACATAGCCTTGCCCTTGAACTGCCCCCATAAGCACAGACTTTCTGCGAATATTCCATGCGCGTCGTGCGAGGCTAATCTGTTGATTAGTTTCTGGATTCATAATATCTCTCTCTTATTTTTAATTTACAAGCTACCTGAACTCGTGGAATTATTCTGCGCTGAGAGAAGAGGCTAGACAATTAGCATAAATTAAAGGTTAATTAAGCTGTACTTAACAAATTTCTATAATGGAGCCATTTATGTCGAGAGATCCTAGTCTGAATGGGATGATTTATTTTGAAGCTGTGGCACGTCATGGAAAAGTAGCCCGAGCTTCAGAAGAGTTAAATGTTTCGGCTTCCGCAGTTAGTCAACAGATTAAATTATTAGAAGAAATGCTTGGCGTTGCGCTTTTTAAACGCCATAAACGCCAGCTGAGTTTGACATTAGAAGGTGAGCGCTTGTTCATGGCTAGTTCGTCAGCGTTTGGTATTTTGAAAAATGCACGACGCGTTATTTCTCGTAAGCGAGATAGCCACCAGCTTATTGTAAAAGTTATTCCTAGTTTTGCTGTCAGGTGGCTAGGCCCAAGACTCCATTCTTTTATTACTCAGTACCCTGAGTGGGATTTGCGTATTGATGCAACACCAGACCCAACTAATTTTGAGCGAGAAGTTGTGGATTTTGACATTCGATATGGCCCAAGTGATTGGCCTGGATTGTATTGTTTACCTGTATTACATGACTATATTCTGCCAATGTGCAGTCCAGAGTATCGTGATTATTTACAGGGCTTGAATGGAACAATGGAGGAAAAATTACAGCAGACGCGATTAATAGATAGTGTAAAAGCTATGTTGCAATGGGAGGCTTGGTTAGCTCGTTTGCATTTTAGCCGGAATGCAGACGTCCCCGCAATTCGCTTTGATCGCTCTTCTATGGCTATTCAGCAAGCTGTAAATGGTGTTGGTGTAGTATTGGAGTCTACAACCCTAGCAGTAGAAGAGTTACTGTCTGGTAAGCTTGTTCCTGCTTATTCGGAAGTTGGGGCTATTAAAATCCCTGCTTACTGGGTAGTCAGCCCAAGTCAGCACCAAAGTCGAAAGCTTTATCAGTTATTTACGAATTGGTTGCTAGAAGAAGCGGAGGCACACCAAATTGTGACTTTGGATACACTAACTAAGCTAGGGGTTCAGGTTATTGAGGACCAAGTTATTGATGAATTGTTAAATCCTCATTAACAACTCACCTGCATTTAACAAGTGAGTTGTTTTGGGTTGGCCTGATAGTCTTGTTTAATAAATGATTAGGGATGGGACATAGCTAATTAGTGCAAGTACTCCCAAAGCCATTAGATAAAAAGGGAGCAGCTCTTTAACAACTGCACCAATAGATACTTTGGCGATTGAAGAAGATATATAAAGGGTTGTCCCAACAGGCGGGGTATATAAGCCTATAGCTAAGTTTACTACCATAATAAGACCCAATTGCACTGGATCTAGCCCTATTGAAGCTGCAATAGTTGAGAATAAGGGCGTCAGTAATAATACCGCAGCTGGCAAATCCAAAAACGTGCCAACAATTAGCATAATAACATTCATCGCAAGAATGACCATCCAAGGTTCAGAGATAGTAGCCGTTACCCAAATGGCCAAATTTTGAGGTACTTGCTCAAGTGTTAGGATCCACTGAATAATCGACGATGCCATAATTATGACCATCACCGCGCCAGTCATAACGCCCGTATCTATGGTTGCCTTAATAATGCATTTGACACTTAGGTCTTTATAGATAAATAAGCCTATTAATAAAGCGTATCCAACAGCTAATACGCTAATTTCGGTTGGTGTGGCAATACCAAAGCGTAGCGTTCCTATTACAAAAATAGGCATAAAAATTGCCGGTAACGCGTGCAATAGCTGTGCTCTCCACTGCTTAAACCCGCCTTCAATAGGGGAGCTTTTATAGCCTCGTTTGACTGCAATCAACCAGACTAAAAGTAGCATCCCCATACCAAGTAAAATGCCCGGAAGAATACCTGCTACAAATAAATCAATAATGGATGTATTGGAAGAAAGACCATATAAAATCAATGGTATGGATGGAGGAATTAAGACCGATACAGTGGAAGAGGCTGCATTTACAGCTCCTGCAAAGCCTGCTGAATAACCTTCCTTTTTTTGGATGGGGATAAGGGCGTTACCAAGGGCGGATGCATCAGCAACGGCAGATCCTGAAACGCCACCAAACATGACAGAACCCAAAACACTCACATGACACATGCCTCCTCTCAGACGGCCAACAAACATTTTTGCACACTCAACTAAGTAAGTGCCAAATTTGCCTTGCATCATGAGACTCCCCGCTAAGATAAAGAAAGGAATAGCGAGCATTGGAAAGCTCTGAGTAGGTGTATAGAGGCGCTGAGCCATAACTGCAAGCGGTTTGTTTTCTATAAACAAAGCAATGCCTGACGCGCCAATCATTGCATAAGCCACCGGAACTGAAGCCACTAGTAGTAGTGGAAACAGCCAAAGCAAAATAGTTGCCATAATTAGATCCCTAGCTGTAATTATTGTTTTCAGGATTTCGATTGATACTTTCTTTGCTTAGTAAGTAATCAATGATATTGAGTAGAGATATAGTAGCTATTAAGCTAAATGCGAATACTAAGCTTGAGTAGCCATATATTTGTGATAATCCTGTTTCTGCTAACTTGGTATATTTCGATGCCTTGATTACTGGCATGGCGTAGTGCAAAACGCTTACGCAAGTTGCACCAACGATAAGGTTGACCATAATAAGTACTATTCTTTGAATAGAAGCAGGAAGGGCATTGACAAGAGAGTCTATTGAAATATTACCTTTAAGTGTAGAAGCAAGCACCATGCCAGCAGCCACAGCCCAAGGGAATAGAAGCTGAGGTAGCTCGTAAGCCCATGAAATACCTTGATCAAAAAGGTAGCGTAAAAACACATTCGCAAAAATAGCTAAAAACATCGTGCTAAAGCTAATTAAGATGATGCCTGCACTGACAACATAAATACAGCGACGTAGTGTTAAAGAGAAGCAAAGAAGTCTGCCGGGCAATTTGCCCGACGAGACTTTTACACTTCCTTTGGAGGTGTAGTCATGCATATTATTGTTCCGAAGCTAGTTTTAATTTTCTAAGGAAATCACCGTATTGAGTTTCATATTTCTCGTATACAGGTGCTGTTGCTTTAACAAAAGCATCGTAATCAACCTCTGTGATTATAGCTCCCTCGGATTTTAAGACTGTTTTTAATCGCTCTACTTCAAACATATTTCTTCCGCGCTGGAACCAGCCAGCTTGCTTGGCAGACGTAGAAATACAATCTTGAGTTTTACTGTCTAGACTTTCCCACCATGCCAAGCCAGCAACTACAGGTGTGCTCTGGTATTGGTGTCCTGTCATTGATATGTAAGGTGTAATTTCATGTATCTTGGCTGAGTATATATTCGTCAGTGGATTTTCCTGTCCATCGAATGCTCCACTACGAAGTGAGGTTGGGAGCTCGCTCCAAGCTAATGGTGCTGGGTTAGCTCCTAATGTCGCAAATATATCTAGAGCGACTTCATCTGGTGGGGTGCGAATTTTCATCCCTTTTATATCGTCAGGGGTGCGAATGGATTTCTTGGTATGAGTTACATTTCGGAAGCCGTTATCCCAAAAAGTAACAATCTTAAGTCCAGAGCTTTGGGCTTTTCTGTCTAGCTCTTGACCAATTTCGCCATCAAGTACTCTCCAGACATCAGTTTCAGATTTGAATAAGAAAGGAAGGCCGAGAGTTCCCACTTCTGGAACTATTTGAGCTGTGGTGCCTTGCGAGTTTGCAGACATATTTATAATGCCTGCTTGAGCGGATATTAACTGTTCTGCATCATCGCCCATCGTAGCTGAAGGTGCTACTTGAACATTAAATTGACCGGAGGTGCATATAGGGACTAGTTTAGCAAACATTTCAGCGGCTTCGTACCGAGGGTTTCCAGGGTTTGCGCCATGAGCGAAAACAATTGTATTTGCTAATGCGGTTGAAGAGAAAGCTGCTGTAACACTAATGTAAATAAAGTTTTTGGCAATAAGATTCATCTGAACTCCTAGCTTATGCTAATTATTTTTATCTTTCGTTCAATATGGCATTGGCTTCAATATATCGAGTTACCCGTATGCCATATGGTTAGTATTGATGGAAAGTTTATCTCTTTGCAATGAGGTAAACTTAAAGAAATGTTAAGCTAAGCTTAACGTTTCTTTTGTGCCTAAGGTTCAAACTGTTATGTTTGGCTAAATTGTGTTCTCGTAGAGCGTATAATTTTTTATGTTATATGTAGGCCTTATTTTGGGTTAAATTGCCCCCTTGGCAAGGGCGGGGGGAATTAGTTTGGATAGACTTTGAGTTTGATAATGAAGGTGTAATTTGTTTTTTTATATTGTTAAATCAATTGTCTATGGATATTAAGTCGCTTTTTAAAACAGGGTCTTGGAGTGTGGTATTCTTAAGTTTGGCCAACTTATAAGGCTGCGATTGGGAATGTACCATTTAGGCTGGAGATTTAAAAATGCGTTTGAGGCTTTTCCTCTATTTTGATCGGGGTAAGCATAATCTGAGGTATGTCGCTATGAACTTATTGCCTTATTTTTTGTTACGTATAAAGCAAAAGGGTGGTTTGGCTATCAGCCTGCTGTTGGAAGAAAAAGCTTACACTAATGATGTTATTGAGTTTCACAAAGCTGGGTTATGAAAATTCATTATGGTATGGCGCAATGGCAGCACCCTGCTTGGGTTAATTGGCTTTATCCCACGTCTTTACCAACAGGGGAGCGTTTGGGTCGGTATTCACACGTGTTTTCTACGGTTGAAGTTGGTAGTACTTTTTACACCAAAGTGGACGATGCACAGTTATTTCGTTGGTACGAGTCTGTTGTTGATGGATTTAAATTCAGTTTCAAAGCCCCTCAAACCGTGACCCATCGATTAATAGAGCGTTCTTGGAGTGACGTTCAGCACGATTGGTTAGCTTTTATGCTTTCCTTGCAACCGTTACAGGCTAAGCTTGGTCCAACCATGTTGCAGTTCCCTGCTATATGCGATGAGCGTGCTTTGGACACTATTTTTGCCCTGTGCGATATGTGGACGTTATCTACACCTTTATCTGTTGAAGTGCGTCATCTAGCCTATTTTAATAAGTCTCAGACAGAACGACGTTTTTTAGCAGGATTGTCTGATCGTGAAGTTAATCGTGTGGTAATGGACTCTCGGCCTGTTTTTTCGACAGATGCTTATTGTGAAAGTCTGATTGATGCACAGAAGAAGAAACCAAGAGTGCCTTGCCATCCTGTGGTTACAGCCAATCATCCTGTGGTGCGTTTCATTGGCCATCCTGATTTGCCACGCAATGAATTATGGCTAGACCAATGGGCGGCAAAATTGTCTCAGTGGTTGTCACAAGGACTTACCCCAAGTGTGTTTGTTCACTCATCCGATAATATTGCTGCGCCAACCTTGGCGGCGCAATTGGATGAAAGAGTTCGTATTTTAAACCCTTATTATCAAAGTGCTTTGGCTTTACCGCACAGTCAGGAGCAGGTTAGTCTCTGGTGAGATGATTTTTGAGTTTAATAAAGTTGGTGTAGTGAGAGGGTGTTATGTATTCGTTAATATTTTATGTGCCTGAGTCGCATTTGGAGTCTGTAAAGCAGGCTGTGTTTTCTGCTGGTGCGGGCGCTATGGGGGATTATGATTCCTGTTGCTGGCAAGTAAAAGGGCAGGGGCAGTTCCGTCCTAGAAAAGGCGCTACGCCATTTCTAGGTAAGCTTGATGAGTTGGAGTTTGTTGATGAATATCGAGTCGAGATCGTTCTGGATGATGAGGTAAAGGCTGGAGTGCTGGCCGCATTGTTATTGGCTCACCCCTATGAAGAGGTGGCCTACCACTTTATTCCGATACAGTATTGAAGTGAATCGTATCTTCGTGAAAGCCGTAATGGCCTTTTTTATGATCAGCGATGAAAAGTTCGATGGTTTTACTGACGCTGCTAAAGGCCAGTTCATCCCAAGGGATTTCATCAAGAGCAAACAAGGCAACTTCGGAGCTTTCTTCAGTTGTATGAAAGTCATCTCTTTCTAATTGTGCGATGTAGAAAAGGTGAACTTGGTTGATGCGAGGGATGCTAATCATGCTAAATGCTTGTTTGCATATGGCGACTGAGCCGCTCTCTTCTAGTGTTTCTCTTAACGCACCTTCACTGGTTGTTTCTTGGTTTTCCATGAAGCCAGCAGGTAATGTCCAGAAACCTAGGCGTGGTTCAATGTTACGCCTGCAAAGCAATATTTTGCCGTTATAAAGCGGGATGGTACCAGTGATTAGCCTAGGGTTGTCGTAATCGATAAACTCGCAACTTGGGCAAACCGCACGTAGTCGATTATCCCCGGCAGGGATGGTCATATTGACGGCGTGACCGCATTGCGGGCAGTATCTCATGATATTTCCTTAACGCTTTAGCTGAAGTTTTGCGTATTTAACGACTTTGTCTTCGATTTCTTGGATTTCAATCATGTAGTGCCCAACCCATAAGCTAATAGGGTGTTCAGGGATGAATTCCAGCGTTTCGATGATAAGACCATTTAATGTTTTTGGTCCGTCTGTCGGTAAATGCCAATCCAATGTTTTGTTTATTTCTCGAATGTGTGTCGAGCCTTCAATTCTAAATGACCCGTCGTCCAGTGTCTGAATTTCTTCATCTTCGTCTTGTGTTGGTGGCGTAAATTCACCCACGATTTCTTCAAGTACGTCTTCTAATGCAGCAATACCCTGAACATCACCGTATTCATCAACCACGATACCCATTTGCTGGTGGTCTTTCTGAAAGTTGAGCAAGACCGTATTCAGCGAAGTGCTTTCAGGGATGAAATAAGGTTCAACCGTTGCTTTTAATAGCGCGGCTTTGGATGGTGTGGGATCGCGAAGGAATACTGCTGCATGACGTGCGTGCAAAATGCCGATTACCTTGTTAATTTCGCCATTATATACGGGCATGCGCGTGTGTCTGCTTTGACAGATTTGCTCAATGATTTCTTCAATAGAGTCTTCAATATCTATGCCGATAACTTCGTTTCGAGGCACCATGATGTCTTCAACAGAGACTCTTTCTAAGTCGAGTATGGATATCAGCATTTCTTGGTGGGCCGCAGGGATTAAGCCACTAGCCTCATTTACGACGGTTCTTAATTCTTCGGAATCAAGCGTGTCGTGATTCTTTTGCGATGCATGCACACCGATCAAGCGTAAAAGCCCATTAGATAAGCCGTTCACTAGCCATACGAGTGGATAGAGTACTTTGAGTAAAATTGCAAGAATCCAAGACGCGGGAAAAGCGATTTTTTCTGGGTGAATCGCCGCCAACGTTTTTGGTGTGACCTCTGCAAAAATTAGTACCACCAAAGTTAGTGCCGCCGTTGCGATGGCTACACCAGCGTCTCCCCACAGGCGTACAGCAATGATGGTTGCTATCGCGGAAGCTAGGATATTAACAAAGTTGTTTCCGATTAGGATGACGCCAATAAGTCTATCTGGGCGTTCTAAAAGAGTGTTTACTTTGATTGCAGATCGGTTCTTGTTTTTCACAAGGTGTTTTAGTCGATATTTGTTTATCGACAACATCCCTGTCTCGGAACTCGAAAAGAAAGCTGAAAGTAAAATAAGACAAAAAAGTATTCCACCAAGAACACCTAAGGGTACTTCGTTCAAAAAGGGATCGCCTCGATTATGTAGATAATTGGATTATTGGTTCTTAAGATCTGACTGTCAAACATACTTTACATCATGCGCTGTTAATATTGTAAAATTTGCAGCGCAATTTTGCTGCCAAAGTAGCCAAGCATGAGTAAGAAAAAGCCACTCAGAGTCAGTTTTACCGCTAATTGTCCGCGCCAGCCAGCTATGTATCTGCCAAGAAGTAAACCCGCAAATACGAACCAAGAAGCAATTGTAAAAAATGTTTTATGGACCAGATGCTGAGCAAACATATCCTCAATGAAGTAAAAGCCAGTAGCAATTGTGATGGTCAGCAAAATAAATGCGGCCCAAATAAATTCAAACATCAAGCGTTCTAGGACCTGCAGTGGTGGCACTCTTAATAGTTGCTTCAGTTTGTGGTGCCTAAGTTGATACTCCTGCATAGCAAGTAAAATCCCGACGCCACAAGCGGTAGCGAATAAGCTATAAGCGACCGAGGCAATAAGAATGTGAGCGCTAGTGCCCCAAGAGTTGCTGTGTAATTGAGTCAAATTCCATGGTTCAATAGCATTCAGGGCAATGATAATGGCGCTAAGGGGAAATGCGGTGCCAAGTAGCAAAGACAAATCTTTGTTACGATTGCTAAGCCATAGAAGGCTGTTGCCAATTAACGCAATGAGCAAGCCAATTGTTAAAAAGTTAAATCCATCACGATTTAGCAGTATTTGTGTAAGCGCAAGGGTGTGGGAAACGATCGCAATCGCACCTACATACTGTGTATAAAGGCTTTTCTGGCGAATAAAATACGCTGTGCCAGCAATCAAACAAACAATACAAGCAAGCCAAAGCGATAATTGAGTCATGAAACTAAAGGTTCCGCAGGGTAAAGGTATAGGGTGTAAATCATTTATCCGTTATAATAGAGGCAATTTCACCTTGGATAAACTGAAACTGTAGGTTTTTTCCATTTAGAGTCAAAATTTGAGGGCAATATGTTCGACAATTTATCGAATCGCTTAACTTCCTCGCTTGATCGTATTCGAGGTCGAGCTAAATTAACTGAAGACAACATACAAGAAGTGTTGCGTGAAGTGCGTATGGCTCTGCTTGAAGCTGACGTTGCTTTGCCTGTTGTTAAAGATTTTATTGCTGCGGTTAAAGAGCGTGCAATAGGAACCGAGGTTTCTAAGAGTTTGAGTCCAGGTCAAGTCTTCCTGAAAATCGTTAAACAGGAACTTGAGAATGTCATGGGGCAGGCTAACGATGGCCTAAACCTTCGTGCCGCTCGACCAGCAGTTATCCTACTGGCTGGTCTGCAAGGTGCGGGTAAAACAACATCTGCTGCCAAGCTTGCTAAGTATTTGAAAGAGCGTGAGAAAAAATCCGTCTCAGTTGTGAGTGCGGATATTTATCGTCCTGCCGCTATTAAACAGCTTGAAACTCTGGCTGGAGAAGTGGGTGTTGATTTCATTTCAAGCGACTTGTCTCAAAAGCCAATCGATATTGTTAATAATGCTATCGACTTCGCTAAGAAAGCGCATAAAGATGTTTTGATTGTCGATACAGCAGGCCGTTTATCTGTCGATGAAGATATGATGGCTGAGATCAAAGCGCTTCATGCTGCTGTTAATCCAATTGAAACCTTGTTTGTTGTCGATGCAATGACAGGTCAAGATGCTGCTAATACGGCCAAAGCGTTTGGCGATGTATTGCCGCTTACTGGTGTTATTCTTACCAAGACAGATGGTGATGCTCGTGGTGGTGCAGCGTTATCTGTTCGTCACATTACGGGCAAACCGATTAAGTTCTTAGGCGTGGGTGAAAAAACGGATGCCTTGGAGCCTTTCCACCCAGATCGTTTGGCTTCTCGTATCCTTGGTATGGGCGATATGCTTTCCTTAATAGAGGAAGCAGAGCAAAAGATAGATAAAGATAAAGCTGAAAAACTTGCAGGCAAACTAAAGAAAGGCAAAGGCTTTGATTTAGAAGATTTTAAAGAACAGCTTCAGCAAATGAAAAACATGGGCGGAATGACCTCCATGTTAGATAAGCTTCCAGGCATGGGGCAGCTGGGCAATATTCAAGATAAAGTGAACGACAAAATGTTCGTTCAAATGGAAGCGTTAATTAATTCCATGACACCCGCTGAACGCCGTAATCCCGATGTAATTAATGGTTCTCGTAAAAAGCGTATTTCAACAGGTGCTGGCCTACAGATTCAGGATTTAAATCGTTTGCTTAAACAACATAAGCAGATGCAGAAAATGATGAAGAAGATGTCTGCCAAAGGTGGTATGCAAAAAATGATGCGTGGCCTCGGTGGAATGATGCCTGGAGGTCTTCCTGGTGGCGGAGGTTTCCCTAAATAAGGGGGCTATTTGCTTGTTTTTATTGGATGGACTAAAAAAACTTCCAATTAAAGTGAAAGGGCGAGTAAATCGCCCTTTCGTTTTTCTAGTTTATCGACTAGAATATGCCGCCTTCTTGTAGTATGAGTCAAAAATTCGACTCGGCAAGGGGTGTTTCGTTAAGCAATAAGGAACCAATCATATGGTAACTATTCGTCTTTCTCGTGGTGGCTCTAAAAAGCGCCCATTCTATCACTTGAACGTGGCTGATAGCCGCAATGCTCGTGATGGTCGTTATATCGAGCGTTTGGGTTTCTTTAACCCTGTTGCTCGTGGTCAAGAAGAACGTCTACGCATCGATCTAGATCGCGTAAACCATTGGGTTAGCCAAGGCGCTCAACTTTCTGACCGTGCTGCGCAGCTTGTAAAAGATGCTAGCAAAAGCGCTTAATACTGAGGTAATGCTATGTCTGAGTTAAAACAAGCGGCCGCTCCTGAGCAAGCCCTTGTGGTTGGACGCATTACATCAGTATATGGTGTTAAAGGGTGGGTGAAGTTATATTCGCACACCGACCCAATGCAAGGAATCTTTGATTACAAGCATTGGTGGTTGAAAACTCCTAGTGGGTGGAAAACCTTAGAATTAAGCCAAGGCCGTCTGCAAGGGCGTGGGTTGGTGGCATCCGTTAAAGGCTATAGCGACAGAGATCAAGTAAAAGAGATCTGCGGTATGGATGTTTATATTGATGCAGCAGAGCTACCAGAATTGGACGAAGGTGATTATTACTGGAGTCAACTGGAAGGTCTGAGGGTTATTACCAAAGAGGGAGTCCTCTTAGGGAAGGTTTCTCAACTTATGGAAACTGGTGCGAATGATGTGATTGTTGTCCGCGCGTGTGAAGGTAGCTTTGATCGTGAAGAGCGATTGATTCCTTATGCTCCAGGAACTTATGTTTTAAACATCGATTTAGAACAGCAGGAAATGGTAGTTGATTGGGATCCAGAATTTTAAACAGATAAGCTGAGGTCACAACGTGAAGGTTAGCGTTATATCGCTCTTTCCGGAGATGTTTCAGGCCATTACCCAATATGGAGTAACAGGCAGAGCCATTAAGTCTGGGTTGGTTGAGGTGGATTTTTTTAATCCCCGTGACTTTACTCATGACAAGCATAAGACTGTAGATGATCGACCTTATGGTGGTGGTCCAGGGATGTTGATGAAAGTTCAGCCTCTCAAAGATGCCATTGCAAGTGCCAAATTATCGGTGCCCAATGCAAAAGTTATTTATCTATCCCCCCAAGGGCGTACGCTAACGCAAGAAGGCGTGCAGCAACTTGCTAAACAAGCAGAATTTATTCTGGTAGCAGGTCGCTATGAAGGCGTTGATGAGCGTTTGATTCAATCTGAGATTGATGAAGAGTGGTCAATTGGCGACTTTGTCCTAAGTGGTGGCGAGTTACCGGCTATGGTGCTAATGGATGCTGTATTTCGTATGGTTCCAGGAGTATTAGGAAAACAAGCGTCTGCGGATGAAGATTCATTCTCTGATGGTTTGTTGGATTGTCCGCATTATACTCGCCCAGAAGTACTAAATGGCGAACCAGTGCCATCAGTGCTGCTTAGTGGCAACCACGAGGAGATTAGACGCTGGCGATTAAAGCAAAAGCTCGCAAGAACTTTTCAGCGCCGGCCAGACCTTCTGCAGAACCTTGAGTTGGACAAGGAACAGCAGTTGTTGTTAGAAGAGTTTATTCGCGAAACTGAAGATTCAACCTCGGCAGAGTAGGAATTGCGAGCTTGTCAGAAAGAAGAACCTTCGAGCTGATAAGAAACCATATCATTAGGAGTCACATCCATGAGTAATAAAACTAAACTGATTCAGCAGATAGAAGCTGAACAAATGACAAAAGAAGTCCCAGCCTTCGGTCCTGGTGATACTATTGTTGTTCAAGTTAAAGTTAAAGAAGGTTCACGCGAGCGTCTACAGGCTTATGAAGGCATTGTAATCTCTAAGCGTAACCGTGGTCTTAACTCAGCATTTACCGTTCGTAAAATTTCTAGCGGTATCGGTGTTGAGCGTGCTTTCCAAACGTACAGCCCTTTGGTTGAAAGCATCGAAGTTAAACGCCGCGGTGACGTGCGTCAAGCTAAGATCTACTACCTACGCGAGCGTTCTGGTAAATCTGCACGTATCAAAGAAAAATTGGCTAAACGTTAATTTTTTCTTATTAAAAAAAGGCGACGTCAGTCGCCTTTTTTTATGGAACTAACCCCCTGTCGTATGGCCTAATGGAGACTGTTTTATCATGTCTTTGGGGTTTTCATGAAGCGTTCTTTTTTGTGTATCTTTCGTTCTGCTGTGGCAGGCGCATTTCTTTTCTCATTTTCCACTATCGTATTTGCTGATCAAACTGCTGTTTTATCCGCTATTCAAAATGCATTACCTCAATATGAAGTCGAAAGCGTTAATCTGCATGATGATGCAGGCTTGTATGTTGTCGCTCTGAAAAATGGGCCCACACTGCACGTTACACAAGATGGTAAGTATTTTGTCGCTGGTGATCTTTATCGTATTGACAATACCACGCTTGAAAATGAAACAGAAAAAGCCAAGCTTGCTAAAATTGAGGCATTGCCTGAGTCACAAATGATTGTTTATAAAGCAAAAAGCGAGAAAGCGCATATCACTGTATTTACTGATGTAGATTGTGGCTATTGTCGAATGCTTCATAAAGAAGTTCCCAAGCTGAACGAGGCAGGTGTGACTGTTCGTTACTTGGCTTACCCAAGAGCAGGGGTTGGTTCTGAGACTTATACCAAAATGGTCAGTATATGGTGTTCAGCAGACCCTAAAGAGTGGCTAGCGCAAGCAAAGTTGGGAGTAGAAGTTCCTGAAAATAAATGCGTTAACCCTGTCGCTGAACAATATAAATTAGGTAATGAAGTGGGCGTTCGTGGCACGCCAAGCATAGTGTTGGAAAGTGGTGAGTTCTTACCAGGCTATTTACCTGCGGCTGAGTTAGTAAAACGCCTTGGGTTATAGTCTTATTGCGAAATATTCCACCAAACATGAGCCTTCTTCAGCCTTTTCTACGTTGGGTTTGAATAACACTGGCGTTATAATAAGTTAAATTGTCACTTAGTTAAGTGTCTTATAAAAATTAGATTATCTCTGTGGGGTATTGTTTTGAAACCGGTAAAAGTCGGAATTTGTGGGCTGGGGACAGTGGGGTCCGGTAGTTTTAACATTCTTCTTAATAATGCAGAAGAGATTACTCGTCGAGTGGGTCGCAGTATTGTTATTGAGCAGGTTGGTGCACGCCGTGATAATGACGCTTGTGATACCTCTAATATCAATGTTACCCGTGATATTTTTGATGTAGTCAACAATCCAGAGATTGATATTGTACTTGAGTTAATTGGTGGTACCACGGTTGCCAAAGAGCTTGTTCTTACCGCTATTGAAAATGGTAAGCACGTTGTTACTGCAAACAAAGCTCTGATTGCAGAGCATGGCAACGAAATTTTTGCTAAAGCCCAAGAAAAAGGCGTTATTGTTGCCTTTGAGGCGGCAGTTGCTGGCGGCATTCCTATTATCAAGCAAATTCGTGAAGGCTTGTCAGCCAACCGAATTGAATGGTTGGCTGGGATCATTAATGGTACAGGCAACTTTATTTTGACCGAAATGAGCCAGAAAGGTCGCGATTTTGAAGATGTGCTAGCTGAAGCTCAGGAGCTGGGCTATGCAGAAGCGGATCCTACTTTTGATATTGAAGGGATTGATGCTGCGCACAAGTTAACGATTCTTGCGTCCATTGCATTTGGCATCCCTTTGCAGTTTGAAAAAACCTACACAGAAGGCATTAGCCGTATTACTGCTGAAGATGTGTCATTTGCCGATGATCTTGGCTATGCAATCAAACATTTGGGTATTGCGCGTCGTTCTAAATCGGGTATTGAATTGCGTGTTCACCCGACTTTAATATCTCACAAACAGCTTTTGGCTAATGTTAATGGCGTTATGAACGCTATTATGGTTCAAGGTGATGTAGTTGGGCCGACATTGACATACGGTGCTGGTGCCGGTGCATTGCCAACAGGGTCTTCTGTTATTGCTGATGTGATAGATGTCGCTCGTACTTTAACGGCGGATCCAACGAATCGAGTGCCTCATTTGGCATTCCAGGCAGACTCTTTGTCTAGTGTTCAAGTGTTGCCAGTAGAAGAAATTGAGTGTGGCTTTTTCTTGAATATGACGATTAAAGACCGTGCTGGCGTGCTTGCAAATATTACGCAGATTTTGTCTGTGAATGACATCAGTATTGAGTCTCTTATTCAGCGTGAGCGTGAAGGCAGTGAGTTAGTGCCTTTGGTTGTAATGACTCATGATGTAAAAGAACGCAATATGAATGCTGCGATTGCGGCAATTGAAGCCTTGCCGGATGTTGCGGGAACAGTACAGCGAATCCGTGTTGAAAACTTGGCGTAAGAGAGAACAAATATGAAATACATTTCTACTCGTGGTAAAGCGCCAGCGCTTTCTTTTGGTGATGTGTTATTGGCTGGTTTGGCAAATGATGGTGGCTTGTATGTGCCAGAAACCTTACCTCATTACAGCAAAGAAGAGATCGCTTCTTGGGCAAGCTTAAGCTACCAAGAGTTGGCTTTCAAAGTGATGTGGCCGTTTGTGGAAGGCGATATTCCTGCAGACGCATTTAAGACTATGATTGATGACGCCTATGTGAGCTTCAATCATACATCTATTGCGCCTATGGTTCAGGTTGGTAACAACGAATGGATACTGGAATTATTCCGTGGTCCAACCTTGGCGTTTAAAGATTTTGCCTTACAGTTACTTGGTCGTTTGATGGATTATGTGCTGTCTGAGCGCAAGGAAAAGCTGGTTATTCTTGGTGCGACATCAGGAGACACTGGCTCTGCTGCTATTGAAGGTTGCCGTCATTCAGAGCATTTGAATATTTTCATTTTGCATCCATACCAGCGAGTATCTGAAGTACAGCGTCGTCAAATGACCACAGTTATTGACGATAATGTGTTTAATATCGCGGTAAAAGGTAACTTTGATGATTGCCAAGGCATGGTGAAATCGAGCTTTGCGGATCAGTCTTTCTTGAAAGGTGCTAAGTTAGGAGCGGTTAACTCAATAAACTGGGCCCGCATCATGGCCCAAATCGTTTACTATTTCTCTTCTGCATTGTCTGTTGGAGCTCCACATCGTAAGGTGTCTTTTTCTGTGCCAACAGGTAATTTCGGCGATATCTTTGCTGGTTACTTGGCGAAAAAAATGGGCTTACCAATTGATCAGCTTGTGGTTGCTACTAACCAGAATGATATTTTACATCGCGTGATCGCTGAAAATGACATGAGTCGTCAGTCTTTGAATGTCACCTTGTCTCCGAGTATGGATATCATGGTTTCAAGCAACTTTGAACGTCTGTTATTTGATGCTCATGGCCGTGATGGTGCGGCGATTGATGATTTGATGGCACGCTTTAATAAAGGCGATGTATCCTTAAATGATCAAGCTTGGTCTTTTGTTAAAGAGAACTTTGATAGCTACAAAGTAGATGATAAGAAGACATGTGATGTGATTGCAGATGTGTTCGCTAAAACGCAGTATCTTCTTGACCCTCATACTGCGATTGGTCTTGAAGCGGCTCGTCATTGCTGGAAAGATCCGTCTGTTCCTATGATTACCTTGGCAACAGCGCATCCTGTGAAGTTTCCTGAAGCTGTCGAAAAAGCTGGTTGCGAAACACCTGTATTACCTGAACACATGAAAGATCTTTTCGAGAGAGAAGAATCTTATGAAGTGTTAGATAACAGCTTGAGCGATGTTCAGGCGTTTGTTGCAGGTAAGATTTAGCTATAAATAATTCAGTAAGACTAATAATAACGGCCAATCTTTGATTGGCCGTTTCTTTTTCCTTCATACTTTTGCGCTTCTCATATGAATATAATTTTACTTGACCCTAAAAATACCCTTGGTGATGGCCTTTACGGGCTTTCTTCGCGTCAACAAACCCATGTTTCGAAAGTGATTAAAGCGCAACAAGGTGATGTTCTGCGCGTGGGAATGTTGAATGGAAAAATAGGGGAAGGGGTTTATGAACCACCAAGCGAAGATAGAGTTGGCTATATTCATTCGTTAAATTTATCTTCACCACCTCCAGAGCCTTTGCCTATGGTGCTGGTTATGGCTTTGCCAAGACCAAATATGTTGAAGCGTACTTTACAAAATATAACTGCCATGGGAGTGAAGGATTTATACCTTATTCATTCAGCCAAAGTGGAAAAAAGCTACTGGCAGAGCCCTGTTTTGCAGACTGAATCTATTCAGCAATGTTTGTTAGAAGGCCTAGAGCAAGCAAAAGATACGGTTATGCCTAACTGGACGCTTATTCCTCGTTTTCGTCCTTTTGTAGAAGATCAATTGCCGGCTATTTTGAAAGACAAAGTTGGGTTACTTGCTCATCCTTATTTAGCAAAGCGTTGTCCTATCGATATTCAACAACCTTGTGTTCTTGCTCTTGGGCCAGAAGGAGGGTGGAACGAGTTTGAAGTGAGTAAGTGGCATGAAGCTGGAATGAAATCTGTGCATTTAGGTGATCGTATATTAAAAGTCGAGACGGTTGTGCCTGTTTTGTTATCGCGTTTGTATCCAGCTTAATGTTTTGGAAGCATCTTTTATTATTTAATGTTGCTATTTGTAACGGTGAGGGATTATTTAAGGAGCTATTTAATCCTTTGGTGTAGCATGTTCTTATTAGCCATGTGCGAACTTGTGGCACGGGGTGGAGGGCGTGAATGACTAAATTAAATAATAAAACGAATACTGAAATAAATAATAAAGAAAAAACGTCTTTTCTCACTTTTTTATATGTTGGTAACACTGATGCTGTTTTTTCAGAAGATACTCGACGCGTCTTTATTATCAATCTTTTCACTTCTGTTGGCGTTTTATTCACACTTCCTTTAGGTGTCGTTTCTATATGGCAGGGTAAACTCCTTCTCGGGGTAAGTTTACTTGTTATCGCTATTTTATATTCACTAAACCATATTTATTTGCGTCGAACACATAATCATAAATTATGTGGGTATTTTGTAATTTACCCTTTGTATGTTTTGATGATTTACCTTGTTTATTCTGGTGGTGTAAATGGTACGGGTCATGTTTGGATTTACTGTATTCCTGCTGTTGCATTATTTTTACATGGTATGAAAAGAGGGTTAATCGAGTTAACCCTTTTTACTCTCGCATTAATTTTAGTTATGTATTTTATGGATAGCCGGTTTTCAGAGTTTGGGTATCACGAAACGTTAAAGTCGAGAATCCTTTTTTCGTTTATAGTTGTGGTTTTTCTATCTGGTATTTATGAATATTCAATGTCTCGTTTTAATCAAGAATTGAAAGAGACGACGACAAAGCTAAAGTCCTGAATTCAAGTCCGAAGTGCGACACTTTCACTTCAAGCAACTAAGCACATTTCTTTAAACACTACGGCTGGTTGCTTGAACCCTAAACACTTC
>NZ_QPJQ01000023.1:41970-70386 GCF_003337275.1 Marinomonas foliarum | reverse complement strand
GTTTGGATATTGTTTGTTAGTACGTTTAGTCATTTTACACCTCAATAATTGGATATTATCCTTTATTGAAGTGTCCGGCTAATTCAACCACAACATGCTTCCCATATACCCTCCTAGTGGACACCAGCCATCAATGTGTTAATGGCAGGCGCTTTAAACATGTCTTCCTCTATCTGCTCCCAGATGTACAAAATTTTACGACCACCGAATGGTCGGAAATAATGGATACCTTCAATAAGAACCGTGTCCTTTAATTTTCGACGAATAGTCTTGCTGTCGTACTTGATGCGTCCAGAAAGTTCTTCGGTTGTTAGATATGTTTGTGACATAATATTAAACTCCTACAAGTTATTAGGATCTTCAAAAGAC
Source organism: Marinomonas foliarum (assembly GCF_003337275.1). Classification (GTDB taxonomy): domain Bacteria; phylum Pseudomonadota; class Gammaproteobacteria; order Pseudomonadales; family Marinomonadaceae; genus Marinomonas; species Marinomonas foliarum. The sequence continues at coordinate 70,017 of NZ_QPJQ01000023.1, read as the reverse complement.
CTTAATGATCTTTTATAGATCATAATAGTCTTTTTTAGATCTATTGCAAGTCTTTTTGATCTTCTGCAGATCATTTTTTGAGGTTTAAGATGATAAAGTGTCACTTATCTAAAATTATGGGTGAAAAGAAACTCAAAATTTCAGACGTTTCTAATGAGACAGGAATTAATAGAGGAACTATTACACGCCTATACCATGAGACAGCCGTGCGCGTAGAGTTCGAAGTACTGGAGCAGCTATGTAATTACTTAGGATGTGGAATCGAAGACTTACTAGAAATACAAAAAACCGAAGAGTAACTAGCGAAAATTTCGATGCTTCAAATGACCTAAAAATCATTTTGGTCACCATATGGCCACATTTTGGTCACAAGTCAAAAAAGAGGCGGTTTTGGTCACAAAAAGCGAAGGACATTTGAGACAGCTTGAAGAGTGTTATTTGAAATGCAGCATTAGTACTGAAAAAAAGGAAATGGGGTATTCTTGGAAGAGTTAAACGCTAAAACCCGTGTAAATCACTGAATTAATTGAAGAAATGGTGCACCCGAGAGGATTTGAACCTCCGACCTCACCCTCCGGAGGGGCGCGCTCTATCCAGCTGAGCTACGGGTGCATATCATTTCACTTACTTTTCTGTCCTGTGCCCTACGGTGACCATTTCGGCCGATCCTTCGCCTCCGGAGGGCGACGCTCTATCCAGCTGAGCTACGGGCGCATTACGGTTGTTCGGCGTGGATTGGATTGCAAGACGCAAAGTGTGCCAGAACAAATTTGTGTGCGTATTCTAATGGAAATTCCTCAGGATTCCAGTGCTTAATGACACAAAGCCTGAGTTTCGTGTTTTTTATACACGTATCCTTCATTTACCTGATGAAAAAAGTCGAGGATAATCGCTTAATCTTTTTTACTCTGTGATGTCCATAAGGAATGCCTGTGTCGATGCCATTTCCGCTGTTCAAGCTCGCTCACGTTATCCGAATCGCCTCGGTTGTGCTCCTTTTCAGCGTCGCAAGCGCCAATGCCGCTCGCTCTGGCGAGGCGCTTTACAACAGCTATTGCATTGCCTGTCATATGAACGGTGTGGCGGGGGCGCCTAAGTTTGGCCACCCTGAAGATTGGCAACCGAGAATAGACAAGGGCATGGACGTTTTACTAAAAGACGCGATGAGCGGCTTTAAAGCCATGCCACCAAAAGGATTGTGTTTTGATTGCACTGAAGACGAGCTTCGCAGTGCGATTCAATACATGATCGACAACAGTCAAAAATAACTTTTTCGACGGTTGGCTAAATCAACCATTCAACATGGCTTTTAATGCCGACAACGAGGCTTGTCCGCGCTCTTTTTTAGCGCCTTCCCCTTCGTCTAAACGCCCTTCCCACACCAAGTCTTCTTCCGGCAATTCGTCTAAGAATCGACTTGGCAAGCAATCGATTTCTTCGCCGTATTGGCGACGCTTTGCCGCCAGTGTGATACAGAGTGTCTTTTTAGCCCGAGTAATTCCTACATAAGCCAAACGACGCTCTTCTTCGATGTCGTCACTTTCGATGCTGTTTCTATGAGGTAAAAGCTCTTCTTCGCAACCGATCAAAAACACATGAGGGTATTCCAAACCTTTCGAGGCATGAAGTGTCAGCAGCTGAACTTTGTCCTCGTCTTCCTCTTCTTCTTGGCGTTCCAACATGTCGATCAATAACAGCTTGCTGATTGCCTGATCCAACCCCGCGGTTTCGTCTTCTTCCCATGCAGACTCCATCATGCGCTGAATGGAATCCAACAAGAAGCGCACGTTTTCAATGCGTCGATCGCCAGCTTTAGACGAAGAGGTTTGCTCTTGAATCCAACCGTAATAATCCATGTCATGGATCATTTGCTCGATCACAGGCACAGGCGAGGCACCTTCTAGGCGTTGGCGTAGATTGGACATCCAACGTTCGAACTCCTGCAAGCTTTTTAATGACCGCCCTGTCACTGTGTCTTCCAGTTCTTTGTAACCTGACGCTTCAAACAAACTCACGCCGCGTTCAGTGGCAAGGTTACCAACCTTTTCCAGCGTTGCAGGTCCAATTTCTCGGCGTGGTAAGTTCACAATACGCAAGAAGGCATTGTCGTCCGATGGGTTCACCAAGAGACGTAAATAACTCATTAAATCTTTGATTTCCGCACGCGAGAAAAACGAAGTCCCGCCGTTCATCTTGTAAGGAATACGGTAGGCTTGCAGCTTGATTTCCAACAGACGCGCTTGGTGATTACCACGATACAAGATGGCAAAATCTCGATAAGGAATTTCATGACGCAAATGGCGTGACTGGATTTCCGCCGCAACACGTTCGGATTCTGCGTCTTCGTTACGGGTCACCATGACACGAATCGGGTCGCCCTCTTCGTGATCACTCCACAAAGCTTTATCGTAAATATGCGGATTGTTCGCTATCAAGGTATTGGCCGCTTTCAGGATGGTTTTAGTCGAACGATAGTTTTGCTCTAACTTGACCAATTTCAAACTCGGGTAATCGACAGACAAACGCTCAAGGTTTTCAGGACGTGCGCCACGCCACGCATAAATCGATTGGTCATCATCGCCCACCAGAGTAAAACAACGACGAAAACCGGCCAACAAACGGATCAATTCATACTGACTGGCGTTGGTGTCTTGGCACTCATCCACCAGCAAGTAGCGAACTTTGTTTTGCCAACGATCCCGCAGTTCCGCATCGGCCATTAATAAACTCACTGGCAATAAAATCAAATCGTCGAAATCCACCGCGTTGTAAGCACGCAAATAACGCTGATATTGCACATACACTTGCGCCGCTAACAGAAACTCTTCGGTATCTGCATTGGTCATGGCTTCTTGCGGCGTGGTTAGATCGTTTTTCCAGTTGGAAACCGTATTTTGACAGTAAGCGGCCGAGTCAGTTTGACCGTTAAATTCTTTATCGAGGATTTCTTTGATCAGACTAAGTGAATCTTGGGAATCAAAAAGGGTGAAGCCTTCTTTTAAACCCGCGCGGCGATATTCTTTACGAAGAATCCGTAAGCCTAAATTATGGAAAGTCGAGATACTCAAGCCGCGACTCTCTTGTTTAGACAACATGCCCACCACACGCTCTTTCATTTCTCGCGCCGCTTTATTGGTAAAGGTTACCGCGATAATGCTGTTTGCCTTAAAGCCACAGGTTTGAATCAGATAGGCTATTTTTGTGGTGATTACACTGGTTTTTCCTGATCCAGCACCCGCCAATACAAGCAAAGGCCCATCGATTTGTTTGACGGCATCTAACTGACGCTCATTCAGATTACGAAGACGATGGGATATGGATGGCAATAACTCACTCATGGAAAACTCTGGCTCGTAGGGCTATTAAAAATCAGCGCTAAGTGTACCCGACAATGAAGAATCTCGCACTGTGATAACCATGCAACAGACATAAAAAAGGGACGCACAAATGGCATCCCTTTTTTGACGCTAAGCAAATATTTTATTTATCGGTATCTTGAGCGTTGCTTTCAGCAACAGGCCGACGGCTCCAATAGCTCGCCAACAAAGATCCTGAAATATTGTGCCACACACTGAAAATCGTTCCAGGTAAAGCTGCCATAGGCGTGAAAAATTTCACTGCAAGCGCTGCCGCCAAACCAGAGTTTTGCAAGCCGACTTCAAACGCAACGGTGCGACAAACACGTTGATCGAATCCGAGTAAGTAAGTTACCCAGTAACCCAAGGTCAAACCAATCGCATTATGAATAATCACCGCCGCTGCAACCATAAGACCCACTTGAACAATCTTAGAAGCGCTCAATGCCACTACAATGGCGATAATAAGCACGATGGCAAACATCGAGATATAAGGGAAAATTGGTTCTGCCTTACGAACAAATTTTGAGAAAAACGTGTTAATTAACACACCTGCTGCAACAGGAAGCAGAACAATTTTAAACAAGCTCATTAACATACCAGCGACGGGGACATCAACACTTTGACCAATCATTATCGACACCAAGAATGGCGTTAGTATCACACCCAACAAGGTAGAAATAGCTGTCATAGAAATGGACAGCGCCGTGTCACCTTTCGCTAAGTAACACATAACATTCGATGAGGTACCACCCGCCACACTGCCCACAAGCAACATGCCAACGGTTAATTCCGTATCAAAACCAAACGCAAAGGCCACACCAAAGGCGGCAATAGGCATGACTAAAAACTGTAATAAAACGCCAACACCAACAGCTTTGCCGTTCTTCAACACTTGCTTAAAGTCCGCAGGGCTTAGCGCCAATCCCATTGCCAACATAATGATGGTCAATAATGGAACGATTTGAGTTTTCAAACCAACAAACAAATCCGGTTGGAAGAAGGCGATTGCAGATAGCAATAATGCCCAAAAGGGGAACAGCTGGATAACCATAATACAAGACTCCAATTATGCCGCTCAGTTTTGCTTCCACAAAATCAGCAAAACGAACAGACACCACAATTAATTATTATTAGTCCCATTACAAAAATCACTCTACGAAGGAGCAATGAAAATGGGCGGAGAATTGTAACTAAATGGCATGGGTTAAAACAGCATTTATCGTGTATTAACTCTTGTATAGAAGCCGCTACGTCACCATGTTATCAACCTTACTAAGATGAAATTGCAGCATATGCTATGAAGATACCGCCATGGATAAAGTTTTTTCCATCTTTCGATAGCTTAACGACTCCATTAAATGCGCTCTGGTGACGGGAGAGTCACTTAAATCCGCCAAGGTCAGCGCGACTTTTAACACTCGATGATAAGCCCGTGCCGAGAGTTTTAATTTTTCCAACGCCTGCTGCATAAACTGTTTATCGTCATGACTCAGAGCACAAATATTTTCTAACTGACGACCACTTAACAGCGCATTTTGCACGCCTTGGCGCACTCGTTGCCTTGTTACCGCGCGCTCTACTCGTTCGCGAACACTTGCACTGCTCTCCCCTTCTTCGTCAGCGTTTACTAAAACATTCGATGGTAAAGGCGGCACCTCTACATGCAAATCAATACGGTCTAAAAAAGGCGCAGAGAGTTTTTTAAGGTATTTTTGACTGGCACTAGATTGATAATAATCCTGCCCGCCACTGTAGGCTTCATTACTGGCGTTCATCGCAGCCACCAACTGAAAACGAGCCGGAAAGGTCACTTGTCCACGAGCGCGTGAAATATGAACTTCACCGTTTTCTAATGGTTCGCGCAATACCTCCAATACTTTGCGGTCGAATTCCGGCAATTCATCGAGAAAAAGCACACCGCAGTGCGCCAAAGACGCTTCTCCCGGATTAGGAATTGAGCCACCACCAACCAGCGCCGCCGCAGAACAAGAATGATGCGGAGATCGAAACGGTCTTTCAGACCAATGCCAATCCAAGCCCATTTTACGTCCCGCCACTGATTGCACCGATGCCACAGCAAGAGCTTCGGCTTCGGTCATCGCCGGCATAATGCTTGGTAAACGAGACGCCAACATGGTTTTACCAGTTCCAGCTGGACCAATAAACAATAGATTATGACCACCAGCCGCTGCAACTTCTAGGGCTCGCCGTGCTTGATACTGACCTTTTACGTCACGCATGTCTTTATGATCTAACGGCAAAGGCTCAGCTGGAGTTGACACACAAACAGGCAGTGCTGTTTGTTTTAGTAAATGTGCGGTCACTTGGGTTAAATGTTTTGCAAATACTGCATTGCCTTCTACAAGAGCCGCTTCTTGCTGATTATCTTCAGGAAGAATTAGCTGACGATTCGCCTGATGACAAGCAATGGCTGATGGCAATAAACCCGGCACACCTCGAATATCACCCGACAATGCCAGTTCACCAATAAACTCAGTATCTCGTAAGTTCAACTCTCCAAGTTGACCTGATGCCACTAATACACTAATAGCAATCGCCAAGTCATAACGACCACCCTCTTTGGGTAAATCTGCTGGCGCTAAATTAATGGTGACGCGTCGAGTAGGAAACTCAAAATGGCTATTAATAATCGCGCTACGCACACGATCTTTTGCTTCACGGACAGCCGCTTCGGGAAGGCCGACAATATTTAGGGAAGGCAGCCCATTTGAAATATGGGTTTCGACGGTAACTAAAGGAGAAGACACGCCCACACGGGCACGACTATAAATAGTGGCTAAACTCATGATCACTCCTTGATCAAAATATTTATTATGCTTTCTTATGTGAAAAACAATCCAGCTAATCACTTGATTCGTATAAACAACACATTCTTAAGAAGATCAATAGTCACAAAGGTGAATAATGGCCAACCAAATAAACCCCAACAAGCTTCTACTGTCGAAATGGACGTCCACTTCTCCACAGCAAAAAGAAAAGCATTTTATTGTTACTAAACTCATTCGAGATGAAGAAAACGTCGTTATCGAATGCGTTCTTGAAGCCGTGATCAGCAAAAACCAATATCAATTGCCTTGGCAATCACTGACATCGTCTGAAGACTGGCTTCAAGGCTGGAAGTAAATCAGGACAAGTTTTACAAAAACTTAGTCGTTCTTTTCTAGTTCATTTAAGCGAGCTTCTAAAACAGCAAGCTTTTCACGGTATTTTGCCAACATCGCGGCTTGCACCTCAAACTCTTCACGCGTAACCAAATCCATTTTGCTTAGCGTATTTCGCGCCACTTCATGTAATTGCGCCTGAATCTCTTCTTTTGGCAGCTTACCCAACGTTTCTGCCGCTTGGCCTAACCCCGTACCAAGTTGCTTTATAAATTGATCTATCATGTCATTCTCATTTTTCATCTTTGCGGTGATTATTTATCGTGACTTTGCCTAATAGTATAGAAGTCGAAGCGGGATACAAACAAGCTCTCAGAGTACATATTACAAAGCACATCTTAATACCGTGCCCATTTATAAGCACAGATAACTTTAAAACCGCTTCTTTTTTGTGCAGAAAATCAACTGACGCAATATTGAAGCCCAAAAACCACTCTAAATAACACATTCACACCAAGATTAACCAAGTGGTTATTTCCTAACCAGAAGCAATAAGATAAAGACCTGTACGGCTTTTCTTTTCTATTTTTAAACGTCACTCGCACCATATTGATGCAGTATATTTATAGAACACACCAATATGCTGCACTATATAACGCCATTCATGACTCTTTTTAATTTCAATAAACCGACAGAATCCTTACAAAGCCTTTGATACATAGGAACTCCCATATATGGCACGCATATTGAATAAAGCTAACTACCTGCGATACGACAATAAAACTGACTTTTAAAGGAGACAGTGGGTATGAAGCTTATTACTGCCATCATCAAGCCATTTAAACTCGATGATGTTCGAGAAGCACTTTCTGAGATCGGTGTACAAGGTATTACCGTTACAGAAGTGAAAGGTTTCGGACGTCAAAAGGGCCACACAGAACTATACCGCGGCGCTGAGTACGTAGTCGATTTTCTACCGAAAGTAAAAATCGAACTTGCCATTGCAGACGACATGACTGACCAAGTAGTGGAAGCCATTACGAGTGCAGCAAACACTGGCAAAATCGGCGACGGTAAGATCTTTATCGTTAACCTTGAACAAGCGGTTCGTATTCGTACCGGCGAGACTGGTGTAGAAGCGGTTTAATTACTGCTCGAATTATCCTAGCCTTTAGGGGGGCGAAACATGCAAGATCAAATTTTTCACTTACAATATGCGATGGACACCTTTTATTTCTTGGTGTGCGGCGCACTGGTTATGTGGATGGCAGCCGGATTTGCCATGTTGGAAGCAGGTCTAGTACGTGCTAAAAACACCACTGAAATTCTTACTAAGAACGTGGCTTTGTTTGCCATTTCTTGTGTCATGTACCTAGTTTGCGGTTACTCCATCATGTACGGTGGCGAGTGGTTCCTTACAGGTATTCAAGACGTAGATGTTGCTTCTACTCTAACTGACTTTGCTGGCCGTGATGGCGGTTTTGAAGGCGGTTCTATTTACTCAGGTGCATCTGACTTCTTCTTCCAAGTTGTATTCGTTGCAACAGCCATGTCTATCGTATCTGGCGCAGTTGCTGAACGTATGAAGCTTTGGGCTTTCCTAGTATTTGCTGTTGTTATGACAGGTTTCATCTACCCAATGGAAGGTAACTGGACTTGGGGCGGCGGCTCTGTATTCGGTATGTTTAGCCTTGGTGACCTTGGTTTCACTGACTTTGCAGGTTCTGGTATCGTTCACATGGCAGGTGCTTCTGCTGCACTAGCAGGTGTATTAGTACTTGGTGCTCGTAAAGGCAAATACGGCCCTAACGGCGAAGTACGTGCCATTCCTGGTGCTAACTTACCTCTTGCTACACTAGGTACTTTCATCCTTTGGTTAGGTTGGTTCGGCTTCAATGGCGGTTCTGTACTTAAACTAGGTGACATCGCAAGTGCTAACTCTGTTGCTATGGTGTTCTTGAACACTAACGCTGCTGCAGCGGGTGGCGCAATTGGTGCGCTTATCCTTGCTCGAATCCTATTCGGTAAAGCCGATCTAACTATGCTTCTAAACGGCGCATTGGCTGGCTTGGTTGCAATCACTGCTGGTCCTGATACGCCATCTGCTCTAGGTGCGACTCTAATCGGTCTAGTTGGTGGTATGATTGTTGTTGTGTCTATCCTGACTCTAGACAAGCTTAAAATTGATGATCCAGTGGGTGCTATCTCTGTTCACGGTGTTGTTGGTCTTTGGGGCTTGCTAGCGGTTCCACTAACGAACGATGGCACAACATTCGGCGGACAAATCGCTGGTGCGCTTACTATCTTCGTTTGGGTATTCTTCTCTAGCTTGGTTGTTTGGTTAATCATCAAAGCAATCATGGGTGTTCGTGTAAGCGAAGAAGAAGAGTACGAAGGTGTTGACCTTTCTGAATGTGGTATGGAAGCATACCCAGAATTCAGCAAGAATTAATCACTCTTTTTAAAACCTAGTTTTTAAAACATCAAAACCCTCGCCTCGGCGGGGGTTTTCTTTTTATATCCCTTATTGAACAACTGCTATCCCCCCTTATGACGCACTGATCTCTTACTTACTTATACAAATACGCGTTATCATGAGGGATACATAAGATCGATTGATAGAGGCCAACATGCAGCACGACGACTTACATTTAACTATTCGTAATCTAACCAACGACGATTATAACGAAATCAAAGTATTGATGGATAAGGTCTATCACGATATTGGTGGCTCATGGCCTGAGCACACTATCCACAAACTCATCAAAGACTTTCCAGAAGGCCAAATCTGTTTAGAAGACCACGGTAAAATTGTCGGTTTGGCCTTATCGGTTCAAGTAAGCTATCAACGCTTTAGTAACCCACATACTTATGACGATCTTATCGATCAAAAAGAGAATGTTCTAAACGATGCTCGTGGTGATGCTATGTATGGTTTGGATGCGTTAATTGCACCTGAATATCGAGGCTATCGTCTTGGTCGCCGACTATACGAAGCCAGAAAAGACCTTTGTCGCCAACATAATTTACGCGCTATTTTAGCTGGCGGTCGTATTCCAAGTTATCATGAGCACGCCCATGAAATGAGTGCTGCGGAATATTTAGAAGCAGTGCGCGAACGTAAAATTTACGACCCGATTCTAACCTTCCAACTATCAAACGATTTCCAAGTCACTCGTTTGTTAAAGCGCTATATGCCAGAAGACGAAAAATCCCAAGGCTATGCGACTCTATTAGAATGGAAAAACATCTTCTTTGAGCCAGACACCAACGTGATTCGTTCGCGAAAAACCCAAGTTCGTATCGGAGCCATTCAATGGCAAATGCGCGAAGTTGAAAGCGTTGACGAATTGTTAAAGCAAGTTGAATACTTCATCGATGCCGTATCCGACTACAAGAGTGACTTTGTTCTCTTTCCGGAATTTTTTAACGCGCCACTAATTGGGCTTAGCCCAGACCAAAGCAACCAGACCGAAGCCATCCGCTTCTTAGCCAGCTTCACAGAGCGATTTATCAATGAAATGTCGCAGTTTGCGGTCAGTTACAATATCAACGTTATTACAGGCTCCATGCCTGTGATTGAAGACGAAGTAGTTTATAACGTTAGTTATTTATGCCGCCGTGACGGTACCGTAGAAGAACAAAAGAAAATCCACATCACGCCTCATGAGCGTCGAGATTGGGTCATCGAAGGTGGTAACGATCTGCGTGTCTTTAATACCGATGCTGGTCGCGTGGGCATCTTGATTTGTTACGACGTAGAATTCCCAGAACTGGGTCGTCTACTGGCAGAACAAGACATGGATATTTTGTTTGTCCCTTTCTGGACTGATACCAAAAACGGTTACTTGCGTGTACGTCGTTGTGCCCAAGCTCGCGCTATTGAAAACGAATGTTATGTGGTTATTTGCGGTAGCTGTGGCAACCTTCCACAAGTGGAAAACTTAGACATCCAATACGCACAAAGCTCGGTATTTTCGCCTTCAGACTTCTCTTATCCGCACGATGCGGTAATGGCGGAAACCACACCAAACACAGAAATGATCATGTTCTCGGATCTGGATTTAGACAAGCTGAAACTGACTCGCAGCGAAGGCTCAGTGAACAACTTGAAAGACCGTCGCACAGATCTTTATTCAGTCAATTGGAAAAAACAGCACTAATAAAAAATACTATCCAGCGATAACATGGATGTTATCGCAATCCTTTAATTCATCACTATAAAGAACACAAGAGACTATCATGGCCAAAGCAAAAACCGCTTTTGTATGCAATGAATGCGGAGCCGACTACGCAAAATGGCAAGGACAATGCCAAGCCTGCAGCGCGTGGAATTCCCTATCCGAAATTCGCCTTACCTCTGGTAAGACCTCTGCTCGCGTTTCTGCTAGCCAAGATCCACGTTATCAAGGTTACGCTGGTGCCGTGACAGGTATTCAGAATTTATCTGACGTTGATTTAGGAGATGTACCTCGCTTTAGCTCCGGAGCAAATGAATTCGACCGAGTATTAGGCGGCGGGTTAGTCCCCGGGGGTGTCGTACTGATTGGCGGACATCCAGGTGCAGGTAAAAGTACTTTACTACTGCAAACCATGTGTTGGCTGGCTCAGCAACAAAGCGCTTTGTACGTGACAGGGGAGGAATCCCTTCAGCAAGTCGCTATGCGAGCACAACGCCTTGGTTTACCGACACAAAACCTAAAGATGCTGTCTGAAACCAATGTGGAAGCGATTTTAACCATCGCTCAGCAAGTCAAACCCAAAGTCATGGTTATCGATTCGATCCAAGTCATGCATTTGGATGGCGTAGAATCCGCTCCCGGCAGTGTGTCACAAGTTCGAGAAAGCGCTGCGGTTTTAACGCGCTTCGCCAAACAAACCCAAACAGCGGTTTTATTGGTCGGTCACGTCACCAAAGACGGCTCTTTGGCAGGTCCTAAAGTACTTGAACACATGGTGGATTGCTCTGTTCTGTTGGAAGGCTCAGAAGACTCGCGCTTTCGTACTCTTCGTGGCATGAAAAACCGCTTTGGTGCCATCAATGAGCTAGGCGTTTTTGCCATGCTAGAAAATGGTTTAAAAGAAGTAAAAAACCCTAGTTCTATATTCTTGAACCGCAGCAATCATCCAGCGGCAGGCAGTCTTGTCATGGTGGTGTGGGAAGGCACACGCCCCTTGCTGGTCGAACTTCAAGCCTTGGTCGATGATTCCGCCCTAGGCAACCCAAGACGCGTTACCGTCGGCTTTGATCATAATCGCCTAGCCATGTTATTAGCGGTACTCCACAAACACGGTGGCTTGCTTACATCCGACCAAGACGTCTACTTAAACGTAGTAGGCGGTGTCAAAGTATTGGAAACCAGTGCCGATCTGGCGGCTATCGCAGCAGTTGTCTCCAGCTTCCGCGATAAAATCTTGCCCCATGATTTGGTCGTACTGGGTGAAGTGGGTTTGTCAGGAGAAATTCGACCTGTGCCATCTGGCCAAGAACGCATTAGTGAAGCCGCCAAACATGGTTTTACTAGAGCTGTGGTACCAAAAGCTAATTGCCCGAAAAAACCGATTGAGGGCATGAAAGTGATTGGCGTAGATCGTTTATCGGAAGCGCTAGACGCGATATTTGAAAACTAGCTTACACTTGCTGTAAGACGTTACGAGTTAGTCATTCGTTAATTCGAACAGATCTGCTATGGGCTCGTCTTCCATACCGTATGGAAGCGCCTTAGCAGAATCGGCCTCTAAGCGCTCTTGGCGAGCTTTTAATAAACGCGCTCGGCGCTGTTTGCACAAATCCAGTACTTGGTGACGATCTTCATTAGACAGAGAAAACCAATGGAAGCGCTCTTCTCGACTGCGTAAGCAACCTTTGCAAAAGCCTTTTTTGCTGTTTTCACAAACGCCTCGACAAGGGCTTTCTATGACGAACAGTTCTATTTGCTCCATAATGCCCTCCCTAAGACGTTAATATGAGACGACGCTATTCTGTCGCCAACTCAAAATCGTACACTTCTTCAGGTGATAAAAAATACACCCTGTCTGCAGGGGCAGCATCCAATGAAAACCAATAAAAGCGCTCTGGCACACCCATCTCTAGATAAAAGTTCACATAGGTCGCATGAATCGGATCCGCTTCATTCAAGTTAACCGCTTTTACTCTTGTACCATCTGACCAAGCATGGACGCCAACTCCAGCACCTGCTCCAATGCTACGTTTCACGCCACCTAGAAACAGATCAACACCGCCGGAAAGCACATAACCTGTAGAAGCAATATGCGTATTCAAACCAAGCCGACGAATAAGTCGTGCGCCTTCCATGGTAGCTTGTTGATCAACCGAACCTGGAACGTCCACCAGCACTATATCGGTGATATTCGGTTTTTTACGCACCATATCACTCAATTGCTCTACAAGATCACTACCTAAGATACCCGATATATACGCCGTATTTTCTTTTACATCCATGACCAAATCATCTGTCATGCTTACAGCTGCTTGTTTATTTATCGCCATTTCTGAACAAGCGGTTAAAAATAAAGCTATAAATAGACATGAAAATCTTGATAATAACGCAAGATTAAGTTTTTTCTTTTCCATATGCAGTCCAGTAATGTAAAAAGGTTGGTATCACCAATCCAAAGCGCACTTATATTTCTAAAAGCGCCAGAAGACAATATATAAACTCGTTTCAATAGCCAAATAAACAAGTTAAGGATTACAACTCTCGTGGTAACAACTAGTCAATTAAAACACCAGCACCCTTTTACTTCAAACCACGTATCTAACAGTCTGGAGCAAACGACTCAGATTTTGAACATAACGTCGGCAGCGGGTTCTATTGCTCACTTTATTTTCATTTTCTTGTTTATCTACCTCGATCAAACAACACTTGCCTGGCTAAATGTTTTGTCTCTAGGGGCATGGCTGCTAACAGTGCGGCTTAACCGATTAAAGCAACATAATATTTCTATTTTGATCATGAGCGCTGAAATAACCGTTCATGCTTTTTTCGCCACCAGTATACTCGGCGCAGATGCAGGCTTTCAGTATTATTTATGGCCTATGACACTGCTAATGATGACAACACCTTCTCTAAATATCATCTGGTCTACTGCCATTGCATTGTTCCACATGGCAACCTTTGCACTACTCGTATTACTTTACCCATCTCAGGAAGAAGCTGTCGCTAGCTACTCTTCAACACTCTTTATAATGAATTTGATTTGCGCAAGCATTCCGTTTATTGCGGCAGCAGCTCTCACACGCTTAACTTACATGAGCCAATATGAGTTGATGGTCAAACTCGCTGAAAAAGATGAGCTAACCAAGCTATTTAACCGGCGTTTTGCTCTTGAAGCACTAACCTTTTATATGAAACAACAAAGTAAAAATGGCACACCATTTTGTATCAGCTTAGTAGATGTTGACCACTTTAAGCAGGTCAACGATCAACTAGGTCATAACAAAGGTGATGAAGCTCTTATTAAAATATCAGACTATTTATCTCAATCAATGCGGGCAACAGACATATCAAGCCGTTGGGGGGGGGAAGAGTTTCTTTTCATCTTCCCCAGTGTTGAACTTGCTCAAATTCAGCAACGCATTGAAAATATCTGCCAAGACATGCCCAATAATGTTTCATTGGAGGGTTGGGACAAAGCCATTAGCTGCAGTTTCGGCTTGATTCAAATAGACGCAAATGAAACAGTTGAAGATGCCTTAAAGCGTGTCGATGATTCGCTTTATCAAGCGAAAAAAAATGGCCGCTACCAAGTAGTAAGCGACCATTAAAAAACATTTCTAAAGTACGATAACCATCAGATAGAAATGCCTGGGATTCATTAAAAGCCCTTCTCAGTTCATTCTAAGAAGGAAAGGAAAAGCTCTTGCCCTCACGAACACCTGCCGAAGGCCAGCGTTGTGTGATCGTTTTGCGTTTAGTGTAAAAGCGTACAGCATCTGGACCATAAGCATGTAAATCACCAAACAAAGAACGCTTCCAGCCACCAAAACTATGGTAGGCCACAGGAACTGGCAAAGGCACGTTAATCCCAACCATGCCCACCTCTATATGGTCAGAGAAGTAACGCGCTGCCTCCCCATCACGGGTAAAAATACATGTACCGTTGCCATATTCATGGTCGTTAATCAGCGTCATAGCCTCTTCCATCGTGTCCACGCGAACAACCTGTAAAACCGGCCCGAAGATCTCTTGTTGATAGCTGTCCATGTCTTTGGTCACACCATCGATAAGTGTCGCGCCAACAAAGAAACCATTTTCATAACCAGCGACTTGTGGATGACGGCCATCTACCACAACAGTAGCACCTTGTGATTCTGCACTATCAATAAAGCCGACGACTTTGTCTTTATGCTCCTTAGTAATCACAGGACCAAAATCATTGTTCTTATCAGAACACTCGCCCACTTTTAGTGGCTTCATAGCGTCGGCCATTTTACTTACCAGAGCATCGCCTGCGGCTTTACCAACCGCCACTGCTACGGACAGCGCCATACAACGTTCACCAGAAGAACCAAAGGCTGCACCAAGTAGCTGACTCACCACGTTATCCATGTCGGCATCCGGCATCACAATCGCGTGGTTTTTCGCACCACCTAGAGCCTGGCAACGTTTGCCGTTGGCACTGGCTTTGCTGTAAATGTATTCTGCAATCGGTGTAGAACCCACAAAGCTCACGGCTTTGACTCGCTTATCTTCCAACAAAGTATCCACTGCGACTTTGTCGCCATTCACTACGTTAAATACGCCTGCTGGCAAACCAGCTTCATGAAGCAAGTCGGCAATGAATAACGCCGTACTTGGGTCGCGTTCAGACGGTTTCAAAACAAATGTATTGCCACACACAATCGCCATCGGAAACATCCACAACGGCACCATGGCTGGGAAGTTAAATGGCGTAATACCTGCAACCACGCCTAGCGGCTGAAACTCACTCCAAGAATCGATATTTGGGCCGACGTTTTTACTGTACTCACCTTTTAATAATTCTGGTGCACCACAAGCGTATTCGACGTTCTCAATACCACGCTGTAACTCGCCAGCAGCGTCATGACAAATCTTGCCGTGTTCAGCGCCAATTAATTCGCAAATCTTATCCGCATGCTTTTCCAACAACATTTTGTAATTAAACATAATGCGAGCGCGCTTTAATGGCGGTGTATTTCGCCATTCTGGATAGGCAGCTTGAGCCGCAAAAATAGCTTCCTCAACGGTTTCACGAGACGCTATGGCCACTTTTTTGGCTACAACTCCAGTTGCTGGATTAAACACGTCTTGAGTACGTTCAGCTTGTTGTGAATGTTTACCGTCGATCAAGTGTCCAATGATGTCCATGTAGGCTCCGAAAATTCAAAATGTTGTCTGTTGACACTACTATGCCAAGGGGCATAAATTATAAAAACTCTAATCTATTAACGCTTACTTAAGTTTTTAGTTAACAAAGTCGCTGACTAATTTATGGGCTAAGCTTCATGACTATTATCGGGAGACAAAGGTATGAATAAATTTCAAAGTCAGGTTAGCGATGCCGATCTTCGCATATTACGAATATATCGCACCGTAGTAGAGTGTGGCGGTTTTTCTGCAGCAGAAGTAGAACTAAATATCAGCCGCGCTGCCATCAGCATTGCAATATCAGATTTGGAAACACGCTTGGGATTTCGCCTATGCCAACGTGGCCGGTCTGGCTTTTCCTTAACCAATGAAGGCAGCCAAGTATACGATTACACCTTGCAATTGTTATCCTCTATTGAAGACTTTAGAACTAATATTAATGCGCTTCATCAGCATCTAAAAGGCGAATTGAACATTGGTATTACAGACAATCTAGTCACCCTGCCCCATACACGTATTACACAAACGTTAGCTGGACTAAAGGATAAAGGGCCACAGGTCGCCATTAATATTCGCATGATTCCACCAACGGACGTAGAACGTGGCGTATTAGATGGCCGTTTACATGTAGGTATAGTACCAGATTTAAAAATCCTCAGCGGTTTGGATTATCATCACTTGTACGAAGAAGAATCTAAGCTTTACTGCAGCAATACACACCCTTTGTACACTTTGGACGACAGCTCAATTTCGAAAAACAAATTAAAAGAATTCGATGCAGTCTTACCTGCCTATGCACAAACTCCAGACATCAAAGCCCAACATCAGCCTCTCACAGCCAGCGCGACAGCGACCGACCGTGAAGGTATTGCCTTTCTTATTCTAACTGGGCGTTACATTGGCTTTTTACCTGACCATGTTGCAGATCATTGGATTAGAGACGGTCGAATGCGCGCTATTTTGCCTAATGAGTGTCACTACATAACGCAATTTTCGGCCATAACTCGAAAAGGAGCACGTGCAAACCTAATATTAGAAACTTTTTTAGCCGAACTCGAAAAAACGCAATAAGGCGCACATAGGCGATTACAGCAAGATATTCATTAATAGTAATATCTCTAATATATATTTAAATGTTCATATCCCTACCTGAGAGATATAAAATACATTCATCTAACTATTTCCAATATATTTACGGAGCAATGAATGAATTCCCAAAAACGTTTAAATACGATTATTGGTATGACGCTAGCAGCTTCACTGCTGCTTGTAGGCTGCTCATCCAGCGAAGAGGAAGCTGTCGTAGAAAAAGAAATTGTACGACCTGTCAAACTCATTACCATTGAGCCAACAGATTCCATCAATATTCGTCGCTTCCCCGCTGAATTAAAAGCCAGTGAAGAGGCAGACATCGCCTTTCGTGTTGGTGGACAGTTAATGGAGCTAAACGTTGTTGCAGGACAACGCGTTAAAAAAGGTGAGCTTCTCGCCGTACTTGACCCAACAGATTTCAAGCTAGAAGTCGAACTTGCGCAAGCAAATCAAAGTCTTGCCGAAGCCCAATTCAAACGTATTCAAAATTTATTACGCCAAGGCGCAACCACTCAGTCTCAATTCGATTCGACAAAAGCGACCTTGGATCAAGCAAATAACGCGCTTCAAACAGCAAAAAACAAACTTCAATACACTAAAGTTTACGCTCCGTTTCGTGGTGTTATTGCCTCTGTAGCAACAGAGAACTTCCAGTACATCAGTGCTGCAGCACCCATTATGCATATCCAAAACATTAACGACTTGGACGTTGAGTTTCAGGTTCCAGAAAGCTTAGTAGTTAGCATCAAATCCACGCAATCGGATTACCAACCTAATGTCGTTGTTGATGTGGCTCCAGATGAAAAACTGTCAGGAACCTATAAAGAACACAACACCACACCTGATCAAACAACCATGGCTTATGATGTATCTCTTCGTCTGATCCGTAATGAAGAATCAAAACACACGTTACTACCTGGAATGACAGCGAACGTAGACATTGATTTGAGCCGCCTTTTAGGCGTGACAAGGCATGTTGTTATTCCTGTAGAAGCTGTAATGCGTCATGAAGATACGGATACAGGCAAATCCAACAGTACCGTTTGGGTTTTCAATAAAGACACAGGGAAAGTAAGCGCACGTGTTGTTACGCTAGGCTCATTAAAAGGCAATCAGATTGAAATTACTTCTGGCCTTGAAGCAGGTGATCAAGTGGTTGCCGCAGGAGTAAGCAGTCTAACTGATGCTATGCATGTTCGTCCTTGGACACGTGAGCGAGGCCTATAATGGATATTGCTGCTTATTTCATTCAACGTAAAGTAACAAGCTGGATGGTAACACTGATCTTATTGGTCGGTGGCGCCATTGCGTTTACTAATCTAGGGCAATTAGAAGACCCTGAATTTACTATCAAGGATGCGTTAATCATCACTCAATACCCTGGTGCATCACCAGAACAGGTAGAAGAGGAAGTGACCTATCCGATTGAAACAGAACTACAGAATCTGCCTTATGTTGATAAAATCACATCAACCTCAAAAGCAGGCTACTCCAAAGTTCAGTTAACGATCAAAGACACCTATCGTGCCAAAGAGCTTAAGCAAATTTGGGACGAAGTACGGAAGAAGATCCGTGATATTCAAGGCCAATTTCCAAGCGGCGTAGCAACACCTATGGTGTTAGACGACTTTGGCGATGTGTACGGCGTGATGCTGGCAATTAATGGCGAAGGCTATCCATACAAAGACCTTAAAAATTACGTTGATTACATCAAACGTGAATTAGTATTGGTTGATGGCGTGGCAAAAGTAACCGTTGCAGCTGAGCAAGACGAGCAAGTCACCATTGAGATTTCTCGTTCTAAAATGGCCAATATGGGGATCGCACCAAGTCAATTAGAAAGCCTACTAGCAAATCAAAACAGTGTGTCGAATGCTGGCCGAGTTAAAGTCGGCAGTGAATATATTCGCATTAGCCCAACGGGGGAGTTCAAAGACATATCCGAACTTGAAAACCTTATTGTTGGCACGCCTACCGATGGCAATTTAATTCGTCTACGTGACATCGCCACAGTGAAACGTGAATACGTTGAGCCACAAACTCATATTGTTGATTTTAATGGCGCGAAATCACTGTTGCTTGGTATCTCATTTTCATCAGGTGTCAACGTGGTGAAAATTGGTGAAGTATTAGAAAACCGTATCGAAGAGCTACAGTACCAACAACCTGTTGGTCTAAACATGGAACCTATCTACTTCCAGTCAAAAGAAGTAGAACGTTCCGTATCCAATTTCTTGCTTAACCTTGTTGCTGCTGTTGCTATCGTTATTCTAGTGCTGTTGGTATTCATGGGGATTCGCTCTGGTATTTTGATTGGTATCATCCTACTGCTTACCATTCTTGGTACCTTCATTGTGATGGATTACTTCCATATCAATCTACAGCGGATTTCTCTTGGTGGCTTAATCATCGCCCTCGGGATGCTGGTGGATAACGCCATCGTGGTAACCGAAGGTGTGCTCATCGGTATGCAAAGAGGCATGACCAAAATACAAGCCGCCAGTGCGGTTGTGAAACAAACTAAATGGCCTCTTTTAGGCGCAACCGTTATTGCGGTTACCGCTTTTGCTCCTATTGGTTTATCTCCAGACTCAGTGGGTGAATTCGTTGGATCATTGTTCTATGTATTATTGATATCTCTGCTACTTAGCTGGATCACCGCCATTACCCTAACGCCTTTCTTTTGTGATTTATTCTTTAAAGAAACTATTACAAAAGCCAACAATGAAGATGGCTCTGCAGAAGAGCTAGCCGATCCTTACAAAGGCTTCATCTTTACTGGTTATAAATGGTTGTTAGATAAGGCTATGCATTACCGTTGGGTCACTGTCATTCTTTTGGTAGGAAGCTTATTAACTGCAGGTTGGGCATTCCAATTTGTGAAGCAATCTTTCTTCCCACCTTCCACAACACCAATGTTCTATATGGACATTCAAATGCCGGAAGGAACCCACATAGACAGCACTTACAAAACGGTAAGACAGATTGAGACAGATCTTTTAAAAGATGATCGAATTAACTATGTGACATCGACAACAGGACAAGGCGCGTTGCGCTTCATGCTGACTTACAATGCAGAACAGGCTAACTCTAGTTACGCTCAGTTCATCGTTCGTACTGAGAGCACTGAAGTGATTCCTGGTTTACTCAAAGACTTGTATTACAAAATGCAGGAAGAGTATCCAGAGCTGGAAGTAAAGCTACAACGTCTACAGTTAGGGCCAGCCAGTGGCGCGAAACTTGAAGCACGTGTAAGTGGTCCAGATCCTAAACATTTACGTCAAATAAGCGCGCAAATCCAAGATATTTACCGTGCTGATGGCGGCCTTGAAAACATTAAAGATAACTGGCGTCAGCCTGTTAAGGTACTTCGCCCCATCTTTAATGATGCTCAAGCTCGACGACTTGGTATCAGTAAGAAAGAATTGGACGATGTGTTGTTAACCAACTTCACAGGGTCACAAATTGGCTTGTACCGTGAAGGCACAGATTTACTACCAATCGTAAGAACGGCGCCAGAAAATGAGCGCGTTTCTATCGATCAGATTCGTGATCTGCAAATTTACAGCCCGGCGTCAGGATCTTACGTGACTCTTTCTACATTGGTATCTGGGTTTGAAACCGTGTGGGAAGACCCGATCATTGAACGTCGCGACCGTAAACGTACTATCACCGTGATGGCAGACCCTAAGATTTTGGGTGATGAAACCGCCATGGCGATCTTTGGTCGTACCCGTGGTGCAGTCGAAGCGATTCACTTACCACCAGGTTATGTATTGGATTGGGGTGGCGAATATGAAAGCAGTACCGATGCTCAAGCAAACATATTCAAGGCATTGCCTATGGGCTACCTGTTTATGTTTATCATCACCATACTGCTGTTTAACTCAATTCGTGTACCACTGACCATTTGGTTCTGTGTGCCTCTCGCGTTAATTGGGGTGTCAACAGGGTTACTGGTGATGAACTCGGCATTCAGCTTTATGGCACTGCTTGGCTTCTTGAGCTTGTCCGGTATGACAGTGAAAAACGGTATCGTGTTAGCAGATCAAATAAACTACGAACTAGAACAAGGTACAGAGAAGTATGAAGCTATTTTCAATTCTGCTGTAAGCCGTGTTCGCCCCGTTTGTATGGCGGCAATCACAACCATTCTTGGTATGATACCCTTGCTTTACGATGCTTTCTTTGAAGGCATGGCCGTGGTAATTTCTTTTGGTCTGGGCTTTGCGACCTTGCTAACATTGGTTGCTGTACCTGTCTTTTACGCCATGTTATTCCGCGTCAAATATCGTCATCACGCAGACTTTGAATAATACTACTGGATACTAACGAACCCTTGTATTCATAGAATGGAGCCTTATCAATTTGATAAGGCTCCTGTTTTTAAATCTAAACAATACTGAGAAAACCATGCATCTAGACGACATCTTAAAATTAGACATTAAGCTACTCGTCGCCTTTGTCACCATCATGGAAGAAGGCAGTGTTTCTCGCGCTGCAGAGCGACTCGGCGTGACGCAGCCCGCACTAAGCAAAAGCTTACAGCGTCTTAGAGAGCTATTTAAAGATTCTCTTTTCACTCGCCAAGCTTATGGGTTAAGCCCAACCGCTCGCGCATCAGAACTTCACGATCTAGTACAGCCTATTTTAAGCTCTCTTTCTGAACTAATGAGCCCAAATTCATTGGATTTAAAAAGCTTAGATAGACGTTTCAAGCTACGTGCAGATGAAGGCGATTTAGAAAATTTCATTGAACCTTTGTTGGCTTCTCTACAGCACCAAGCACCAAAGCTCAGGCTTTCAATTACCTCATGGGGCGATTCTCAAATAGACGAGCTTGTGACCGGAAATGTTGACCTTGGCATTATTCGAATTAGCGATACACCTAGCAATATCCGTAGCAAGCTAATTGGCTACATGGAGGCCTGTATCATTTTGAGCGAAGCACACCCACTATTTCATCAAGATGAAGTATCGGTAACAGACTTACTGTCTCATAAGGTTGTAACGCACCATTTACGCAGCAATCGAAATAGTTCTTTTTCGAAAACAGAACAAAAACTCAAACAAAGAGGCCACGTCATCCAGCCAGACTTAGAAACGGACAGTTTGATGGTCGCCATGCAAGCAGTGAAACGCGGTATGGCACTGGTAACCTCGCGCTCCATTGGTGATTTGTTCTTGCATGTAATGTGTGAAAAAGCCCATTTCTATCCAGTCAAACTATTACCAATTCCCAATGAGGTATTAGAACTTGATGAATTTAATGGCCGACACCCTATTCACATTTTCTGGCATGAACGCTTCAACAATGACTTAGCCCACCGCTGGCTAAGGGAACAGATCATCGACTTTATGCGTGAATCACCTTGGATGCACCCGCCCGCTTAATCTCTATTTATTTAACCAGCACACCATTCTATCTCATAGACAGTATTATCCTGCGTCGCGTTCGGCTCTAAGCCAATCAAAGCGCGGGATACTTTCACCGTCAATTTCAACATATTCTTGAAACATACTAAGTGGTCTTGCCCACCAGCCAAATTCACCATATAACGCTTGGTAAATAACTAACTCTTCTTCTGTTTCACTGTGTTTCGCCACTCGCTCAACCCAGTAAAGTGCGCCTTTATAATGTTGATATACACCCTCTTTCATATTAACCCTCTTCATACTTTTTAAAAATCGACCATAAATAGCCAATATCCACAAAAACGTGTCGCCAATAAGAAAGTTCCCATCTTACGCGCCGAACATAACTTGGTGATAATACTTCCCATACTATCGTTTATCACTCATCTTTCAGGAATGCGCTATGTATCTAGTACGCCCAGCAGATTTTGCGGATCTCCCTGCACTGGAACGTCTTGCCCAACAGGCTGGTATAGGTATTACCAATTTCCCTGCCAATAGAGATCGCTTGAACGACAAAATCGCTTCTTCCCGCCGCTCATTACAAACAGATGTGGTACAACCGGGCGATGAATCCTACTTGTTTGTTTTAGTAGATACCAGCAATGATAAAATTGTTGGCTGTTGCGGAATAGACGCTATGGTGGGTGTCGACACGCCATTTTACAGCTATCGAATTGACGAAGTCGTACACGCATCCCCACAGTTACAAATCCACAATCGCATACCCGCTCTCTTTCTCTGCCATGACTACAGCGGCACCAGCCGACTGATTGCATTGGTTGTAGATAAAGCCCATCAAAACAGCCTAGCAATGTCACTGCTATCCAGAGCTCGTCTGCTTTTTATTGCACGTTATCCAGAACGTTTCACCAAGCGCCTATTTGCCGAACTGCGTGGCGAAAGCGACAAACAGGGTTACTCCGCTTTTTGGGATGCTTTAGGAAAACATTTTTTTACCATGGACTTCAAAAAAGCCGACTATCTTTCAGGTGTCAGTAATAAAAATTTCATTGCGGAATTAATGCCACGCTATCCGATTTATGTTCCAACCTTGCCTGAAGCCGCGCAAGAAGCCATTGGTGTTATCCATGAAAACTCAGATCAGAGCGCCGAGGTATTGCTCAATGAAGGGTTCGAATTCCGTGGTTATATCGATATTTTTGATGCTGGCCCAAGCATCGAAGCAAGAACAGAAAGCCTACACACTATTGCACAGCAGAAAATGGACAAAGCACTGAGTTTAACAGATGCCGCCAAAGGCCCTATGCACCTGATTTCTGCCGGACATTTAGAACACTTTAGAGTCACTGCCGCACCAGCGGAACCACAGGTCGCAGGGCTCGCCTTAGAAAAAGCGACACAAGAACGATTGGGTATCTCATCAGGACACCGCATTCAATGGGTCGCACTGTGAATAACTTTAAAAGAGGAAAACCACCATGATGGTCATACGCCCTATTTGTCAGAATGACCTAAAGTCACTTTATCGACTTGCGGAAAAAACCGGAATTGGTTTTACCTCTTTAGTCTCTGACGAAGCCACCTTACAAAGAAAAATCGATGGTGCCGTTCGCTCTTTTAATAAAGAAGACGTGACCGCACCTCATAATGAAGATTACTTAATGGTGCTAGAAGACACCAGCACAGGCGACATCGTCGGTACCTGCGGTATCTTAGCCACTGTGGGGTTAGACGAACCCTTTTACAGCTATCACCTAGGAACCATCACTCATGCGTCCCGTGAGCTGAAAGTACATAATGTCATTCCAACGCTGGTTCTTAATAACGACTTCACCGGTTGCAGCGAGATTTGCACACTATTTTTAGAAGAAGATTACCGCCATTCAAAAAACGGGCAACTGCTTTCTAAAGCACGCTTTATGTTCATGGCACAATTCCCTGAACGCTTTACAGAGAAAGTATTTGCTGAAATGCGCGGTATCAGCAACGAAGATGGCGTTTCACCGCTTTGGGAAAGTCTTGGTCGTCATTTTTTCTCGATTGATTTCAAAGAAGCCGATGAACTGACCGCACAAGGTAATAAACAGTTTATTGCTGAACTGATGCCAAACAACCCAGTGTACGTAAACTTGCTTCCAACTGAAGCCCGTGAGGTTTTGGGGCAAGTCCACAAAAACACCGTACCTGCTCGTCGTCTACTAGAGCAAGAAGGCTTCCGCTATGAAAACTATGTCGACATTTTTGATGGTGGGCCAAGCTTAGAAGCTCGCGTTCAAGACATTCGTGCCGTACGCGAAAGTCGTCTTTGCCTTGCCAACATAGGCCAGCCAAAAGGCACAAAAGAAGGCGTAAACGAAGGTAATTACTACCTAGTATCCAATGCCAAGGTCGCAAACTTCCGCTGCATACTCATCCAGCGCACCATACCACCTGGTAGCGCCATGACCCTAACGCAAGAAGAAGCTGACGCACTTTGCATCATAAATAAAGAACCCGTTCGAATCGTCGAATTATCCCCTTATTCAAGATAAATGCGCACGAATTAACAGGAGTCACCATGAAACAAGCACACTATATCAATGGTCAATGGACAGCAGGCGAAGGCCAACTGCTCCACTCTATCGATCCAGCGGACGCAAGCTTAGTATGGCAAGCCAATACAGCCACATCAGACCAGGTCGACTTAGCCGTCGATGCCGCTCGTGCAGCCTTCCCAATTTGGGCGAACCGCCCTTTAGAAGAACGCCTAAGCGTCATTGAAGCCTTCGCAGCCTTAGTGAAAGAACACAGCGAAGACATAGCGACCGTAATCAGCCGCGAAACAGGCAAACCAATCTGGGAAACCCGTACCGAAGCCGCTGCCATGGTGGGCAAAGTCGCTATTTCACAGCAGGCTTACCATGAAAGAACCGGCGAAAAAACTACGCCTATGCCAGGCGCGACAGCTCGATTACGCCATCGTCCACATGGCGTGGTTGCCGTATTTGGTCCTTATAACTTCCCTGGGCATTTACCTAACGGCCATATTGTTCCTGCGTTGATAGCCGGCAATACCGTGGTTTTCAAACCAAGCGAACAAGCACCAGCGACGTCTGACCTAATCGTTCAATTATGGGAAAAAGCCGGCTTACCTGCTGGTGTGCTTAACTTAATTCAAGGCGAACGTGAAACAGGCATTGCCCTAGCAAATCACCAAGGCATCGACGGATTATTCTTCACCGGTAGCCCACAAGTCGGCCATATTTTGCATAACGACTTTGCGGGGCATCCAGGTAAAATATTGGCGTTAGAAATGGGTGGCAACAACCCATTGCTGGTCTCTGAAAAAGTCGCAGACCAACGCGCGGCAGTACATGAAATCATCCAATCGGCATTTATTTCAGCAGGACAGCGCTGCACTTGCGCCCGTCGTTTATTATTACCAACGGGCGAGATTGGCGATGCCATTTTGCAATCCCTAGTAACGGCCACCAAAGCGTTAAAAATCGACCGTTTTGATGCGGTCGATCAGCCATTTATGGGGCCAGTGGTGTCTGCACAAGCCGCTGACGGATTACTACAAGCCTATCAAAAACTGATTAAGCTAGGGGCTGCTCCTATCTTAGAAATGACCCGCGGCGGCGACACAACAGGCTTTGTGACCCCGGGCATTATCGATGCCACCGACATGCTAGACGAATTGCCTGACCAAGAATACTTCGGCCCATTGCTGACCGTGATTCGCTATGACTCGCTAGATCAAGCTATGAGCATCGCCAACAACACTAAATTTGGCTTATCGGCGGGCATTTTGTCTGACGATGCCGCCGAATATGAATGGTTCCTACAACACAGCCGTGCCGGCATTATCAACTGGAACCGCCAAACCACTGGCGCCTCCAGCAACGCACCATTCGGTGGAACGGGCGCTAGCGGCAATCACAGAGCCAGTGCTTACTACGCTGCTGACTATTGTGCTTACCCAGTTGCTAGTATTGAAGCTGACAGCTTAACCATGCCCGAAAAACTCGGCCATGGCATAACGCTTTAGTGCGTCATAGAGAACGACAAAGAAAACTTAGATTCAGATACAACAAGAGGCAATTATGAACACAGCGACAGAAGCCAATTTTGACGGCTTAGTGGGCCCAACCCACAACTACAGCGGCCTATCTTTTGGTAACGTCGCTTCATTGAATAACTCGGCACGCCCGTCCAACCCGAAAGCGGCAGCAAAGCAAGGCTTAGTGAAAATGAAAGCCTTAGCGGATCTAGGGTTCGTACAAGGCGTATTCGCACCACACGAACGCCCACATATCCCAACACTGCGCCGTTTGGGCTTTTCGGGGACCGATGCCGACATATTAGAACAAGCCGCCAAACAAGCCCCTAAACTGCTCGCGGCGGTCAGCTCCGCGTCTTGCATGTGGACAGCCAACGCCGCGACAGTATCACCAAGTGGCGACACCAGCGACAATCGTGTGCACTTCACGCCAGCCAACTTGGTAAACAAATTCCATCGCTCCATCGAACACGAAACCACAGGCGCGATTTTACAAGCGACCTTCAAAGACAATAAGCACTTCGCTCATCACCCCGCTTTGCCAAGTGTCGATCACTTCGGTGACGAAGGCGCAGCCAACCACACACGCTTTTGTCATGGTTATAGCGAACAAGGCATCGAATTCTTTGTCTACGGCATGGAAGCCTTCAACAACAGTGCGCCTAAACCTGCTAAATTTCCGGCTCGCCATACCTTAGAAGCCTCCCAAGCCGTGGCACGTCGTCATGGATTATCCGCAGACCAAGTGGTTTACGCACAACAAAACCCAGACGTCATCGACGCAGGCGTCTTCCATAATGACGTAATTGCCGTAGGTAATCGCAACGCGCACTTTTATCACCAAGAAGCCTTCTTAGATACTGCCAAAATGAAGCAAGATTTGCTTACCGCTTGGGGAGACAGAGCGTCGAAATTTCACCTCATTGAAGTGCCAAGCGATGCGGTGTCAGTACAAGACTGCATCCAGTCCTACCTGTTTAACAGCCAGCTACTAAGCCGTGGCGACGATGACATGGTGTTGGTAGTACCAGGCGAGTGTGAAAGTAACCCAGCCGTTTGGGCGTATTTAAACAGCCTAGTTGCTGGTCAATCACCAATCAATGAGATCAAAGTCTTCGACCTCAAGCAAAGCATGAGCAACGGCGGCGGCCCAGCTTGCCTTCGACTTCGCATCGCCCTAACCCAAGCCGAACAACAAGCCATCAACCCATCAACGCTAATGAACAATGCCTTGTTTGAACGCTTAAATAACTGGGTCGACAAACACTACCGCGACCAACTGCATGAAAAAGACCTTGCTGATCCGCAGCTATTAATAGAAAGCCGCAACGCATTAGATGAATTAACTCAGATAATGAACTTAGGAAGCGTCTACGAATTTCAGCGGTAGTCTTGAATAACCCCACCCTAACCCTCCCCTTGAAGATAAGGGGAAGGAACAAAAAATGCTTCGCTCCTCCCCCTGCTAAGGGGGAGGCTGGGAGGGGGTCAAAAGACCTTATCAACCCCATCCTAACCTTCCCCTTGAAGATAAGGGGAAGGAACAAAAATGCTTCGCTCCTCCCCCTGCTAAGGGGGAGGCTGGGAGCGGGTCAAAAGACCTTACCAACCCCATCCTAACCTTCCCCTTGAAGATAAGGGGAAGGAACAAAAATGTCTTAGCTCCTCCCCCTGCTAAGGGGTAGGCTGGGAGGGGGTCA
>NZ_QPJQ01000023.1:0-41426 GCF_003337275.1 Marinomonas foliarum | reverse complement strand
TTAAATATTCGTTCGCTCATTCCATAAGCCTTTTCTGAAGCCCTAAAACAACCCCACCCTAACCTTCCCCTTGAAGATAAGGGGAAGGAACAAAAAATGCTTCGCTCCTCCCCCTGCTAAGGGGGAGGCTAGGAGGGGGTTACTATCTTAGAAGTGCTCGCCATTCTCATAGTAGTCCTTGCCCTGCAGATCATGGAACAACACTGCGATGTCTTGTCCACTATCCACAAGCGGTCGAACCAGTTCTTCGATGATCAAGGCAACCTTGCGCTTCACATCTTCACCTCGTTCAAACCATAAAACATCAAAAAACGGGTACGCAGGAGAAGCACCACCAACGGCCAAATAGGTCGTTGCTTGGTACTCAAGGGTGAAATGAGAATTCGGCGTATCGGTCACTTCCGCCAAGTTTTCTATCAGGATATCAGCAATTGACTCTAGCTCGTCGAAAGCCAATCCACGTACACGTAAATGAGGCATAAAAATCCTTAATCATAGATTACAAATTACGACAGAGAATGCCTGATTTCTTAGAATTCATCTATATAGTCAAATGAATAAGTGCTTACCACGACATCATCCTGAACGACTTCAACACTCCATTTTCCATCAAAGCCAGGCATAAGGCGTTTACTCGACCAAACTCTCCAACGGTCACCACCTATGTCAAAATCAACGCCCGCTTGTTCTTCTCCATCTAATTTCCAACGATGAATAACATGGCTTCCCGCCATATCACGTAAGTCAGTAAAGAAATAGACTCGCTGAATTGCGCCATATTCTACTGTTACCGTTGCGCCGACATTGTCTATCGGTTCTCGATCGATTACGTCTGTAGTGAATTGAGCACGAGCCACCGTACCTTGTGCAAACGCAGGCAAAGTTATCGATAGCGATAGAATACTCGCCAAAGCAACTCGAATTAGCATTTTCCACATAGTAAAATCCTATTGTATTTATATAAAAGTAAGTGCATTTAAAATGCGTGAAACAGCTAATCTCTTAGTCTGCCTTGGCTCTAAAATGAGAAATGAATATAACCATAAAACTAGCTGAAAACTGTGTAAAAGAAACGAGAGTTTTGTGTAAATTTGCAAATACTCTCGCTGCTTTTGTGTCAAACAGGAGCCCGTTTTCTATGTAGATATTAGTATGCAGCAATAAAAGTGAATGCTTACTTTGGCTGACGATCAGCAAGTGGGGTGGAAAAGGTATATTCCATATCCCAAGGGAAGCGAATCCAAGTATCTTGGCTCACCTCAGTAACAAAAGTGTCAACCAATGGTTTTCCAGCAGGCTTGGCATAGATAGTTGCAAAATGCGCCTTTGGCAACATCTCACGAACTTTCGCTGCGGTTCGTCCTGTATCCACTAGATCATCAATCAGGATGAAACCTTCGCCATCACCTTCAACGCCTTTAAGAACATTAAGGTCGCCCTGCTTCATTGAAGCACCTGTAGCTTCATCAACGCCATAACTCACGATACAAATCGTATCGATCAAGCGGATATCCATTTCACGACACAAAATAGCCGCTGGCACCAAACCTCCACGGGTAATTGCAATAATCCCTTTCCAAGGGCCCTGCTCCAGCAAACGCCAAGACAAGGCACGAGCATTTCTATGTAGCTCTTCCCAAGATACTGGAAAATCTTTTGAATAAGGGGTCATCAAAGCTCCTACGCCTTTCGCTATTAATTGCAATTTTTGATTATAAAAGTGCTTCCAAGAACAATATAGTTCAAGAAAACACAGAGTATAAATGGAAGATTAGGATTTTAGCTGCATAGGTAGCCCTGCCGCAACAAAAGTTACCCGATCGGTCAATTTAGCCAGTTTTTGATTAATACTTCCCAGTTCATCACCAAATCGCCTAGCAAGGGAATTCACCGGCATCACTCCCAATCCCACTTCACTAGACACCAGCACCAAATCACCTTCAAACGCCTCAACGGCTTTCAAGAGCGCCTGCTTTTCCTCTTCTAAACGTGCTTCGTCTTCTAGGCACAACAAGTTCGTCACCCATAAACTAAAGCATTCGACAATCACCGCCTGTTCAGGAGTATTGAGGGAAGCCAAAAGCTCCGCTAATGCCAATGGTTCTTCGATAACCCGCCATTCTTTGGGACGACTGACTTGATGCAATCGCACTCGTTCCGCCATTTCCTCGTCCCAAATTTGTGATGTCGCCACATAACAGACCGCTTTATTAAACGAAGCAACTTGCTCCTCTGCGTAGGCACTTTTGCCACTACGAACGCCACCTAATACAAGATGCTTCATGCTAACTCCCTGCCTCCTTCGGTTTTTAATAAACGAATCAAGGCGCTGTTTAAAGCATCCATTTCATTAAGCGCTGGCAATGCCACACGAACCCAGCCTTCGCCTAAACGAGTATGAACGCCAACTTGGTGCAACATATCGAATACTTGCTTTGCGTATTCTTCACTTTCAAGAAACCAAGTCACAAACAACGGACTCAACACATACTCTTGGGAATCTAAAATGGTATTAAACTTGGGGATAACACGTTCAACAAATGCTGCTTGTCGTACTTTTAAAGCTTGTAAAGCCTGAGACTGCCAAGTTTTATCAGCAAAGGCCAATGTCACCAAATGCAGACTCGGCGTCGCCACAGGCCAAGGTCCCAATAAATTTTTGATCGCGGCTTGCCATTTTGTCGCACAAAAAACAAAGCCAACACGCGCGCCAGCCAAGCCAAAGAACTTACCAACGGAACGTAAAATAAAAAGCGACTCACTCAGCGATTTACCTTGTTTGCTATTCAACAGACTCAACTCTGGGCAAGCATCAACAAAAGCCTCGTCCACGACGATATTCGCCCCTTGCTGCTCAGCATGGGCAATCAGTCGAGACAAAATATGGTGTGAGGCAATTTCTCCCGTTGGGTTATTCGGCTGGATGACTACGGCAACCGCCCATTTTTGCCCTAATAACTCGTCCAAAGTGTCATAATAGGCAATATCAAAGCCCCATTTTTGCCAAGCGAAGGCATGCTCCTGATAACCAATGCGCGGCACAAAAACCATTTTCGTTGCAGTAAGCAAAGCCGAAGACTGACTCGCCAGCAACATGGGCGGCAAAGATTCGATAATATGCTGGGAACCCGCGCCAATCGCATTAGGACGACGACCGAAATAGCGCTCGGCCTCCTCCAATAAATCGGCTTGATCAGGTAAATCCATCCATAAAGAGGTGTCTATCTCTGGAATAGGCCAAGGCTCACGATTGCACGCAGAGGATAAATCCAACCAATTCAACGCTTCATTACCGACTTTCCGTTGCCAATAAGCCAAATCGCCGCCGTGCTTTGGGGGCGTACTATCTAATTTTGGAATGCTTCCTAAATTTGAAAAACAGTCTAACTTAGAAGATTTTAGACCAACAGACATATCACCAATCCCCATAAATATACGCTTTTATCCACCAGCCAAATGGCCTCTTTTAAATGATGAGACGTCGGTAAGTCACCTTCCCCCAGAATCGGTCTAGTTTCTACTTTGCCAAAATACGGCGCCTCGCCACCTAACTGAATTCCTAAAGCACCCGCTCCCGCGGCCATCACAGGGCCAGCATTAGGGCTTTTCCAACGGGCAGAAGGACGACGAGCACTGCGAATAGCAGAACGCCATTTGCCACAAGCCCCATAGGTATAAACCACAAGACGAGCGGGAATATAATTCAATACATCGTCAAAACGCGCGGCGAACCAACCAAAGTGCAGCAATGACTCGGTTTTATAACCCCACATAGCATCCAACGTGTTGGCAAGTCGATACAAGAGCACGCCCGGCGCACCGAAGAGAATAAACCAGAATATCGGCGCGAATATCGCATCACTGCCATTTTCTAATACCGACTCGATCCCGGCTTTTGCTACGGCCGACTCATCCAAATTCTGTGTATCACGGCTGACGATATAGCTCACAGCAAGACGGGCTTCATCGAGTTTTTCAGCCGACAGCGGAGAGACAGACAAAGGCTGATAAATCGCCAGCGCATGCTCGCGCAAACTCTGCCAACCAATCGCAAAATACAACACCACCACAGACAGCAAAGTATCGAGCCAACTCGGCAACAACCAAAACAAAGCCAATAGAATCATCACCCAAGGCAAAACCGCCACCAGCCATGCCAACACACCAACCATACGTTGACGAGATAGAGAAGCGTCTAAAGGCAACTGTATATGCTTGCGACAAAGATCCACCCAGCGACCAAACCAAATCAAGGGATGCCACGTCTTTGGCTCACCTAATAAGCGATCCAATACCAAGGCCGCGACAAAAATGAAACTGGTCGTAGAAAACACACCAAGAAAACCATCAAAACTACTGTCTAAATTAGCAAGGATCATAAATATAAGTCGTTTTTTCACTTAACAAGGTGAATAGGTAAGGTAGAATTCTACCACCTTATTGATTTGAAGCGTGATGATACTGAATGCCAGCCTTTAGTTTAATGATCCAAGGAACCACCTCGGACGCAGGAAAAAGCACATTAGTCACGGCGCTATGCCGCTTATTACATCGCCGAGGCATTTCAGTCGCACCGTTTAAACCACAAAACATGGCATTAAACAGCGCAGTCACCCAAGATGGCAACGAAATTGGCCGAGCCCAAGCCGTACAAGCCTATGCCGCAGGGCTTGAGCCACACGTGGACATGAACCCCATTCTACTTAAACCCAACACAGATACAGGCGCGCAAGTCATCATTCAAGGCAAAGCCGTGGGCAACATGAACGCGGTGGGGTATCACGAATACAAAAGCATCGCTAAAGTCGCCGCGTTAGATTCTTATCATCGTCTGGCCGATCAATACCAAGCCGTGTTAATTGAAGGTGCAGGCAGCCCTGCGGAAATCAACTTACGCGCTCGCGACATCGCCAACATGGGCTTTGCTGAAAGCATCGATTGCCCTGTTATCATCATCGCCGATATAGACAAAGGTGGTGTGTTTGCTCATCTCGTTGGTACTTTGGATTTGCTCAGTCAAAGCGAGCAAGACCGAGTGATTGGCTTTGTGATTAACCGCTTTCGTGGCGACATTAGCTTGCTGCAATCTGGCTTAGATTGGTTAGAAGAACGCACTGGCAAACCGGTTTTAGGCGTATTGCCTTTCTTAAAAGGTTTTCATCTAGAATCCGAAGACGCCGTCGCCAAAAGCCCAATAAAAACCGACACCAACGCCAAGTTAAACATCGTCATTCCCATCATGCCACGCACCAGCAACCACACAGACTGGGACGCGTTACGCCTTCACCCTGATGTTCAAGTCACCCTTGTTGGTGCCAATGAAAGCATTCCACCAGCGGATCTCGTCATCTTACCAGGCAGCAAAAGCGTACAAAGCGACCTCGCCTTTCTACGCCAAGAAGGCTGGGAAGATTATTTGAAAAAACATCTAAGATACGGCGGAAAAGTCATGGGGATTTGCGGTGGCTATCAAATGCTCGGCGAACAACTGCTCGATCCACATGGGCTGGAAAACCAACACGCCAACACCCAATCTAAAGGCTTTGGTTTAATCCCTATGGAAACAACGCTTAAAAAAGAAAAACAGCTTAAGCAACGCCATGGAAAGCTCGCTTTCGCAGCAAATGCTCAAGTCACAGGCTACGAAATTCACTCTGGTGTTTCACAGTTTTCCAATGCAAGCGCCTACAAACACTTTGCAGAATTAGAAAATGGCGAGAAAGAAGGCTACATTTCAGACGATGGCAACATCATAGGTACTTACCTTCATGGCGTATTCGACCACCCAGAAGCCCTACAAGCTTTACTCAACTGGGCCGGTGTCGACCAAGCCGCCACCTTCGACTACGACCAATACCGAAACAGCGAAATCAACCGCCTCGCCGACAGCACAGAACAACACATGGACATAGATGCGTTAATTGAACTGTGTAGAGACTTTTAGAAGAGTAGCTAGCTCCTCCCCCTGCTAAGGGGGAGGCTGGGAGGGGGTCAAAAGACCTTATCAACCCCATCCTAACCTTCCCCTTGAAGATAAGGGGAAGGGACAAAAACGTGACATTAAGCAGCTTCCCTGGGCGAGGCAATGCGCTTACCTTCGTATCGACGCAAAACAATTGCAGGGTTAAACCCGCACCTAGGCCAATGTAAAAACCTTCCCTTGAAAACAGAAAAAAATGATTTACTCACCATACCCTTGCGGATTATTACTTTGCCAATTCCAAGCATCACGACACATAGCTTCAAGAGATAGTTCAACTTGCCAACCAAGCATCAGCTTGGCTTTTTGTGGGTCTGCATAAAACTCGGCGATGTCACCGGCACGTCTTGGCATTATTTCATAAGGGATTTGTTGATTTGACGCTTTCTCAAATGCATAAACTACATCTAACACGCTAGAGCCTTTGCCTTCGCCCAAGTTATAAGCTTCTATGCTTTTCTCCTCTTGGCTTGCCAACTTCTCTAATGCTTTGATGTGACCTAAAGCCAAATCCACCACATGGATATAATCTCTCACGCCTGTACCATCGTGAGTTGGATAATCGCCACCAAATACGCTTAGCTTTTCACGTTTTCCCACAGCAACTTGTGTAATAAAAGGCATCAAATTATTAGGAATACCATTTGGGTCTTCACCAATCAAGCCGCTTGGATGAGCACCAACTGGGTTAAAATAGCGCAACAAAGACACATTCCATCGAGGGTCAGCAACAAAAGCGTCCTGTAAGAACTGCTCTATCATCACTTTGGTTCGACCATATGGGCTAGTAGAACTCAGCGGAAAATGTTCTACGTAAGGAATGGGGTTATTCTCGCCATAAACCGTTGCAGAAGAACTAAACACGAAATCAAACACGCCATGTTGAGCCATGACATCTAGCAGAACCAAGGTACCTGTTAAATTGTTATGGTAATAAGATAAAGGAATCTGTGTCGATTCTCCGACCGCTTTTAAACCAGCAAAGTGAATCACAGCATCAAAGGAATGTTTTTTAAAAACGTCATTCAACGCAGCAGCATCAAGCAAATCGACCTCATGAAAAGTCACTGTCTTACCAGTGATTTGCTGCACTCTATTCAACACTTCAGGATGAGAATTACACAAATTATCAACAACGACGACATCATAGCCTTGGTTTAATAATTCCACGCAAGTATGACTACCAATAAAACCTGTTCCACCTGTTACTAAAATTGTGTTCATACTTCTCTCTCAATAAAAGACTGACCTTTACTTGATATACTCGCCTAAATTTACGCAACTTCCCTAGGCGAGGCAATCCGCTTGCCCTCGTAGTGACGCAAAACAATTTGAAAACGTACGATAAGAATCGCCGCTAGCAGGGTTAAACCCGCACCTAGGCCAATGTAAAAACCTCGCAGAGACAAGGTTTCGGCCCAAGGGCTGTAGTGGGACAACCAAAAGCCAAATGGGATACTCAAGCCAAACAAAGACACGGCAAAAGCGATCATAGTTGAGCGTGTTTCACGAAAACCTCGTAAAGCGCCAGTAAACACGGTTTGCAGCATATCAGGGAATTGATAACAAGAAGAAATCAGCAAAATGCTCGCTGCCAAGGCCACCACTTCGGCATTGTTACTATAAATGTAAGGTATTTGGTTATGAAATACCTGAGTGATAACAAAACAGGTACTTACATAAGAAAGCCCTAGCCAGACGATCACACGTATGCGCTTTCTAACACCACTAACACCTTCTTTCGACATGGCTTTTGCTACCACAATCGCCGTCACGGCACTCATGGCCATCATTGGCGTAAACAAGAAAGACGTATAAGACATGACTATCTGGCCACCGCCCAATGCTAAATCACCAAAGGACGAAATCAACCACGTCATCGAAGAAAACAAGCCAACCTCAAAGGCAAAGGCAAAGCCCGCTGGCGCGCCAACATTCAATAGAATTCCAAACTTACGTGTGTAGCGCCATACTAAGCGGGTAAACAAAGGCGTTTTATTGATAAAGCGGTCATAAACAAAAAACATAGAAACAGCTAAATACAAAGACAAAGCAGACGCCAATGCAGCCCCTTTTGCGCCCATTTCAGGAAGGCCAAACTTGCCGAAAATCAGCACATAATTGAACAAGATGTTTAACACTAAGCCAAAGCTCGCCACGAACAATGGAAAACCAGGGCGACCCGCCGCTTCAAATAGATTTTTGTAGGCGGTCATAAGTGCAAGCATAGGAAGAGCTGGGGCAAAAATATACAAGTAAGAAACCGAAACTTGTCTTGTTTCTTCTTCCGTCGCCATCAACCCAGCAAAATAAGGCAATAAGAAAATAGCCACTAAACTTGCCAACAGACCAAGCCCTACCGATAAACCGACCGCCTGTGACATATACAAGTTAACCAGCTTCGGCTGTCTGCCATGCAAATGACGTGTTACCAAAGGCGTTAGTCCAAAAGTCACACCAATCAAGAAACAACCAACAGGAAGCCATAAGCTCGATGCTAAACCAACTGCCGCCAAATGCAGCGCGCTGTAATGGCCTAACATAATGGTATCGACGACGCTGATCGACAGCTCCAATGTCATCGTTAGTATCATAGGAAACAACAAATGCAGAACTTCTTTTAACACAGGAAAACGCTTAACCACACATCACCGCCGACTATCCATAGAAAACACGCATAAAACAGCCGAGCAATTTACCACCGATCACCAAATATTGCACCGCTGGTCAGCTTTATTTTGCCTACCTATACGGCAGATCACACTCGTACCTCGTTTATCTGCCCCTCCCCCTGCTAAGGGGGAGGCTGGGAGGGGGTCAAAAAACCTTACCAACCCCATCCTAACCTTCCCCTTGAAGATAAGGGGAAGGAACAAAAAACACTACGTTAAGCCACTTCCCTTGGAACAACATTTACCCGAAACACAAAAACCAAACTTGTATTTACAACTCAATACCGAGAAAATGCCGCTCCTGTATTTAACACATCTGTCTAGGAAGACTATTCTCGCATGACTATCCTCACCACACTTGGCCCATTATTAATCGCCCTACTCTTTGGTTACTGGGTCAATATCAAGGTATTCACGCCAACTCGTGTGGCAAAAGGCTTAGAACAGCTTGTGTACCTCATCTTAGGCTTAATCGGTTTTAGTCTTGGTGCGTTAGACAATTTATCTGAAAAGCTGTTTATTGCCGGTTACCAAGCGATTATTTTCTTTGTTCTGATCAGCGTATTAAGCCTAGGTGGCTTATATCTTAGTGGCCTACGTTTTGGTGGTACTCATGCTGATAACCTTGCCCAAGGCCCATCTGATAGCAAATCCCATGCATTGATGGATGCAGCAAAAACCATCGCCTGGGTAATAGGTGGCGTTGTCGTCGGCATATTTGCCAAAGACTGGCTAACGGGTGTGGACGAGCTGGTAACAGGCTTGCTGTATGTTTTGCTGTTTCTAATCGGTTGTCAGCTACGCCAAGGCAATCACCGTCTACGTAAGCTATTTTTAAACTCTCAAGGCGTCATTATAGCGCTTGTCACTATCTTCACCACGTTACTTGCAGGTTGGATTGGCAGCTTTGTATTAGGCCTAAGCTGGAACCAAGGGCTTGCGGTCGTCTCGGGCTTCGGCTGGTATAGTTTGTCTGGCATTCTTATTACCGGCTTAGGCGATCCTGTACTTGGCACCACAGC
The DNA here is from genome assembly GCF_003337275.1 of Marinomonas foliarum. GTDB lineage: Bacteria > Pseudomonadota > Gammaproteobacteria > Pseudomonadales > Marinomonadaceae > Marinomonas > Marinomonas foliarum. The sequence goes on along the minus strand of NZ_QPJQ01000023.1, from coordinate 31,752 downwards.
CTTCTTACTCGACCTAGGGCGTGAGATCTTAGCGCTCATGCTGATTCCATTCTTGGCAAGGCTCAACAGCCATATGTCGGTGGGTTATTCTGGTGCCACCGCCATGGACTTTACCTTACCTATGCTTGGTAAATTTCATGGCGCGCAAATCATCCCAGTGTGCATCGCCAGCGGCTTTATTATGAGCATTCTCGTGCCCGTTCTGATTCCGTTGTTTATGGGAATCTAGGTTAATACCAACGACTCACCCCGTAGGTCGGATGAGTCGAGGTACGACCGTGATCCGACATTTGAATCCCCCAACGGCAGATCACACTCGTGCCTCGACTCATCTGCCCTACGAAGAATGTCAATAAAGTGTAAGCTCATTCTAAAAAACAAACCTGCTTTAGCAAACACCGTCATGCTTTTGTAAAAGCGATTGTCTGATCCAAGAATAGCGGATTAATCTCATAACACGCCTTGTGCTTTGTGGAACCGTTCTCTAAATAAGAGAGATCTATTGGAACTCAAACAAAGTGTACAGGTGAAGGGGTCGCTTTGGTAACGTACTAACAGATAAACTGGCATAAACAGCCTACCTTATGTTAGAACACATATGTTACATAATAGAAACGACGGATCTGATTTTGCAAAGCACAAGGCGTATACCATTGTTCCTGCTTTGTTTACGCCCCATATGCTTTATTAAAACTGTATGCGAATCGAACTCCGTCTTAACGCTTCACGTCACTCAGTGATAAATCAATAAATAATGGAACACCTTTCCTTATGAAAAAAATAGCTATGAAAAAAACACTTATTGCGGCGCTGGTTATGTCTTCTGTTTCTTTTGCGTACGCAGACGACAGTGCAATCAAACTGGATTCTAAAGAACAGCGCCTTGGTTACAGCATTGGCACCATGTTTGGTTCTCGCATGTCACAAGATTTCTCTGAACTGGATATGAAAACCTTCATGGCTGGCTTCCAAGATTCATTTGCTGGCAAAGAAGGTCAAATGAGCATGGAAGAAGTCACCCAAACTATCCAAGCTTACCAGCAAGAACAAATGGAAAAAGCACAGCTTGAGGAAGAAAAAGCCTCTGAAGAAGCCAAAGCCACTTCCGCTGCATGGTTAAAAGAGAAAGAAACCGAAGATGGCGTTATGAAAACAGAGTCTGGTTTACTTTACAAAGTGATCACCGAAGGTACAGGTGAAAAACCAGCGGTGACCGACACAGTAAAAGTGGACTACGAAGGCAGCCTAAGCGACGGAACGGTATTTGACAGCTCATATCAACGTGGTGAAGCGATTACCTTCCCATTAAATGGCGTCATTCCAGGCTGGACAGAAGGTCTACAGCTTATGCCAGTTGGCTCCAAATACGAGCTATACATCCCGTCTGATCTAGCTTACGGCCCAGGTGGTACAGGTCCTATTCCTGCTTATGCAGCACTTAAGTTTGTTGTTGAACTACGCAGCATAGAAAAAGCTGAAGAAACAGAAGCAACTAAATAAGCTTTTTAGAAATGCGATAGCTAGATTGGATACAACAGTTAAAAAAAATGGCCATCATGTGATGGCCATTTTTATACGAAGTGTTTTTTCAAAACCTATTTATACCCTTGAAAAGTAGGCTTTTATTTCGCGAACTCTTTACGTTCAGCCCAGCGTACCGCTGCCCAAAAATACACAATCGGAAAAACGTACATCATCACACCAATGTTGTGACTGAACATGACCTGCGATAGGCCAAAATCCATATAACACATAGGGACCAAAGCCCCAGCCATTGCATAAGAACGAATATTCCAATTATTAGGATACTGACGCATTTTTTTAAGAAAGAGACGCAGTGGAATCAAATACACAGACATAAGAAATATAAAACCAACAATTCCGGTTAAACCAAGCGCATTTATATATTCATTATGAGAATGGCTATAATGAAGTACATCTTGCGATATGGCACTATCTGCAACTAAACGCTCTTTTACCGCTTTACTTCCATATTCGCCAACGCCAACAAGAGGGGACTCTTCAAACATACTTAAAGAAGCTTTCCACATTTCGAACCTAAGACCAACAGAGGTCGTCTTATTAGATCCATCGCTGTAGTGCTCAACATCACTAATCGCTTCTTCAATACGGTCCTTTATGCCTGATTGCGGAAGCGCAACAGCGGCCCCAACCAACAATACAGAAGCAATACACACACTCCATACCAGTTTCTTACCCAACAAAAATCGGCTTTGCCATAATAAGAAAAAGCCAATTAAAGGAAGAGCAACCCAACCACCACGGGAGGCGGACAACACAGAAGCAGCAATACCACACAAGCCTCCAACGACAGCCAAAGCCAGCCAGATATAACGTTTGTTAGCTAAAAAATACGTTGCAGAGACAAAACTTAATAAACCAAGCAGCATTCCTGTATTACCAAACATTATAGGGTGCTCACTTCCATGGGCTCGACCATAGCCAAGCACCTTTCGCTCATAAATTGCCAAAGAAAATGCAGCAATCGCACCAAGCACGGTACCAAACCAAAGCCATCGCTCTCGACCGGACGATTTCAGTAATAACAGCAATACGGGAAGAACCAAAATAAATCGAGAAGGCCTATCGAGCTCGCGAGTATGCCAACCGTCAAGGTAAACAAAACCAAACATAGCGACAGCGTATAATGCAAATCCCCAAAAAAGTAACTTATCCTCTTTTTTCAGCTCATGCCATTTTGGCTTTAGCAAAAAAACAAGTGACAAAATAAAAATAAGAGTCGTACCAATGTTGTAGCCGTTAGGCACAGTAATCGATAACGCAAAAGTCAGAGCAGCGAAAAACCACACTAGAGCACTAGAAACAGTGTTCAACATACAAAAAAAATCCCTTATTAGGTATCATGACTGGCAGATCAGCCAAGCATACCGTTAAAATGCACAACATTCAGAGTAACGAGCGACAATTCAATTAATTTTTATCCGTTTACTGCTATCATACAGCGGATATAAGTCATTGATTATACCTAATATACGAGATGAGAAAGAAGTGAAAAAAGGACTAACATTAAAAGAACACAGTGCGTCTGTCGGTATCAGCCACAGAGTTCTCGACATTCTATGTTTATTCGCTACCGGACTCTTTAGTTATTGGTTACGCTTTTCTCACATAGATCTAAACATCGCCTATAAAAATGTCTTGCTACTAGGTGTGATTATTGGCGCGACGCTATTATCCATATTTGGTGGCTACCGCGCATGGCGAGGCTCTTCTTTCACCAGCGAAATACAATGCGTTGTCAGCGCTACTTTTGGCACCTTTCTATTGCTGGTATTAAGTGCCTTCGCGACACAAACATCTGAACTTTATTCCAGAGTCTGGGTCGCTACCTGGCTTGGATCATCTACCTGTTTCATCATTGGCTACCGTCTCATTTTACGACAAAGCCTAGGTGCATTAAGAGCAAAGGGGCTCAATATAAGAAGCATCATAATCATTGGAGATGGTTTACTCGCCCAGCAAGTAGCTGAACGTCTAGAGCAACATCCAGAAATGGGGTTGGTCGTGCAAGGTATAGTGAGCACCCACGAGGAAATCAACAGCATCACCACTCATGAAGGTAACCTTATACCTTATCTAGGAAATCTTAAAGACTTAGAGGTCATTGCTAAAAAGCATAAAACTGACCAAGTCTGGATTGCATTACCAATAAATGAAGCCGAAAGAATGGAGCAAGTACAAGCAGCGCTTTGTAACAGCTCTATTGTCATACGAATGGTGCCAGACATCTTCGGTTTCAGACTCCTTAACCATTCTGTAACCGAAGTCGCCGGACTGCCCGTTATCAACCTATCCACCTCTCATATGCTAGAAGGAAAAAATCGCTTCTTGAAGTCTCTAGAAGATAAAGTGTTATCCTTCCTTATCCTAGTATGCATTAGTCCCATTTTATTAGCGTTAGCGGTGGCTATAAAGCTTACCTCTAAAGGGCCAATACTGTTTAAACAGTACCGCACTGGTGCCAATGGCCAAGACTTCAAAGTCTATAAATTTCGATCTATGGTGGTTCATAACGAAGAGCACGGAAAAGTAACGCAGGCTAAAAAAGGCGATAGTCGAATAACTCCTATCGGTGCCTTTATGAGAAAGACTTCTCTTGATGAACTGCCGCAATTTATAAATGTACTGCAAGGTAGAATGTCGATTGTTGGTCCTAGACCGCACGCCCTAGCACACAACGAGCACTACAAGACTATTGTGGAATCTTACATGCGCCGTCATATGGTCAAACCTGGCATCACTGGCTGGGCGCAGGTCAATGGCCTTCGTGGAGAAACGGAAACCATTGATAAAATGGAAAGTAGAGTTGAATATGACTTGTATTACATTGAAAATTGGTCGATATGGTTTGATCTAAGAATTATTTTTCTCACTGTTCTCAAAGGCTTTATACATAAAAATGCAATTTGACATTTAACAAAAAAATCATATTGAAAACCCCTTTGCTTTACATTTTTCCAAAACAAAGCGTTTAAAGTTAGATTTGAAAATATCAGTAGAGAAGTTCATAGCATGAGCTCTAATTTTACTTGGTTCAAGTAATAAGCTATGATTTTCTTCAAAATCTTTAACAGCTTTAATAATCGAATCTGCTGTTTGTTTATAAAAATAAAAGCCTGTTTTCTTATCTATAACCGTATCTAATGAACCACCCTTAGCAAATGCAATAACAGGTGTACCACAGGCTTGAGCTTCTAATGGAACAATACCAAAATCTTCTTCTGCAGCAAAAATAAAAGCTCTAGCTTTCATCATATGCTCTTTAAGAGTTTGATAATCTTGGTATCCCAAATAACTTATGTTTGATGAAGAAGATGCAATTTTTTCAACTTTATCTCTTTCAGGGCCATCACCTATAATAATAAGCTTTTTATCCGGCATCTTTGAAAAGGCTTCCGCAATAAGCGCTAACCGTTTATAGGGAACCAAACGTGATGCAGTAAAATAAAAATCATCTTTAACCTCATGTAACGGGAATGCATCGACATCTACATTAGGAAAAATTATTGTCGAGTCCCTTCTATAACATTTATATATCCTCTCCTTAATAAAGCGACTAATCGATATAAAATAATCAACATTATTACTTGATGCTAGGTCCCAAATTCTTATTTTATGCAAAAAATATCTAGCTAATAAAGATTTAAACCCTTTAGTTAAATTGGATTCTTTTAAATAGTCAAATTTCAAATCCCAAGCATAGCGTATTGGCGAGTAACAGTAACAAATATGCAGTTGATTAGGTGATGCGATCACACCTTTGGCAACCGCATGGCTACTACTAATCACTAAGTCATATTCAGTAAGATCAAGCTGCTCTATAGCAAAAGGCATTAATGGTAGATACATACGATATTTTTTTTGTGCAAACGGCATTTTTTGGATAAAAGTATTCTTCGTTTTTTTCCCATGAAGATATTTTTTTCGCAAAACATCGTCAAAAAAATCTACAACAGAAAAAACGTCAGCATCTGGAAAAATATCTAGCATCGCCTCTATTACGTTTTCAGCACCACCGGGACTTACAAACCAATCATGCACTATCGCAATTCTCATATACTTCACACCTAAATACTTTCTATTATATTTATTAAGTCGTTACTGCATTTTTTCCAGCTAAAATCTTCAATTCTCTTTAGACCATTTTTTTTATATTTCTCTCTAACGACCTCTGAACTCAATAAGTTTTTGAGGCCACTTGATATATCATCTACCGAAAAAGGATCGACTAACTCAGCACAATTACCAGCTACTTCTTTTGTGGCACCGAGGTCCGAGGTAATCACAGGCGTACCAGAAGACATAGCCTCTATAACAGGTAACCCAAAACCTTCGTACAAGGAAGGATAAACAAAAACAGCCGCAGACCGATAGAGACACTTCAATTGTGTATCTGAAACATATCCACTGACTATAACTTGACCTTTAGCTCGTAATTTTTTTAACTTGGTGTCCAACTCATTATTTTTCCAACCCACGCTACCTACTAAAACTAAGGGGTAACGATCTCTGAGTTCATTGGAAAGGTTGGAATAACCATCAATGAGTCTAGCAAGATTTTTTCTAGGCTCTAACGTTCCAACGCACAACACATATTGATTTTCTAACAATTGCACCGATTTTAAATATTCTACGTCCGAATCCAATTTTAAATGGCTAAAACTTTTATCAGCACCTAAATATAGCGTGCTAACCTTAGCAGCATAACTAGGATACAGGCTGCATAATTCATCTTTGATAAAATTCGAATCGACTAAAATATGATCAGAGACTTGTAAAGTACGTACTAACATTTTCTTTAAGTAACGCACTCTTTCCTCAGGGTGAAAATCAGGATGGGAAACAAAAGATAAATCATGAATTGTCGTTATCGTCTTACCAGGATATTTTATTGGGACGAAACTTGGTTCAAAATAAATATAGCCAGATTTCGATAACACTTTTAGACGCTTATTTAGAATAAAAGACAATATCATATGTTTCAAAAAATATGTTCCTGGTACATTTCGTAAAGTCTCGACAAAATATTTTTTTATGCTGCCTGTATTGTCCACCTTACTCTTATCTATATCTCCTAAGAACTTAGAAATTTCTTTTCCTCTCAGCAATCTGGCATGTCGAATACCAACAACATCGTGCCCAGTATCAATTAATTCTTGCAGTATATTTTTAGTATAATACCCAATTCCAGTTAAAGGACGCTTAATAGCATTAAGATTAACAATTATTTTCATGGTACATATCAGTCAGTGTTTCACTTAATGAGAAAGTCGATTCTCTGTTAATAAGGTTTAATATTTTACTATTATTACCGCCTAGTGTTTTTATCTCATTCTTTCTCAAAAATTGAGGGTTAATTTTCACTTCTATGTTGTAGCCAGCGATTCTTTGCATTTCTTCAATAATATATGACAAAGAATATACCGAGCCAGAGCATAAGTTCACAATATCAGAGCGGGCTCCAGACTCAAGTAGATCAACGTAATAAGCACTAATATCCCTGACATCACTAAAGTCACGATAAACATCAAGATTACCCAGCTCTATCACCTTCTCACCACGTTGAAAATGACCAACTATTTTAGGCACTAAGAACTTAGCGTCCTGCCCAGGCCCCGTGTAATTAAACGGTCGAGTAATCAAAATTGGAAACTTATCAAACCAAAGCTTGCACATATGCTCCATAGCAAGTTTACTCATGGCATAATGGTTGACAGGGGCAGGTGCTTGTTCCTCAGAAATCAGCCTTAATTCTGGATTACCATAAATATTTGCGCTACTAGAAATAATCACTTTAGATAAGTCTAAACCTAGCTCGTCACAAGACTCTAAGATATTAAGAGTTGAAAATAGGTTCACATCATAAAATGCTCTAGCATCGTCATGAGCAACAAAAGACAAGGCAGCTAAATGAATAATATAATTTGGCTTGATATCACAGAAGCAAGTCTTAATTGAATTTTTATTAGATAAGTCACACTCAACTTGATTTTCATTCACTTTCTTACGAACAAGCTCAGTAACGTTATATCCTCGAGCAATTAATTCCGCTACGACATAACGGCCGGTAAAGCCATTTGAACCGGTTACTATCACCTTCTTCATTTTAAAACCTCGTGACACTTTCAAAAAATAATAAAGGCGACTATAAGTCGCCTTTAATAATAAATATAAAACATAGTACAAAGATTAAAACGAAAAGCCTATTTCGTTACGCTTTAGATCCGCATCTACCATCATCTTACAAAGTTCTTCTAATGTCGTTGTCGGTTTCCACCCAAGTTCTTTTTCAGCTTTTTCAGGGTTACCAATCAATAACTCAACTTCAGCAGGACGATAGAATTTCGGATTTACTTTTACTATAACTTTACCCGTTGCCTGATCAGTCGCTATCTCAGATTCCTCTGATCCTGACCACTCTAAAGCGATATCTGCCGCTTTAAAGGCCATAGTGACAAAATCACGAACTGTTTCAGTCCGATTTGTTGCCAATACATAAGAGTCTGCTTTATCGGCTTGTAGCATACGCCACATACCTTCTACGTAATCTTTAGCAAAGCCCCAATCACGCTTGGCATCCATGTTACCTAATTCAAGAACGTCTTGTTTGCCCAGCTTAATCTTAGCAACAGTATCTGTGATCTTACGAGTAACAAACTCTTGTCCACGCAGAGGAGACTCATGATTAAATAAAATACCACTTGTTGCAAAAATATCATAAGACTCACGATAGTTAATCACCATCCAGTGGGCGTACAACTTGGCCACACCATAAGGACTACGTGGATAAAACGGTGTTGACTCACGCTGAGGGATTTCTTGAACCTTACCAAACATCTCAGAAGTAGAAGCTTGATAAAAACGAATTTTAGGGTTAACAATTCGAATAGCTTCTAGAAGATTCACAGGACCTAGTCCTGTAATCTCTGCGGTAGTAATAGGCTGATCAAATGAGACGCCAACAAAACTCTGTGCCGCTAAGTTGTATATTTCAGTCGGTTTAGTATCTTGCAAAAGACGTATGCTAGAAGAAAGATCTGTTAGATCATACTCAACAAGATGAAGATTTGGATCATTTTTTATACCCAACTCTTCTATACGCCAAAAATTTACGGAGCTAGTACGACGATAAGTGCCGTATACTGAATACCCTTTACTTAAAAGAAGCTGAGCTAGGTATGCTCCATCTTGCCCTGTAATACCTGTTATAATTGCTGAGATCATAAATTTACCTAACTTTAAATTCAATTGAAAACTATATTTTTTTTGATAACATAACTTAATGGAGAAATCAATAGCGCCGAAACTGGATAAGATAGGTATACAAAACCATCTAATCCATAAGAATAAATCTTTTCTGTTATAAACTGTGTTAGTAGACCAGCTAAAAAAATCATTAATGTTGTCGAAATCAAAAACTTAAGAGGACTTCCATCTTTATTAAAAACAAACTTCTTCATAGAAAAAAAATTTAGAAATAAAATAATAAAGAAAGCTAACCAAACTGATATAGCAGGTCCATATTCTGAAAAAAAATCAAACGTCAAAAATAAATATAAAAAAGCAGCCTGGAGAATCCAAGATAATAACCCTATAACTCCTCCATTTAAAAAAAAACGAAAAAGAGAACTACTGAGTAGTTTAACAAGATAAAACCTTATTACTAACCTCACATTCAACATATAAAACCTAATATAATTTATTTTTCAATTCCCAAATAACACCATAAGAAGTATAACCTCCTACATTTGTTTGATAAAGAAATTTTGCAGATCGTGTTCTAACATAAAAATCAACTAAAGATTTATTATGACTTGAAGTAAACACACAATTAAAACCTTCAATCATTGCTTTATATTCAAAATCATTTAGTAAATCTGTACCTATCCCCTTACCTTTATACTCTCCAAGAACAGCAAAATGAGCTAACTCTAACGCTCTACCAATATTTGATTTAACTTTATCTCGACCCAAAAAAATAAGAAAGAAAGATAAAATAAAGGTTTTTAATGCTGAATAGCTAAATATTACCTTTTTAAACAAAGAAAAAAGTGAATCAAAGTTAAGGTACTTATACAAGTGAGTATTATCACTAACTGAAAATATAAAACCAATAACTTTACCACTGTCTAGACATGCAACAGTAGCACATTTTCTTTCAATCAAATCAAGGCACATTTTATATATAAAGCCTCTTCCAAAATAAGTCAGTATTGCAACATTCAAGTCATTCATATAGATATCAACTATTTCATCTAAGTGTTTTTCAGTTGCCTGTTCTAGATAATACATTATACACCATATACTAGAGAATCAATTTAAACTATAAAAACCTACATCAAATTCATCCAAAATGCCAAACATATTTAGACCTATTGATACATTATTAACATTCTCATAGTTTTTAAAAAAATGAATGTAAACACCCTTATTCCCTTGATACATTCTGTAGTCTTTAATTTTCTCAACCCTTACTCCATCAACATAAAGAACAGGAATATGCATTAAAACATCTTGAACCTTATTCTCAATCAAAGAAGAAACAAAAAATATATCCCCTTTTTCAATGCTTTTAGAATTCAATTCAAAGGAACTAAATGCTTTTTGTTCAATATAAACGTCTTTTGCCGCAGATATGAAAGAATATTTATTTTTTATAGGTAATAAAAAAACTGTTATAAGACATAAAACAGAAGCTAAGAAGAGTAATTTTGGTTCGAATCCCTTTACAAAGTAAAATAAAAGAACCAAAAAAACAGCTTTATAATAATGCAGAAGAAGAAATCTCATAAAGTTGTGAAGACCAAAATCACTAAAGGCCAAATAAATCAACAACCATAAAATAGAAGCTATAATTGGAAATATTGCCTTAGTAAAAAAACCATAGATAAAAGTAAAAAGTAACAATAAAAACAAGAACTGTGATTCTTTAAACGTAGAAATACTTAATCGACCCCAAGAGTCACCCCCAATTAGCATTGCAGATATTTTATACAAAGTACTTTCATTTAAAAAGAAACTATGCTTAGGCTTATCATAAAGACTTCCACCCAAAGAAAAACCATCCATATAGAAATACCAAACGCATTCAGAGATCAAAAAAACGATAACACATGGGATAATAAACTTGAAAATCTGTGCTTTTATTTCAAATCGAGAAATATATAAATATCCGAAAGAAAAGCTCATAGAAAAAATAACAAAATCTTGAGGTCTAGTATGTAAAAGCAAAGAAAATGATAATGAAAATATTAAAATTATCATGTATCTCTTCATAAGATCCATATTAACTAAGGATTTAGCGACATTTAAAATATAAACACAGGTAGCTGCAGAAAATAAGGAAATACTAGATGACCAAGGAATAAAAAATGTTGTAGCCAATATGTCTATATTAATTAGAAGTAAGAAAAAAAAAGTTAAAAAATATACTTTTTTTTTGCCATCAAGGCATATAGTCAAAAAAGTTACCGATATTGAACATAATATAAGATTATATAAATTAAAAATAGTCCCTTCATCAATACCAAACCCTAAAAAATTAGAAAAGCCAAGAGCCAAACCAGGAATAAGCATATAGCCAGGAGGGTAAGCTGAATTACGAATACTATCAGACAGGCCATCGTTAGCTATTCTGACCATTTGCTTTAAATATTCACCTTGGTCGTACCAACCCCACCAACCTAATTCCGTTAGATTCCCAGGAGTATATTTGGAGTCAAACATGAGCACGCTTAAAAATGTTAAAACTATTATAAAAATAGCGAAAAAGATATTAGATCTAATCATTGTACTTTGCTTCTATCATTGCGTTAACAATAAACATGAAAGATGGATGATACACGGGTAATATATTCGCGTTACTACCACCTAATAATATTATATTTTTATGCGAATTAAGCTTTATTTGATAATGGAACCCTTCCCCTTTTTTTGTTTTTTTCATATATAATAAGAAAAAACGTTTAGTAAAAAAAGATTTTAGAACTGAAAATCTATCTAAACCTCTTTGATATAGACCATTTCGATCATCGCTATATGTATTTTCATTCCAAACTTGACCAAAATATATTTTATAGCCTAAGATATTTACTTTTTTGGCCAATAAACCAAACACTCCAGAAATTTTTTTCACACCAAAATCTGAAATAAAAGATGGATCATAAACTGAAATATAGTTCCCATTAATTCTTAGAATATTTTTAATTGGAGAGCCATATGTATCAATTTTTAATTGGTCAAAATTATTTATTTTGCTTATAAACGCTGTTTGATATGGTGTATGATCAATAATAACATCATTACTCTCCAATAACTTCTTATTTCCAGGGACTCCACATGCTAAGACTACTTTTTTAGTTATTATCTTTTCTTTTCCATCAATATCTAGCTCTACACCTTCTTCTATTTCTTTGAGAGAGGTAACATTATAACCCTTAAGTAAATCAACTGATTTTAAGTCAAGTAATTCAGAGATATCCTCATGCAATGAAAGCTGTGAGTTCTCCCAACCATGAAGAAAATCGGAATCCATTACATAAACAGTTTTATTATCAAGATTAATTTGATGTATTTTATGACGTTTTTTTAATTTGTTAATTAGAACTTCAACTGTTTCATCATATATTTCTCGTGAAACATGATTAACAGTTGAATACATTGAAATATAATCTTCATAGCCTCCATTAACCAAAACACCTCCCCAACAATTACTCAATCCACCAAATGAGCTGGTTATTGGGAACTCATCATCACTCAATAAAACATGTGAAAAATTCCCATTACTTAATTTCACATGTTTTATTGAAAACTTGTGATTAAGTTCAATACCAACCGATGTTATAAGTAGTCTTTTTTTCTTATTTTTAAGACCACTTAAATAACCATAAGAAGATGGGCCGGAGCCTATAATAACCTCATCATAGATTGTCACAATCTATCGCCTCATTATATTTTTTTCTATGCGACGTAAACGACTTTCAACTATACCTGTTAATAACAGCTGTATTCCTGTAGATATAAAAATCGATACAACTACCGCGAGTGCAACTGAATTAACTTCTCCTTGATTAACATATTCGAAAACTAAATTAAGACCAAATAATATACCTAAAAGCAGCGATAAAAAACCACTAAATATACCTATCTTAGAAGTAAACGTAAATGCTGTATTAGTAAGTGCAAACCTTAAAATTTTGAATCCATCTCTAAATGTAGATAATTTACTCGGATTGGTTTCATCTCGCTCGGCATAATGAACTTCTCTTTCAGCATAAGAAAAACCATTTTGGCCACAATGTACTGAAAACTCTGTTTCAAGCTGAAACCCATCAGATATTGATTTAAAACTTTTTATGTAGCGTTTTGAAAAAATCCTGAAACCGCTAAGTGCGTCTTCTATTTCAACAGAGCTAATGAGTTTTATTAACTTACTTAAAACCTTATTACCAATTACATGACCAAAACGTGTATTACTCTCAGAATAAGCATTATTAGCTAACCGATTACCGACAATCATGTCTATATTATTAGCAATAAGCTCACTATACAAATAATCAAATTCTATAGCTGGGTAAGTATCATCAGCATCAATAATACCCACATAATCAGCCTCTGAGGATAGCTCTAAACCGGATTTAAAAGCATGGCCTTTACCTTGCCTACCTTCAAAATGAAATATAACCCGTTCATTTTCTTTGGCAAGACGTCGACCAATACTATTGGTTTTATCTGTCGAATTGTTATCAACAATAACAACCTTCGAAACACATTTATTTTTCAAAACATCGAGAACGGTTTTCTCGAGTGCAATATCCTCATTATAAGCAGGTATAACTACATACAAACCACTCATAGTTTAGCCATTCCATTCTTCACTACACGAACAACCAACTCCAATGGATTTTTCTTAATTACAGATTCTGCTTTAAGCAAACTATCTTTAACATCCTCAATATTCGCTAATGGTGATGGAGAAAAATTTAAAATAACTTCTTGATTACTAGTAAAAGCACATAAGCAGTTTGCATCTTCCCATAACGCATTGGCAATTGCAGTTGTGTAAAGTTTTTTAGTAAACAAAGGATCTGATGTAAAATCAACAGGCAAGATCTCTGCTAAGGGTTGTAATAATTCAAATGGATTTCGAAGAATGACTCCAAAGTGAGAACCCTGACCACGAAAATCAGTCACAGGATTAGCTGCATCTTCTTTCCAAGAATCAAAAACGCTTATTAGTAATTTTTCTATATTTTTAGCATTATCAGATACTTTTTCTTCAACTAAAACATTACAGCTCTCTAAAACTGTTGCACATTCTTCACCGAAGCTATTGTAAGTTGTAGAGTGCGTCAATGCACCGGATATACTTCCGTACGCCTCTTCAAACACTGACTCTTTAGTTAAATAAGCGCTAGTACTCGCTTTTCCCCCTCCTAACGCCTTTGAAACACATAAAACATCAGGAGCCACTCCATATTTATGAAAGTAAAAATCATAACCACACTTACCAAAACCACTATAAATTTCATCAAATACTAAAGATATTTTATGCTTATCACATATTTCTCTTAGCTCTTTCAAGTACGCAGACGAATTTTCAGTTAAGGTTGAACAACTAAAAGGCTCAACAAATATTGCATACACATTCTCGGCACCCGCACTTTCTAAAATTGATTTTATAGAATCTATATTATTAAAATCATATTCCATAGTACCTGGAATTCTTTGAAAGAAAAAGCGGCCTTTCCCTCCTACAAAATTATCGCCGGCACTAATAGAACCAGCACCTAAAGTTTTTCCATGAAATGATCGATTAGAATGTAAAACTATTTTTCTTTTACCTTTGTGACGCTTATATGTGATTTTCAACGCGCCATCGACAGACTCTGCGCCACTATTACAGAAAAAACTATAATTTAATCCATGCCCAACAACATCAGCCAAGTTTTTTGAAGCAGCAGCTAAAAATGGATTGAAATAGCTTTTATGAATTTCAGGTCTCATCGTTTCCGAAAACTTTCTTCTAACTTCTAGTATTCGTGGATGATTATGACCATAATTGGCAACACCAAGTCCACCAGTAAAATCAAATATTTTTTTCCCTGAATCTGTCTCTAAAAAAGAACCTTGAGCCTTAGTTATAACTTCTTGGCCAAACTTAAACTTTTTATAAACATCTGGTAACTTTTTATTAGAAAATTCTCTATATAGATCATAGATATCTTCAATTTTCAAACTCTGAGCTTCTTCAAAAGTGAACATTTTAACATACTCCGTATTAAATTTTATTAATTCCAAACATTTTCATTATTTAAAACATAAAAACGCTATTCTCATTACTCTTAATATCGAATTGATTTTGGTTTTAATATTTTTATTTCGTGCGATTGTTACAAAAAAAATTTTAGCTTTTTAAAGACAGACTGTGGCTTTATTAACAAATACGACTAAAAAAGTAATTATCTGAAATTCTATTTTATGTATGATTCAAGTTATGAGATTTAAATAAATAATACAGGAGTGACTTTAGATGATATTATATCTAAACTAAAATATCGCTATTATTAACTTCTCAAGATTATTAAGCTCTCATGCTTGTAGTATAATAAAAACCACCACGGAAAACATCAAATAAATATACACTTTTACAAGGCTCATATTTATCGATATCGCTCAAAAAATTATCAATAGAAACATTAACTCCTCGATATTTCAAATTCTCTTATCCCGTAATACAATACTCTTTCGTCATCATTCATATTGAGCTCTTTTGGCGACAGACCTTTAGCACCTTGAATTTTAATAACCAAAATGCCTTCTATATTTTCTTGAAACTTATATTTAAAAAAACCATCGTCGAAATTAAAAAATGTTTTTCCTATAAATACATTATTTACATAAAAAAAAGCCTGCGCTTTAGAAAGTTGACTTTCTTGCAGAACACTGCCATCAATCTTGATTTCATATAAATCATCTTTTAAATATGGGGTTTTTAAAGAACTATCACTACTATTTGACCAAACGCCCCAGGTTTCAACAATATCAAAACCATCACTTAAAACATATGACAACGATATCCCCTTAAAAACTATCGATTTTTCTATGGTTTTTAGTGTACCAGAGGGTTCGCCATATACTTTAATTTTATATGTCACCAATTCAGATATAGAGTACAAAATTAAAATGGAAATAGAAGACAGAAACAACCTATTAAAAATTAAATATCTCAAAAAAATAAACACATTATATTTCCATTTTAAAACTATTAATGAGAGCAAGACCGAACAGCACATGAAAACAATCGATTAGCACTATTTTCCCAAGAAATATATTCTATGCCTGATGATTTTATATGTTCATTGCTATCATATAAATCAGTCCAGTTTAGAATTTCTTCAGCCAAACGTTTAAAGCTTATTTTCGAATTAAAATAGTAGGCATTATCACCTGCAACTTCTTTAAAAACGGGTAAATCTCTAGCAATAATAGGTAAGCCATACTGCGCAGCCTCGATTAAAGGTAACCCAAAGCCTTCACCATAGGATGCGGCAATTAAAGCTAGTGAGTTCTGATACAATATATTCAATTGATCATCAGCAACATTATTTAGCCAAAAAATCTTACCTGATTTAGAATTAAGATATTTAAGTCTTTTGATTAGCTCATCAGAATTCCAGCCAGCCTTACCTACAATAATTAAATTATATTCAGTTTTATATTTCAAAAACTCTTCGAATGCATCAAGTACCTGGAGATGTCCTTTCCTTGGCTCAATAGTCCCAACCATTAAGAATGTTTTAGAAAGTTCCAAACCGTTAAAACTTTCAACAAAAACACGTTCTACTTGTTCAAAATCAGCACCTAAATGAAAATAATCAATTTTCTGTTCAAGTTTTCTATAAACACTGGAGTCTTTATTTTCTTTATATTTAATGTAATCTTCAGCAACAGCCCCAGAAATACATAAAACATTATCGGCACATTCTGTAACCATATTCAACCATTCAGGAAATACATGACTTATACCTTCGTGAAAAAAGTTAGGCATTAAAACCGGCAAGATATCATATACTACTATTGAAATATTAACGCCTCGAGCGCGCCATTCTAAATATATTTTTTTGGCACATTCTGCCTTATCAGCAATTAAGTCTAATCCTAAAAATATATCTCCTTTTAGTGGAGTGACAACCCCAACATCATCCATTTTATCAATAGTATTGTTATAATATTCCGTTGCATACTCATACCATCCTTTACCCACCAGTTTAATTAGCTTTACTTTGCTTCGATGATTTTTAGGGATATTATTAATAATTGAACGAACAACTCTCTGAATTCCAGTTTTGGCATCATGCTCAACAATAGCCGTTACATCAATGAAAATATTAGGTTCTTTTTTTGGATATAATAGTTCTATTAATTTTGCAGATTTAATATAATCAAAATCATTATAGTTAACTGAAGCTGACTTAAAACGTTTTAAAAGATCATCGCTTAGATTGAATCTTTTTACTTGACTATCTCCAAAAGGAGTTAATGTTTCTATATATTTTATTACTCTAGCACATGTTTTATCCCATGAAAACTGAGTTCTCTGTATTTTTGCATTTTGCTTTAAACGTTTGTAAAAAAACTCATCAGTTAAAGCTTTAAACATAGACGTAGCAATATCATTAGGATCATTAGGGTCAAATAATGCCTCATCAAAATTAATCACTTCTGGAATACTTGTTATATTAGATCCAATAACAGCAGCATCGCAACACATAGCTTCTAGGCAAGGCAATCCGAAACCTTCATGTAATGATGGAAAAACAAATAGCTTACACCGACTATATAAATCAACTAACTCTTCATCGCTGATATAACCAGTTAATATAAAATCACTTTCTATTAATCCAGACCTTCTAGCTAAAGATACCATTTCAAACATTTTTGTATCATCAACTTGAGAAACAATAACCAATTTAATTGAAGATTTTAGTTTCTTCTTCAAAAGGCTAAAAGATTCAAACATGCCTTTTAAGTTTTTTCTTGGGTCCAAGTTTGCGGTGTACAAAATATAATCAGCATCTGGCACTCTTTCTCTAGAAACAGCTGATCTAGCTCTGTCACTTTGGAAGACAGGTGATACAGCTGAAGAAATTGTAATTATTTTGGACTCATCGATATTTAGGTGCGCTATCGCTTCTAATCTAGAGGCTTCCGAAATGGCAAATAAAATGTCGACATCATCTTGCAATGATTTTATTTTTTTGTAGTACCATTTCTTGACATATGGATTTATTAAATATTCTTTTTGATTTAATAAAGGAATAAGATCATACAAAATAACACCGACTTGACCACGTATGTGAGGTATAGAAGTTAATGCCATATCCCCAATACCCTCAAAAAAACTTGTGATGATAAATAAATCTGGATCAAGATTTTTTATGAACTCCTCTCTAATTAATGCAGCACCTTCATATAAATAATCATTACCTTCAAGTACAGGCGTGTGTAAACCACAATTTAGGGTATGAACATTAGAACAGCCTATTTTTTTTTCAAAAATAGCCATTAATTCTAAAGTTTCACTTTGAAAATCAGCATTTAATAAAAGATGGAAATCAATATTACTATTTTCATTTTCAATTAATCCATTAAATAGATCAAGAGAATATCTTCCGATACCTCTAATTCTACTAGGACTTTGACAGGATTGAAGATCAACTAGAACTTTAAACTTCATTTTTTCAACTTCTTATATATTTTTTTTGCAACAGAACTCATAGGCACTTTATCATTCATCTTACCATTATATCTGCTATACACACTTCTAGCTTTTGCATCTAAACTGGGTGAATATGACAATATTTTTTTTATAATGAATTTTAGTTTATTTTTAGTATGATCGAAAATACTTTTATTCACCTCAAATTCTAATCTGGCTATTTCATTTTTTAAAAACTGCACTTCATTTTTTATTATATCAATGTCTTTCTTATGAAGTAGATCATATTCTGATACCACATCAAAAAAAGATGAACCAATTCCATTTAAGTAAATCTCATTAAATTTTTCTATGTTCTTTCCATTTTTAATACCCAATACAGAATAATCAGGGCTTACATTTTGTATTATATTTAATAAGCTATCGGAACTTAAGTTACTCCCATTCACTCTAAGAACTTTTTTATTTTTAAAACCTAAATAATCCATAACAAACGAAAGCAATTGATTCGGAATAGGTTTAATATGTGTGGGGTCTATGTAAAAATTATTAGTTCCAACAATAATATTTTCACTATTTGGCGTTTCTAATAGTATTACACCACCAGGCTGCAAAACGCGATAAGCTTCTTCGATAAGTTCATAGGTAGATTCAAAGGGCAAATGCTCAATCATATGAAATGAGCTAATTAAAGTAACACTTTCACTATCTAAACATTTCAGATAAGCCAATGCATCAACTACCTCTACATCGAAACCTGCTTCCAAACACTCTTTAAGCATAGCCTCATCTAAATCAATACCTTTAGCACTAATATCGTTGTTTTTACAAAAAGTTAGCCACTCACCTCGACCACAACCAAGATCTAAAGCATATGGTGATAAAAAACTTTCTTTTACATAATTCACTATCGGAAGGTACTGCTGTAATCTATTTTGAATTACGTCACTACCACCTCTAAAAACGTCTTCAAACTCACGATAAAATTGGTTATTCATATAACGTCCCATTCAACATAAAGACTCAATAATAAGTATTGCTTTCTTAGCATCAATTAAATCTTATCTTTTTTTTCTTTATTTCATTGATTGTAGATACCACACAACCCTCTTCTATTACACCAGTAATAACGCTATTTGCTGCTATCACACTATTGTCGCGTATTTCGCAAGGCCCAATTATTAAAGCATTTGATGCAATCCATACACCTTTTCCTATTATAATATCTCTTCCATCTATAGGAACTTCTGATTGCCTCTCCAAACCAGTTTTTCTATAGTCATGTGTACCAGTGAGCAATGAAACTCCATGCCCTAAAAAAGTATTATCACCAATATATATAGAGCCTGACACTGTATTAATCATGGCATTATTAAGATGTACATTATTCCCTAAAATCAGACGGTCTTCTTTGCCCCATATTTTATAAGTATGCAAATTTAGCCTCTTATATTCATCTGACACTAAAGATGATATCAAATCTCTTGATATAGAAGTTCCAATCAAAAATCTTATAAATTTTGAAAAAAAATATTCAAAAATTTTTCTAATCATTAAAAGCTTCCAATTTACTTTGTAACCATGAGCCACCGATGAATTTTTCTCTATTGCTATTTTGCACCTGGAAAGTTAAACACCGATCTCTCCATTCATAATTACCATTCTGATGAGTTCCGGTACGTGCAAGCGCCGTCGATATTGAATAATGACCAACACCAAGATTCATTGGCATAGTGAAATTAAGTGTAGCAGTATCGTTTTTTCTTTTAGGGCCCAAATCAATACCTTTATCTACAGAAGTTTCTCCAAAGGCTACTTGCCCTAATCTATCCTTAATCATGTAACCTACAGCAAGCCCATCTATATCAAAGCTGACCGAAAGAGATATGCAAAGAGTTACTATCTCTCCCACTCCTACTATTTGTATATTTTCATTTTTACTATTTTTAAGAACAATAGATCTGATAGAAGCTTCTCCAGATCCTGAGATTGTTTGTGTTTCACCTGAACTGTCTTGTATCTGTTTAATATTAAGCCCCTCCGCTGGGCTTAACTTCGCATTATAATAATCCATCACCATTTTAGGTTCACCTATTTTAATGATGCCGCCATCTTCTAACAGAATAGCAGTATTACATATTGCCATAACAGCACTTGTATCATGAGACACAAATAATAAAGTTGTTCCTTGCTTACAGTATACCTTTATTCTTTCTAAACTCTTGTGTTGAAAATATACATCACCAACAGACAGCGCTTCATCAACGATCAGTATATCTGGACGTATGGCTGTAGCAACTGAAAATGCTAACCTTACCTGCATACCACTTGAGAAGACGCGCACTGGCATGTCAATATAGTCACCTATTTCAGCAAACTCTTCGATACTAGGAAGCAATCGGTCCATTTCTTGTTTAGTAATGCCGAGTAACTGACCTGACATATAAGCATTTTCACGACCCGTAAACTCTGGATGAAACCCCATTCCTAGCTCAAGTAATGCCGCTACTCGGCCTTGCATTTCAATTGAGCCAGTCGTAGGTTGGCTAGTACCCGTAATCATTTTTAATAAAGTACTTTTCCCAGCACCATTAATACCCACAATGCCTACGGCCTCGCCAGGTTTAATATCGAAGCTAATGTCTTTTAATACCCACTTTAGAGTATGACGCTTGCCTAAAAATGGAAAAAACCATTCGATTACTTTTGATAGCTTTCTAGGGTACTGTTTATAGGCTTTGCCTACATTCTTAACTGTGATACTGCCCATTAGAGTTCATCCACCATATCGCCTGAATGCTTTTTAAACAAATAAAGCCCAATCACAAGTGATGTAATAGCTAGAGCACAAAGCTGAATACTGTCATTCAAAGTCGGCAATGATTGAGTAAGCATAATATTTTGATATGCCTCAATGAAATGCACCATGGGATTCAAGAAAATATAGAAATGTGCCCATTCAGGTATGATTGCGATGGTGTAAACTATCGGCGTCCCCCAAAAAAGAAACTGTAACGCTACGTCGACTAATTGGCCAACATCTCTGAAGAAAACGTTAAGCACACCAAGGGCAACACCTAAACCAAGAGTAAACAACAACTGAATAAATAGAATAGGAAATATTGCTAAAAAGCTTATACCTGGGAAGTTTCCACTTAAAACCAAAAACACAGTAAAGAGGCTATAAATAATAAAAAAATTAATTAAAGCGGTAATTGCTACGATGATTGGAAGACAAAACTTAGGGAAAGTCACTTTCTTCATTAAGTTTGCATTTTCAATAAATGTACTTTTGGTTCTATTAAGTTGCTCTGCAAAAAAGCCCCAAGCAAGAAGGCCCGAGCATAGATAAATACTGTATGCGAAACCACTGTCATTTCCAGGTATTTTAGCTTGCATTACCTTTGAAAAAATAAGAGTGTATACTAGTATCATTGCCAAAGGCTGTATCACTAGCCAAGCAATTCCTAGCAAGCTTGATTGATAACGAGTTTGAAAGTCTCGCTTCACACTAGCCCACATAAAACCACGGTATTGCCAAATAGTACCTAAATCTTCTTTCATTGACTTCTCAGTTTATTAATGTGACTGAGTTGAGCTGATGGAGTTTTTTTTACGTAATCCAGCACAACATAAACCATGATGTCAGCTTTGTTACGCTGATCACTCTCTACATAACATCTCAACTCTGGCGCATTACCAGACGGTCTTAAATGCACTATGTCATTCGTGTTGAGTGTCATTCGTAGTCCATCGGTTTCATCAATGGCAACTACCTCTAACCTTTCACCTGACTGAGCTATCGCTGCCAATAATTCAGCCTGTTCGTCTTTACTGACCTTAATATCAGCAATCAGCTTACGACTAACGTCAGTCGGAATGTCTTTCATTCGATCACTGGCCGTAAAACGCTTAGAAAATTCATTCGTCAATTGACTCACTGGGCGGGCTTGTTCAAACGACATAGCCAATACAATCAAAGCTGGCAATACACAGTCTCGCGTCGGCAATGCATGCAGAGTTTCGTTATTCACCACAAAATCCGACCCTACCAAGAAACCACCATTTGCCTCGTAACCAACAAGCCTGGCATCTGGCGACTGGTTAAGTAACATGTCCATGCCAGCGATCACATAAGGAGAACCGATTTTGGTACGCAGACTAATTCTAGCGAGCGGTTGTTTTTGCCCTTCCAGCTCTAACACTGTATTGACATTCACAGGCGCAACCACGTGTGATGCTTGCAAATAATCTGCGCATAACACACCTAGAATATCACCGCGCAACCACTCACCTTTTTCATTGGCAATAAGCGGGCGATCTCCATCACCATCTGTGGATATAATGGCGTCCAGTTTATACTCTTTCGACCAATTTAAGCCCTTCTGAACATCTTCTTCTGATACCGCCTCTGTATCAATCGGTACAAAAGTCTCTGTACGTTCTAACGAAACAACCTCAGCACCAAAATGAGCCAGCAATTCTTTAATCACATCACGTGCCACACTGGAGTGTTCATACACGCCAATGCGTTTGTCTTCTAGCATATTAGATGGAAATAACGAGGTATAGCGCTGCTTGAAATATTCAATTGCTGAATAATCAACGACAGGTAAAACTAACAGAGCCGCCTGCTCTGAAAGAAAGTCTGGTAGATCTACCAAGCCAGACATAATTGCCTCTTCATCCGGTTTGCTGATTTCACCATCAGATCGATAAAACTTAATACCGTTGCGATCAAATGGAATATGGCTACCAGTAATCATGACCGAGGGCATATTGTTTTGCATGGCATAAAACGCCAAGGCCGGTGTTGGTACAGCGCCACAAAACACCACATCAACACCAAAAGACTCCACTGCCAACAAACAAGCTTTGGCAATCTCAGGGCTACTTGGACGTAGGTCCATGCCAATAGCGACACTAGAAGCAGAAGGACAAACTCTCTGAAGGAAAGAACGAACAAAAGCAAAGCAAAGGGTAGGAGTTAGATCCTTGACCAAACCACGAACACCGCTGGTACCAAAGGCAACACCCAACTCATCGCTAAGTTGTTTTACCTGTACAGTATTAGTACTCATTATATCAATCCTAACTTAACGAACACTTTCTTAACGAACACTTTCTTACCGATCACTTTCTTAACGACCATAGCGATCACTAAAACGTACAATATCGTCTTCGCCTAAATAACTGCCAGACTGCACTTCCACTAGCTCTAACGGTATTTTTCCAGGGTTTTCTAAAGCATGAACCACACCAACAGGAATGTACGTCGACTCATTTTCGGTCAATAATATTTCCTGCTCACCGTTTTGCACCTTAGCGGTACCAGATACAACCACCCAATGCTCGGCACGGTGATGATGCATTTGCACACTTAACTTCTCACCTGGCTTGACCATGATTCGCTTAACTTGATGGCGAATACCTAAATCTACTGTTTGATAAGAACCCCAAGGACGATGCACTGTCGTATGATACATGTGCTCTTCACGGTGCTCTGCTTTTATGCGCTTCACTATTTTCTTGACATCTTGGGCGTTGTTTTTATCCATTACCAACACTGCATCAGCCGTTTCAACCACAACCAAATCATTTACGCCTACAACAGCAACAAGGCGCGACTCAGAACGGACTAAACAGTTACTTGAATCTTCTGACATCACATCGCCTAACAGCACATTATTGTCAGCGTCTTTATCAGCATAATCGTATAGAGCATCCCAAGCACCAATGTCACTCCAGTCTCCGGTATAAGGCACAACCTTCGCTTTCTTAGTTGACTCCATCACAGCAAAATCAATCGACTCCTCTGGACATTGCCCAAATAGTTCAGCATCGATACGAACAAAGTCCAAATCATCCAAACGCTGAGCATAGGCTTGACTTACCGCCTGAAAAATATCAGCTCGATATAATGCTAACTCGTCCAAATAAGCTTGAGCACTAAAAAGAAACATGCCACTGTTCCACAGATATTCACCAGAATCTAAATAAGCTTGGGCCGTCTCTGCATTTGGTTTCTCAACAAACTCTACTACAGAGAAGTTCTCACCTGAGCGAATATAACCATAACCCGTTTCTGGACGAGTTGGCTGCACACCAAAGGTTACTAAAGCATCTTGCTTAGCCAATTCAACCGCTTGCTTAATGGTCGCTTCAAAGGCGTCAATATCACGAATTACATGATCTGCAGGCAAGACCAACATAAGCGCATCGTCAGATTGACTTCGCAATGTTTCCAACGCCGCCAAAGCAATTGCTGGTGCGGTATTACGACCTTTAGGCTCTAGAACAATACTGGATTTTTCAACACCGATAGACTGCAACTGCTGCGCAATCAAAAAGCGATGATCTTCGTTACAAACCACAATAGGATCCGCGACTTCCAAAGATAAAGTGCGAAGCATAGTCTGCTGAAGAAGACTGTATTCTTTATCCGTCAGCGGCAAGCATTGCTTAGGAAAATGCTCACGAGATAATGGCCAAAGACGACTACCAACACCACCAGATAAAATAACCGGAATAATTTTCAAAACAGATCCTTCGTATATGGCAAAATAATGCCAGTACTTTAACAAAAGTGAGGCATAATAAACATAAAAATGAATTAAAGAAGGACATAAAAAGGAGAAAAAACATACATCGGAAGCAATTAATACCAATCGACAAGAGTATTAAGAAACAAGCCTATCTGACATATTGTCGCCATCCGCCAGACACACTCAAACTATCAAACCTTCCAAGATAGACTTTACTGATAAAGGATAACAAGATGCCCAGAACAGCATTTAGATTTTTAATGATGTTCTTAGCATTTATGAAGCCAGTAAAAATCTGCAGTTACATTGCGTACAGATCCGTGCATTAGAGCAGCAAGGTATTGCTACTTTACATAAACTCCGCGAAGGCTATAAGAAAAGAGCGCAACCAAATTGCCAATCGACTTCGAGGTTTTGGCCGCGAGTATGGCGTTTATTTTGCCTTAGGCATCAACAAGCTTCTTAAGCAAGTACCCATTGCGCTTGAAGATGCTGAAAATGAAATGACGGTTATTGCACGCAGAGCAATATTTAGACTGTTAGAACAACTTAGACATGTGATCATGCTAATGAAAGAGGTCACTGAGGAGATCGAAGCAATAGCAAAGCAAATAGATGCCTGCCAACGACTGGTTCAATTACCCGGTATTGCCTGGCTTGGAGCCAGCATGATATATGCTAAGTTCGGTTCGGCTGAGTGCATCAGGCGTGGCCGAGATGCCAGTACCAACATCGGCCTTGTGCCAGCGCACAGCGGCAGTGGTGGTAAAGTCACGATTGGTAGGATTACCAAACGAGGCGATACGTATCTGCGTACACTGATCATAAATGGAGCTCGACCTTTGGTCATTCACGTTAAAGAAAAAACAGACAGCTTGAGTTGTTGGGTAAGACAATTACTCAGCACGAAAGGGTTTAATAAAACCATTGTAGCTGTCGCCAACAAACTAGTCAGAATGGCGACAGCCATGCTGAAAAGTGGGCTTGAATAACGTCAACCTGTCGCACTGTAATGACGGTCTTTAAAGTCAGTCAATAAAGAAAGTACCAACCGAAAAAGTTAGCAATATAGATTGAACGGAATGAACAGCTAGCTAGCAAGCAAACCAAATGAAACCTGAGTAAGTCTGCGGCTCTTGAAGCCGCTAGTCCGATAAGGCGTTTGGTTCACGGCGAATCAAAGCCGTTAAGGTCTGGAGTACTATCCATAATAAGACCGAATATACGAAAGCTAGCGCAAGTTTGTTATGACCGTTGATAAGTATTGTTAATAAAAAGTGGAGTACGCATGATTCTTTATTAAAAAAATAGGGACGCTATTGTTGCATCCCCAGAGGAGTCGATATACGCCCTACAAAGACTAACAAATGTAAGCTGCACCATCCTCAAATAATAACGAACGTTCATTAAAGTTACCGTTCCTACAAACTCCGATAATTCTTAAACGACAGACTCAAAGAAAATCAATTGGTTAAGTAAACTAGTAAGCCAAGTATTAAGAATAAAAATCTACTTACCCAATGATAATTTTGAAATAACCAAATTTAAAGCGATCACCCATTTTGAAGGGGCAATATAAATATTTTTAAGAGATTCCGTCGACATCACTGAGTACTCAGGACGCTTAGCCGGCGTAGGGTACTGATCCGAACTAATCGCTGTAAGCTGCGGGCAGCTAGATATCACACCTAATTCATAGGACTTAGCAAAAATAGCTCGAGCAAAGCCATGCCAACTGGTCGGTATATCACCACAGTAATGATAAAGCCCCCAAACTAGAGGCTTGTTCTGCTCATGCTGTTCGCAAATTTCTAAGATTGCCTGAGCCAAGTCACCAGCATAAGTAGGACAACCGTATTGATCAGCTACGACACTCAGTGCATCACGCTCTTTCGCTAAACGTACCATGGTCTTTACAAAATTATTGCCATATTCACTAAACACCCAAGCCGTACGAAGGATAATGTATTTCTCGCACGCTGCCGCAATATTAATCTCACCAGCTAATTTGGATGCACCATAAACCCCTTGCGGATTAGTCTCGTCCGATGGTAAATACGGCTCAACCGCCGCACCATCAAACACATAATCGGTAGAGACATGGATAAAGGGAATAGCTAGATTAGCCGCTTGTCTGGCAAGCAGCTCAGTCCCAGTTGCATTTACTAGATAGGCATTCTCTGAGTCTGTTTCTGCCTTATCCACCGCAGTATAAGCGGCAGCGTTTACAAGGATATCTGGCTTTACTTCCTGAAAAACTGCAGCCACAGCCGAAGCATCAGCGATATTTAACTCTGCGGAATCATAAGCAAATAGCTCATGATTCGTGTCTTTTAAGACATCTTGAAAACATCGACCAAGCTGACCATTCTTACCTGTTAGTAAAATTCGCATCTACAACAACTCACCCAATGTCAGACCCTCTTGATCCTTTGCCGACAAAATCGGTTCAATGCCTTCTGGCCATTCTATATCGACAGTCGGATCATTCCACATCAAACAACCCTCATCAGTTGGGTCATAATAGTCCGTGCATTTGTATTCGAAATCAGCAACATCCGACAACACAACAAAACCATGAGCCAACCCCGGCGGAACCCAAAATTGACGTTTGTTTTCTTCCGATAAAATAACCCCAGCCCACAGACCGTATGTGGGTGAATCCTGACGAATGTCGACCACCACATCAAAGACTTCACCACGCACTACACGCACTAGCTTGCCCTGAGGTTTAGTCTTTTGAAAATGCAAACCACGTAATACATTTTTACCAGAACGAGAGTGATTATCCTGTACAAACGGCAAATCAATACCGGCCAGCTCTTTATAGCGCTCAGCCTGAAAGGTCTCTAGAAAAAAACCTCGTTCATCGCCAAATACTTTAGGCTCAATAATAACCACATCATCAATATTGGTTTTAATAACATTCATCACACTTACCTTTTACAGATAGCTTTTTTATTGATAACCATCAGCGACTTTAAGCAAATATTGGCCATAACCTGTTTTTTTCAATGCTTCACCAGAAGCTCGCAATTGATCAGAGTCAATCCATTGCTGGCGATAAGCAATCTCTTCTAAACAAGCAACCTTCAAACCTTGGCGGTGCTCAACGGTTTGCACAAACTGACCCGCTTCTAACAAGGAGTCATGTGTCCCCGTATCTAGCCAAGCAAAGCCACGTCCAAGTAAGGAAACATGTAAATCTCCACGGTTAAGATACGCTAAGTTCACATCGGTAATCTCTAATTCACCACGTACTGAAGGCTTAATTTGCTTAGCAATTTCAATCACATCGTTATCGTAAAAATACAAGCCAGTCACAGCATAAGAAGATTTTGGATTAGCAGGCTTCTCTTCAATACTAATGGCTTTACCTGCCTCATCAAACGCCACGACACCAAAGCGTTCAGGGTCAGAAACATGATAACCAAACACAGTCGCCCCTTTTTCAAGAGACGATGCTTGCTTTAATTTTTCAGAAAAGTGCTGGCCGAAGAAAATGTTATCTCCCAAAACAAGCGCGACATTGTCATCGCCAATAAAGTCTTCACCGATTAGAAATGCTTGCGCCAATCCGTCAGGAGTTGGCTGCACTGCGTAAGTCAACTCAACACCAAACTGACTACCATCGCCAAGCAAATGCTGAAAACTTGCTTGGTCTTCCGGAGTCGTAATAATCAACACCTCATTGATCCCTGCTAACATCAAAACAGACAAAGGATAATAAATCATCGGCTTATCATAGATGGGCATCAACTGCTTCGATGTTGCCAACGTTAACGGATGCAAACGAGTACCACTACCGCCAGCTAAAATAATGCCTTTACGTTTTGTCATAACCAAACCTTTACCCGTTCTCACCGATACGATGTAATTGATAGTCACCGCTTAATACACGCTGCCACCAATCTTGATTGTCTAAATACCATTGTACCGTCTTGCGCATGCCAGTCTCAAAGGTTTCCTCTGGCTGCCACCCAAGATCATTGGCCATTTTGCTAGCATCTATTGCATAACGAACATCATGACCAGGACGATCTTTTACGTAAGTGATCAAATCTTGGTAAGCACCAACGCCATTAGGTTTAGTTGGAACAAGCTCCTCCAACAAAGCACAGATCGTTTTCACCACATCAATATTACGTTTTTCGTTATGACCACCAATATTGTAGGTTTCACCAACTTTGCCCTCGATTGCCACTTTCACCAAGGCACGAGCATGGTCTTCTACATACAGCCAATCACGAATTTGTGAACCATCACCATACACAGGCAAGGCTTTACCAGACAAGGCATTCAAAATTACATGAGGAATGAGCTTTTCTGGGAAATGGTAAGGCCCGTAGTTATTAGAGCAATTCGTTACAATGGTAGGTAAACCATAAGTACGCAGCCAAGCACGGACTAAATGGTCTGAACTGGCTTTACTGGCAGAATAAGGCGAACTAGGCGCATAAGGCGTGGTTTCAGTAAACATAGGCAGCTCACCATCTACTTCATCTGGATGAGGTAAATCACCGTATACCTCATCGGTAGAAATATGATGAAAACGGAACGCGGATTTTTTATCATCCGTTAAACTCATCCAATACTTACGGCTCGCCTCCAGCAAGGTATAAGTACCCACCACATTGGTCTGAATGAAATCACCAGGACCATCAATAGAACGGTCTACGTGGCTTTCAGCCGCCAAATGCATCACTACATCTGGCTGATGCGTTTGAAACACCCTGTCCAACTCAACAGCGTCGCAAATATCCACTCGTTCAAAAGCGTAACGCTGGTCTTGCATAGATTCAGGAATGGATTCTAAATTGCCTGCATAAGTCAGTTTGTCTAGATTAACAACATTATGTTGAGTACTGCTCAGTAAATAGCGCACCACCGCACTACCAATAAAACCGGCACCACCGGTGACTAAAATTTTCATACTATATCTCTATAAATAAATTAAGGTTTAGGGCCCAATCGGCCTATCAAACCATGCCACAATGCTAAAAAATTAACTTTTAAATGCTCCCATTTATTAGATGGGGCCAAAATTGGATAAGCGATACTGGTAGCTAAGGTAAGCAATAAGTAATGCAGTCGAGCCCCAAACGGAAGCAGTTTATCGTGCAGACATAAATACATACCATTACGTATAATAAAATAATGCCTAAAAGGGCTGCGAATAGAAATTTGTTTATTTGCAACTTTAACCATTAAGTCACCAAGGTTATGCTCTATTATCACATCCCCAGTACCATAAAATTGATAGCCTTTAGTGTTAGCTCGCCAGCACCACTGAAGAGAATACTCGAATAAGTCCCATAGACTGTATAAGCAGAGACATTTCAACCTACAAAAAAATAGTGGCACTCACAAACTATATCAACCTAACCTATAATAACCAAAATCATGTTAAGCGGAAATCAGCCATCAGGAAGATGGTTTTCAACACAACAAGGAGTCAAATATGTCGACGTTATTTTTTCATTTCGATGGAACCGACAATAGCCCAAACGACGCTTGCGCACCAGAACACAACATTAGCAGCATCACTAATGTATTAAAATCCCATCTACTGCTCGGTGGCCGCTTACAAAGCCATACAAATACCACATCCAACCATTTACCATACCGCAGTTTTTACTACGCTGCCTTTGCCATCGAATCCGGTCACGTTGCCAACATTCTAAACCGCGCCTTAAATGACTTTAAAAACCATTATAACCAATCGATTCGCCACATTGTCTTAATTGGCTTTAGCCGAGGAGCCGCATTAGCCAGACGCTTCGCCGCGCTCATCACCCCACTCATTGATCGACCCATCATTATTGAAGCAGTCATCGATACAGTGGCATCTATTGGATGGCCAAACCTAGATATCGCAAAACGCCTAGCCAAAACAAAGCAACCCCATTGGCAGCCACTACTCACCATAGAACCCAAGCACCTAGTCAAAATACACTACCAACAACGCCATTGGCAGCCACTACTCACCATAGAACCCAAGCACCTAGTCAAAATACACTACCAACAACGCCGCTTGCGTCCCTGGCGCGAACTCACTCTGGCACCACGACACTGCTGTGTACTGGAAAATGACCAACCCAACCACACACTTTCGCCCCACTGGCACCACAGCGTCACTCAGCGAATCCGCAGTGACATAGGCTACTTCCCCATCGCCTACTGCCCAACACCCGCAATACTTTGGCGCAGCACAACCAAAACTTAAGTCGTGTATTTATGCCACCCTTTCCTTTGTATAGGCTGGGTTTGTAGTTTAATCTTAATTCTTCTTTAAAACGATACATAAGGATTTGTATGTTATCTATTAAGCATCATGGTGCTGTACAGGGTGTGACGGGGTCTTGTCATGAGTTGTTTGTGGATTCTGATCAGTCTGTGTTGGTGGATTGTGGTTTGTTTCAGGGGGCGGAGACGTCTGGGTCTGGGGCGAGCTCGAATAGTTTAGAAATAGACTTTGATCTTTCATCTGTTCAGGCGTTGGTTATTACTCATGTTCATATCGATCACGTTGGGCGTTTGCCTTATTTGTTGGCAGCGGGGTTTACTGGGCCGATTTATTGTTCTAAACCCAGTGCCGAGTTGTTGCCTTTGGTGATTGAAGATGCACTTAAGGTGGGTGTGACGCGCAATGCCAGTATTATTAAGGCGTGTTTAGATCGTTTGGTATCGCAGTTGGTGCCGTTGGAATATAAAGAGTGGACGAACGCTCCTTTAACTTCAAACCATACCACCAAAGTACAAGTTCGATTATGTCGTGCTGGGCATATTTTGGGGTCGGCATATGTTGTTTTTCGGGTTGAAGGGGGTGACCTTTGTCGGCCTAAAGGCACGACCTTGTATCTCTTCTTGATGGGTGTTTAGCTAGCACTTATCGCATCGGGAAATCGGTGAGCTCGTGCGCGACCTGAGCACAAAGATGCTGTT
>NZ_QPJQ01000022.1 GCF_003337275.1 Marinomonas foliarum | reverse complement strand
AGCCTCAAGATGAAAACACCGAATCAAGTGCGAAAAGAGAAAGGCCAGCTACAGGAGCTGGCCTAAAAACTGTCAACCTATTTTAGGACGACACATTAAGTGAAGTAGGGGAATTAGGCTACTTTCAACTTTCTTGAGTGCTCTTTATGTCCAAGAATGGCACTTTCATAAGTCTGTGCAAAGCTAGAAAAGCCAACATCAATATCCAACCTTAACTGACGAGCCACATCATTTGATGACACTAGGCCACGAATGGCTTTTGTTTCTTCATCAATCACTAATAAATGCTGCAGCTTATTGTTACGCTGGCTAAATAAAAGTGACTCTATATCTGAATGCTGCAATGAAGTATAGGACAAAGCAAGTAGCACCTCCTTTGATCTCATTAAATCAGCAACCATCAGTTCAGAACGATCAAAACCATTTGCAATCTGTTTGATAAAGACATCTTCAGACAGATCCTCCAAGCTGACAATACCGACAAAATGGTTATCGGCATCAACCACTATTTTCATGCGTACGTGCTCTTTTCTCATTAATTGCACCAGCTCATCGGCACGAGTATTAGATTCAATTACCCGAGGCCCCGCTTTTTGAAAGTCCGTAAACACAGTGACGGCAGGAGAATAGATATTAATGTTTTCAATAGTAGCAGGCCATGTAAGTTCATTTACACTTTTTGTTGATACGTAAGTTAATGTTTTCATGATAGATCCCCAATAAAAAATAGTTAAATAAAAATAGGGTGAGTTATATCAATGAAAATGGCGGAGCTCTTGGATTAACATTACGAATAACTTTGGCACTGGCAGCAAAGGCATCAAAAATGTATGAATTAGATTGGAGAAGTGGGGCGTTAACATAAGATAAACTTAAAAATAAGCAACCTTTATCTGATCCAGTATCTTTGTCAGGAGTAATAACCTCATGACAAACCTGCTCAACTGTAGGCTCTAACCATCGAAACTGGTTTACTTCTTGAGCATTTGCACGCTGAGAGATCGTCAGAATAGACGATACAATCACTGCAATGATCATAAGTAATTGAGTTTTCATTGGAATACCTAAACATTAAATTGTCTACTTAATATAGGCTTGCTTGAATTTAAATCCCAGTATTAATTGCAAAATGCCGTGTATTTACACTATCTGAAGGTTTGTCAAAAAATTGTGGCCAGTGCAGCATTGCTTACTACAGGCCATAAGTAAAACGCCAGCTTATGCTGGCGTTTTACTTAATTCATATCACCTTAAGCTTTATGACAGATGCTTTAGTAAAGCTTCTACACTTTCTTTAGCATCACCAAATAGCATACGAGTATTTTCTTTGAAGAACAGAGGATTTTCAACACCAGCATATCCTCGGCTCATTCCTCGCTTAAGAACGATTGTCTGTTTACCGTGCCAAGGTTCTAACACTGGCATGCCGGCAATAGGGCTATCAGGCTCTTCATTCGCTGCGGGATTAACAATGTCATTTGCCCCAATAACGATAGATACATCGATGTTTTTAAAATCATCATTGATCTCATCCATCTCATAGACGATATCATATGGCACCTTAGCTTCAGCTAATAAAACGTTCATATGACCGGGCATACGACCCGCTACTGGGTGAATACCAAAGCGTACATTCACCCCTTTATCACGAAGCTTCTTGGTGATTTCATACACAATATGCTGTGCTTGAGCTACTGCCATACCATAGCCAGGTAAAATCATCACTTCTTTCGCATCAGCCAAGGCTTGCGCCGCTTCTTCAGCTTGAATTTCGATAATAGTACCTTGCTGCTCAGCGCCTATAGTACCGCTTGCTTTGTTGACCTTGCTTCCACCAATGCCACCAAGAATGACATTTAGGAACTTACGGTTCATAGCACGACACATGATGTAGCTCAATATCGCACCACTACTACCAACCAATGCACCAATAACAATTAGTAAGTCGTTACCTAACATAAAGCCCATTGCCGCGGCGGCCCAACCGGAATAGCTGTTTAGCATAGAAACCACGACAGGCATATCTGCACCACCAATAGCAATGACTAAATGCGCCCCAAAAACAAAAGCCAATAAGGTAATTATCGCAAGGTAGTTCATGCCTTCTGCTGCACCAACCTGAGCAAACTGCACAACCAAATACACAACAGCAATACAAATCAGAAGATTAAGTAAATGACGAGCAGGTAATCTAAGCGGCTTGCCAGAAACCTTGCCACTCAACTTTAGATAAGCAACTAAAGACCCTGTAAATGTTACCGCACCAATAAACACACCTATCGCTGTCTCTACATCATGTATGCGCTGAGCAACCAAAGAATCATATTGCCCATGGCCTAATGCATTCGCAAAGCCAACAAAAACAGCAGCCAAACCAACTAGGCTATGGAGAATAGCCACCAGCTCTGGCATTTGTGTCATTTCAACGCGTTTGGCAAGCAACCAACCAATTAAACTACCGGGTACTATGCCGAGTAGCAGCAATTCATAGTTATCAGTTACGGCACCAGCAATAGTGATAACAACTGCGAGAGCCATACCCAACATGCCATAAATATTACCGCGTCTTGCGCTTTCTTGATGACTTAGTCCAGCTAAGGCCATGATAAACAACGCACTAGCCCCTATATATGAGGCTGTCATTATTCCAAAGTTCATTGTTTATCTCCTATTTACGGAACATTTTTAGCATACGATGTGTCACGGCAAAACCGCCCACAATGTTGATGCTGGTAATAAAAATCGCCATCGCAGCTAGAATAGATACGATTGGGCTGTCACTCGACACTTGGGTAATAGCACCAATCACAATAATGCTACTAATCGCGTTTGTTACACTCATAAGTGGCGTATGAAGAGAGTGACTCACCCCCCAAACCACCATGTAACCAACAAAGCATGACAATACAAAAACCGTCATGTGAGCCATAAATTCCGCTGGCGCAATGGTGCCCAAACCAAGCAGCAATGCCCCCGTAATAAGAACCGGTAAGAGGAAGCCAAAAGCACTCGGCTTTTTCTCTTTGGCTTTTATATCAGCTTTTTCTGGTTTCAGTTGTTCGCTCACATCCGATTTTGGTGCTGCTGAAAGTCTAGGTGCCGGTGGTGGCCAAGTAATACTGCCATCTTTCACAACCGTTGCTCCACGAATCACTTCGTCTTCCATATTGAGATCGATCTGACCGTCTTTATTCGGACATAACTCAGTAAGAAGGTGATAAATGTTAGTAGCAAATAACTGACTGGACTGAGCCGCCATACGGCTTGGCAGATTGGTATAGCCGATAATAGACACACCATGTACATCAATCACTTCATTGGCTTGTGTTAAACGACAGTTGCCACCTGTCTCTGCCGCCAAGTCAACAATAACGCTGCCGGGCTTCATTGAGCGAACCATGTCTTCGGTTATAAGCTCAGGGGCGGTTTTGCCTGGAATTAATGCTGTCGTAATAATGATATCTACATCTTTTGCTTGTTCCGCAAACAGCGCCATTTCAGCAGCAATAAATTCTGCGCTCATGGTTTTAGCGTAACCACCTTCACCACTGCCATCTTCATCGTTAAAATCTAACAGTAGGAATTCGGCATTCATACTTTCGACTTGTTCTTTTACCTCTGGGCGAGTGTCGAAAGCACGCACAATAGCACCCATGCTTTTGGCGGCCCCAATTGCGGCTAAACCCGCAACACCAGCACCGATTACAAGCACTTTTGCAGGTGGAACTTTACCCGCTGCTGTAATTTGTCCAGTAAAAAATCGACCAAAGTGTTGAGCCGCTTCGACGACAGCACGATAACCAGCAATATTAGCCATCGAACTAAGAACATCCATTTTCTGAGCTCGTGAAATACGTGGAACGGCATCTAATGCTACGACATTCGTTCCACGCTCAGAAAGCTGCTGAAGCTTATTCATATTTTGCGCAGGATGAATCAGACTGATTAGAGTTTGACTCTTACCTAACAACTCAACACCATAAAACCCAAGCTCAGGGTGCTCAACAGGAGGGCGAACCTTTATCAGGACGTCAACCTCATGCCAAAGCTTTTTAGTATCCTGTGTTATTTCAACACCAGCCTCTTCATAGGCTTCGTCTGAGTAGGAAGCTGCAGTACCAGCTCCGCCTTCCATTACGATATCAAACCCTAACTGCTTCACTTTGGAAGCAATAGAAGGTGTCATGGCAACTCTTAGTTCGCCATCTTCTATCTCTTTTGGGATTCCAATTTTCATATTAATGCCATTTTATATTTATTAACGTTAGCCTGAATATTCATCCAATATGTCTGGAAGATACTGCCCTTGTTTCCTACTGAGTAAACGAGTACGAAGTGAGCACAATTAAAAACCAGCTGCTTGTTAATCTATTGCATGCCAGCGTCATCAGCTGTTGTCATAACGACGTTTTATTGAGTTCGGATCAGACGCCAATGCATTGTCTTAATTTTTCAATTGAATAATTGATTCGATCCCGCTTACCTTAAAGAAGCAGGGAGAGCGTATCTCAAGATATAAAATGTCGTAATGAGATAAGTTGAACATGAGGGGATGTGCGATCCTGCGACATTGAACGCCGTATGCGACCAAGGATGAAATGTCTGAATCTCGACATTTTATGATGGTGAGTAAGCGACAAAATCACCTAAATATCATGAGGTATTATTTTTTGGTTCAGGGCGAATGTGTGCTTTGCATCAATAGGTACTACAATAAAAATAACACTCCCGCCTGTATGAGTTTTTAGCGACTAAGGCGGTTGTAGGAGGATTTATAATAATGACTACACCGAGATTCGTGACTTGGGAACCTACCGTCGGTCAATCCATCATTGATGAGTTTAAGGCCAAGCCAGGCGCCTTACTGCCACTTTTACATGCTATACAAGATCGTTTCTCTTACATCCCAGAAGAAGCTGTAGCGCTCATTGCAGCATCTTTAAAATTAAGCCGTGCAGAAGTTCATGGCGTAATCAGTTTTTACCATCACTTCCGAACTAAGCAACCCGGGCGTCATGTCGTCGAAGTATGTCGTGCAGAAGCTTGTCAAGCTTTAGGATCTCGTAGCCTAGAAGCTCACGCTAAAAGCACTTTGGAAGTGCAGTACCACCAAACAACTAGCGATTACAATATTACCCTAGAGCCTGTTTATTGCTTAGGAAACTGTAGCTGTGGTCCATCAGTACGAGTGGGCGATGAAATTTATGCAGACGTTGATAATCAACGTTTTGATGAATTGATCAACAGCCTTAAAACAGAACGTTTGGAGGTTCAATAATGGTTCAACGTATATACATACCTTCAGACACGACCGCTAAAGCGTTAGGGGCAGACCGTCTTGCTAAACTGATCAATATCATGGCAAGCGAACAGGGCGTTGAACTGGATATCAAACGCAATGGCACTCGCGCATTATATTGGTTAGAACCTTTAATAGAAGTTGATACTACACAGGGTCGCTTTGGTTTTGGCCCTGTCAAAGAAGCCGATTTAGAATCCCTTTTTGCAGCCAAATTTTGGCAAGGCGACGTTGAGCATCCTTTAGCACTCGGTTTGGTAGATGATATCGAGTACCTCAAAAAGCAACAGCGCCTAACCTTTGCACGTATCGGAGAGATAGACCCTTTGTCTTTGGGCGATTATCAAACCTTAGATGGCTTCAAAGGTCTCAAAAAAGCCCTCAAAATGGATCCGCAAGCACTGGTCGACCAGGTTAAAGAATCAGGCTTGCGTGGTCGAGGCGGTGCAGCATTTCCAACTGGTATCAAATGGCAAACCGTATTAAATGCACCAGCAGAACAAAAATACATTGTCTGTAACGCAGATGAAGGCGACTCCGGCACCTTCGCGGATCGATTGGTGATGGAATGTGATCCCTTTATGTTGATAGAAGGGATGATTATTGCAGGCTTAGCTGTTGGCGCCACTCAGGGCTATATTTATCTCCGCTCTGAATACCCACTGGCCTACAAAACACTCAATCAAGCTATTGCTCTGGCTTATGCCAACAATTTACTTGGTAGCAGCATCCAAGGCAGCGAAAAGCATTTCGACTTAGAAGTTCGTCTAGGTGCTGGAGCTTATATATGTGGTGAGGAAACGTCATTACTTGAAAGCCTTGAAGGTAAGCGCGGATTAGTACGTGCCAAGCCACCATTACCCGCAATTGTTGGCTTGTTTGGCCAGCCAACTGTCGTCAATAACGTTTTGTCCCTTGCTGCTGTTCCTTTCATATTAGACCAAGGTGCGAAAGCATATGCAGATTGCGGAATGGGACGCTCTCGTGGCACCTTGCCTTTCCAATTAGCAGGCAATGTGAAACGAGGTGGGTTGGTTGAATTAGCATTCGGACCAAAACTCAGCGAGCTAATGTTTGATTTTGGTGGCGGCACCAGGAATGGTAGACCGCTACGCGCTGTTCAGGTTGGGGGGCCATTAGGGGCTTATCTACCAGAGTCTCAATGGGACACGCAGCTTGATTATGAAGCCTTTGCTAAAGAGGGTGCTGTACTAGGTCATGGTGGTGTGGTGATGTTTGACGACACTGTTGATATGAGTGAGCAAGCTCGATTTTCAATGGAATTCTGCGTGGCAGAGTCTTGTGGTAAATGTACGCCTTGCCGTATAGGTTCTACTCGCGGTGTTGAAGTTATTGATCGTATTCGTTCTGGTGAAAATGTGGATAGCAATATTGAGCTATTAACAGATCTATGTGAAACCATGGTTGACGGTTCACTCTGTGCAATGGGCGGTATGACGCCGTTCCCAGTGCAAAGTGCGATGACACATTTTAGAGAAGATTTTGTTAAAAACGCATCTTCAGCCACGAATACAGAGGAGGTCTAGACATGTTGCAGTATTACGATCCAAATAAAGCTGATCCAAGTAAAGATTACGGAACACCTGCCTCACTTAGTGAAAAGCTGGTAACACTAGAAATAGACGGCGTTGAGACCTGCGTTCCAGAAGGGACTTCTGTCATGCGTGCTGCTGCTTTAGTGGATATAAATATCCCTAAACTGTGTGCAACTGATAACTTAGAAGCCTATGGTTCATGTAGACTTTGTGCCGTTCAAATTGAAGGTCGTCGTGGCACACCTGCGTCATGTACTACACCAGCAGAGCAGGGCATGAAGATTTGGACCCAAAACGAAAAGTTAGCCAAACTTCGCCGTAATATCATGGAATTGTATATTTCTGATCACCCGCTTGATTGCTTGACCTGTCCTGCGAATGGCGACTGTGAATTACAAGATATGGCAGGTGCTGTCGGCCTAAGAGAAGTTCGCTATGGCTTTGAAGGTGAAAACCACTTAGACGCCCCTAAAGATACGTCAAACCCATATTTCACCTTTGATGCCAGCAAATGCATTGTCTGCTCACGCTGCGTACGTGCCTGCGAAGAAGTCCAAGGCACCTTTGCCTTGACGATTGATGGTCGTGGCTTTGACTCAAAAGTGGCTGCTGGCCAGAATGAATCCTTCTTAGACTCTGAATGTGTTTCTTGTGGTGCCTGTGTGCAAGCGTGTCCAACCGCAACGCTTTCTGAGAATTCAATTATTGATTTGGGCCAGCCAGAGCACAGCGTAGTAACGACTTGTGCATATTGTGGTGTTGGTTGTTCGTTCCGTGCAGAAATGAAAGGTGATCAACTTGTGCGCATGGTGCCTGATAAAGGCGGTGATGCAAACCATGGTCACTCTTGTGTGAAAGGGCGTTTTGCTTTTGGCTATGCAACACACAATGACCGTATTAAAACACCAATGATTCGTGATTCTATCGACCAGCCTTGGAAAGAAGTTGGTTGGGAAGAAGCCATCTCTTTTGCTGCAAGCCGCCTAAAAAACATTCAAGCAGAACATGGCCGTGAAAGCATTGGTGGTATCACGTCTTCACGCTGTACCAACGAAGAAACTTACCTTGTGCAAAAGCTGATTCGTGCGGCATTTGGTAACAACAACACGGATACCTGTGCCCGCGTTTGTCATAGCCCAACTGGCTATGGATTAAAACAAACTTTAGGTGAATCTGCCGGAACACAGACCTTTGATTCTATTATGAAGTCTGACTGTGTATTGGTTATAGGTGCAAACCCAACCGATGCTCACCCAGTATTTGGTTCAATGATGCGTCGTCGTTTACGTGAAGGGGCAAGTTTGATTGTTGCCGATCCACGTGAAATTGATTTGCTAAAAACTCCGCACCTAGGTGATTCAGCGCACTTACCATTACGCCCAGGCTCTAACGTTGCCATGGTTAATGCTTTGTCTCATGTTGTTATCACTGAAGGTTTGGAAGATACAGATTTCATTGCGAAACGCTGTGAAAGCGATGCTTATGCGAAATGGCGTGCATTTATTTCAGAACCTCGTAACTCGCCAGAGGCGGTAGAAGAAATTACTGGCGTATCAGCGGCTGCGGTACGTGAAGCTGCTCGCACATTCGCTAAAGCACCCAACTCTGCCATTTACTATGGCTTGGGGGTTACTGAACACAGCCAAGGCTCCACTATGGTTATGGGGATCGCCAATCTTGCATTAGCAACGGGGAACATTGGTCGTGATGGTGTGGGGGTTAATCCACTACGTGGCCAAAATAACGTTCAAGGCTCTTGCGATATGGGGTCGTTCCCGCATGAGCTACCAGGCTATCAACACGTTTCTGACCCGATCGCACGTGGGCGCTTTGAGGCAGCTTGGGGTGTAAGTTTAGACGATGAACCAGGTTTGCGAATTCCTAATATGTTTGATGCAGCTATCGCTGGACAATTTCGTGCCTTATACGTTCAGGGTGAGGACATTGCACAATCCGATCCGAATACCCAACACGTTGAGGCCGCTTTAAAAGCATTGGACTGCCTCATTGTTCAAGATATCTTTTTGAATGAAACAGCGAAATTTGCCCATGTATTGTTACCTGGTTCTTCTTTCCTTGAGAAAAACGGCACCTTTACAAACGCAGAACGTCGAATTAACCGTGTACGCAAAGTAATGCCCGCCGTTGCAGGAAAAGAAGATTGGGAAGTAACCGTCGATCTGGCAAATGCTTTGGGTTATCCAATGAGCTATAACCACCCGTCCGAAATTATGGACGAGATTGCCTCCTTGGCTCCAAGCTTTGCCGGTGTAAGTTACGAGAAACTCGATAAACACGGCAGTTTACAATGGCCTTGTAATGATCAGTTCCCGGATGGCTCACCAATAATGCATATGGAAAGTTTCCCGATGCCAGAAGGCAAAGGACATTTTGCTATCACTGAATTCGTACCAACTACAGAACGGGCAAACCGAAAATTCCCTTTGCTGTTAACCACTGGGCGAATTCTGAGCCAATACAACGTTGGTGCACAAACACGACGTACAGAGAACCAAGCATGGCACGATGAAGATATTTTGGAACTTCACCCTCATGATGCGGAAGAAAGAGGCATCAGTGATGGCGACTGGCTTGGCATCACGAGCCGAGCAGGGCACACGGTCTTACGGGCACGAGTTAGTGTGCGAATGCAACCGGGGGTGGTTTATACCACATTCCATCATCCTGGAAGCGGTGCAAACGTAATCACTACCAATAATTCTGATTGGGCAACGAACTGTCCTGAATATAAAGTCACGGCAGTACAAGTTGAGAAAGTCTCTCAACCCTCAGAATGGCAAAAAGACTTTGTGGCGAATCATCATCGTCAGAATAAGTTTTTAGCAGAAGCCTCGGCCGTTGCAGCCAGTGATGAATGATAAATAAGCTGATGTGACTGTCCTTCTGGTAGGTCAGTCACTATTAGTTATTATAATGAAACAGCTGTAGTGAGAGTTATGTATGCACCAAACAGAACAAGAACATTTAATTGATATGATCAATCAGATTGCTGTTAACAATATCAGCCTAGGTGATGATTCCGTTGTGGCCGATATGATTGCAGGACATGTTAAGAAGTTTTGGCCACGTCGTATGAAAGTCATTTTGAATGATTATGTGATCAATGAAGGGGGAGAGCATCTTCACCCTGCTGCTTTGTTGGCAAGCAAGAAACTGTCGAAAGAAGGATAATCACAAACCCCAGTTTTACTGGGGTTTGCTTTTTCGCGATGCAAAAGCCTAAAGTATAGATAAAGACTCTTTTTGATGGCACGATTGCATTTACGCTGGCAGCATAATCGTTGCTTCACCAGTCACAACAACTTTACCATCACACTCGCACACGGTTTTCAATGTCGCACGGCGACGGCGTTCGTTAATATCCGTTACCGTTACTTTAGTCACGACTTCTTGACCAATGAAAACAGGTGAACGAAATTTCAGAGTCTGTTCTAAATATATACAGCCTGGCCCTGGTAATTGTGTCCCAATTGCTGCAGAAATAAATCCCGCCGTTAACATTCCATGAGCAATTGGCTGACCGAAGGATGTTGTTGCTGCATAATCCGAATCTAAATGAACAGGATTTGTATCACCCGTCACTTCAGCAAAAGCATGAACATCTGCCTCTGTCACCACTTTACGATATTCAATGCTTTGATCGACAGAAAGTTGCTCTAATGTATAGCCAGTAGTCATTACCAATCCTTATTTTGTCATTTTCGGTTATGTTACACTTTCGGCGGTTTATTCTTAAGAGGTATCTATGGTTAAGTTAGTTATTTTTGATTGGGACGGTACCTTATTCGACTCTATCGACAAAATTTGTCTGAGTATGTTAGAAGCAGGTCTAAACGTAGGTGCACCGCTCAAAACAAAAGATGACATAAAGAACATTATAGGTTTGTCTCTCGACAAAGCAGTCCATACAGTTTGGCCTGAATGTTCACCGCAAATGCAGAATGACATTATCGAACATTACAAAACACTTTACGTTGCATCAGATCAAGTACCACCACTAGCGTATCCTGGCGTCATGAATGTGCTTGATAAACTTCATGCTGCAGGCGTCAAGATGGCAGTAGCAACTGGAAAAAGCCGTCGTGGACTTAATCGAGTCATGTCGCTGACAAACACCAACAATTACTTCCTAACTTCCCGCTGCGCAGATGAGGCCGTATCAAAACCAGATCCCCTTATGCTTAACCAAATATTAGCAGAACTGGATATTCTCCCAGAACACGCCATCATGATTGGCGATACAGAATACGATCTAAACATGGCAACCAATGCTGGAATGAAAAGCATTGGAGTGACTTATGGCGCACATCAAGAGGAGCGCCTAAGAGCTTGTCAGCCACACGCTATCATTAATGATTTCAATCAACTATCAAATATTTTAGGGCTATAGAAATGAGTTGGACAGAAGACGAAGATCGCGAGCAGTCACTTAAAAAAACCGAAAGCCCGCAAGCAACGACAGATGAAAAATCAGAGACAGAGAGAGACCCAAACAAAGAAATATGGTCATTACTGGAAAAAACACTCAGTGAAAACCTTATTGAAAAACGCCGCGCTAGGCGCTGGAAAATTTTCTTTCGTTTTACCACGCTCGCTATTTTCTTGGCTGTGATTGGAGCTTGGTTTGCAAAATCAAACTTTCAAGACGTCACCCTAGAAGGGGACATTGTCGCCATGATCCCTATGCGTGGTGTCATCGGTGCTGATAATGAAATAGAGTCCTCAGAATTTGTAGGTTTGCTTGATGCTGCCTATCGCAACTCTCGCTTAAAAGGTGTCGTTATTGAAATGAATAGTCCGGGCGGTAGCCCAGTGCATTCCGGTATTATTTATGATGCCATTCGCGCCAAAGAGCAAAACTATCCAGAAATCCCGGTTATCGTGGTTGTTGAGGATATGGCGGCTTCTGGCGGATATTACATAGCATCTGCTGCAAATGAGATTTACGCAGATAAAGCCAGCTTAGTGGGCTCTATTGGCGTAATTTCATCTGGTTTTGATGCAAGTAACTTATTAGAGAAAATTGGTGTAGAGCGACGTACTTTCACTGCAGGACGCAATAAGGCCTTTCTTGATCCGTTTGCCCCAATGACAGAAGAAGCAAAATTAAAATGGCAGGCCGTATTGGATGAAACTCATCAGCAGTTTATCAATGCTGTTAAAGAAGGTCGTGGTGATAGGCTAGTCATTACAGATGATGTTTTCTCTGGCATGGTATTTACTGGCTCTCAGGCTGTAAAAATTGGT
Source organism: Marinomonas foliarum (assembly GCF_003337275.1). Taxonomy (GTDB): domain Bacteria; phylum Pseudomonadota; class Gammaproteobacteria; order Pseudomonadales; family Marinomonadaceae; genus Marinomonas; species Marinomonas foliarum. The sequence goes on along the minus strand of NZ_QPJQ01000022.1, from coordinate 58,512 downwards.
CTTCTCGATGGTTTAGCTAGTGTAAATGGCATATTAGACTCACGCTTTCCAGATGCTGAACCTGTTGTTTATGAGCCAAAACAAGACTCATGGAAAGAGCTAGCCAAAGAATTTGGTGTGGAAATGGCAACAAAAGTCATCAACACAACGAGTATTCAATAATTTCAATCGCAATGCTACTAAGCTCCTACGGGAGCTTTTTTATTGCCTAAAATTAACACTCAGATGTCGGTTCATGATGGATGAAGCTACCCGTTTGATTAAATTCATAAATAAGATAAAATAATTATATAAATTATCATATTTAGACTTGGAGACAATTGATGGCTCGTAAAGCGAACATAGCAAGAGAAGAAATTCACCAAGCCTGTTGGGATTTGATTGAAAAAAACCACTTCCCCAATATCCCTCGCTTAACTGAGTACTTTCTACAAAAGGATGGACGACGTTGTTCAAACACCACTTTTCTAAATGCGATTACTGACTGGGAAGAAACCTATAAAGAACAGCAGCAAAATGAATTAAGCGAGCTCAATGACGTGTTGCTTCCTGTTTTTAAACGATTCTCAAGAGAAGTCACTCAAAACCTCGGGAAATTGCTTGATGAAAAGTCGTCCGACATAGAGCAGCATCAAAAGCTTAAGCAAGAAGCAACACAAAGCGGTTATCTGTCTTTATCTTCAGCATTAATAGAGCTACAAACAGCGCATGACACATTAACGTCGGAACACAAGAAAGTATGCAATGAAGCCGAATCGCTCCGACAGAAACTTGCTTTTAGCGAACAAAGATACCAAGAGGTCATTGCTCAAAATTCAGTACTAACAAATCAGCTCAAACAAGAGCAAAAAGAAAGTACAGAGTTCAGAATTAATCTTGCTCAAAAAGAAGTAGATCTCGCCAAGCAAGACAATCAGCTTATAAAGCTAACCGAAGAAAACGTAAAATTAACCGTATTGCTCGAAGAACATCAAAACGATAAGACAGCAGATGAAGCGAAAAAATGGCAAGAAATGACAAAAAAACTTGATGCATTAACCAGTTCAATGAAAACCACGCAACGCAAAGATAGAGGCCCAAAACAATAACCGCTATAATGCCTCATTCGCCGTATCCGTGCATTCAAATTAAGAAGAGAAGATGAGCTACAAACAAACAGCCGTTCGAGATTTAACCACCATCAAAGACTACATTCGTTGGACATTCAGCCGTTTTCAACAAACGAACTTGTTTTACGGTCATGGTACAGATAATCCATGGGACGAAGCGGTTCAACTCGTAATGGGCGCGTTAAAGCTTCCTCTCGATTTTGATCGTGATATGCTGGACTGCGCACTGACTTATGATGAAAAAAAGCACATTCTTAAACTTGTTCAGACACGTATCACCAAGCGCGAGCCATTACCGTACTTGTTAGGCGAAGCTTGGTTTATGGGGTTGCCATTTAAAGTCACCAAAGACACCTTAATTCCGCGCTCACCGATTATCTCGCTACTTGAAAGCGAATTTACCCCTTGGCTAAAAAACTACCCATTAAATATTTTAGATATGTGCACCGGCTCAGGCTGTTTAGGCATTGCCGCAGCCCTAGTGTTTGAAGATGCTGAAGTCGATATTTCAGACATCAGCGAAGCGGCACTTTTAGTGGCCAATGAGAATATTCAGCGCCATCAAGTGGAAGACAGAGTTCATGCCATTCACTCAGATATGTTTAAAGGCTTAGCAGGCAAACAATACGATCTTATTATTTGCAATCCACCTTATGTAGATGCCGAGGACTTTGAAAGCGCGCCAGCTGAGTTCCATAACGAGCCAGAATTGGCCTTAACATCCGGTGAAGATGGACTTAATTTTACCCACGAATTTTTAGCCCAAGTCGCGCATTATCTGCAAGATGACGGTATATTAGTATACGAAGTAGGAAACACCGAAGTAGCGTTACAAGCTGCTTACCCTCACATCCCCTTTATGTGGGTTGAATTAGAGCAGGGTGGTAATGGTGTTTTTATCCTAACGAAAGAACAACTTAGCGAACTATTACAAGAGCAGAAATAAACTATGTCTGGTAATACATTTGGAACACTTTTTAAAGTCACCACTTTTGGTGAAAGTCACGGTCTTGCGCTTGGCGCCATTGTAGATGGTTGCCCTCCAGGCATAGAGATTTGTGAAGCAGATTTGCAGCGCGACTTAGACCTGCGTAAACCTGGAACATCAAAACACACCACACAACGTCGCGAAGCGGACGAAGTTAAAATCATGTCAGGTGTGTTTGAAGGCAAAACCACGGGCACACCCATTGGCTTAATCATAGAAAACACCGATCAGCGCTCTAAAGACTACGGTAATATTGCAGATACTTTCCGTCCTGCTCACGCTGATTATACCTATGATCAAAAATACGGTTTTCGCGATTATCGTGGTGGCGGTCGTTCATCTGCTCGTGAAACTGCGATGCGTGTTGCCGCTGGCGCCATTGCCAAGAAATATTTGAAACAACAATTTGGTATCGAAATACAAGGCTTCCTATCGCAATTAGGCCCAATCAAGTTGGAGGTCAAAGATTTAAGCCAAGTTTATGAAAATAGCTTCTTCAGCCCAGATCCTGACGCTATTCCACAGCTTGAAGAATACATGACTGCACTACGTCGTGAAGGTGACTCTGTTGGTGCTAAGATTACAGTCATTGCAAAAAATCTTATGCCAGGTCTAGGCGAGCCAGTTTTTGATCGCTTAGATGCTGACATCGCCAAAGCCATTATGAGTATTAACGCAGTGAAAGGCGTGGAAATTGGTGACGGTTTTGATGTTGTTGAACAAAAAGGCAGCGAACATCGTGACGAGATGACGCCTGAAGGCTTTTTAAGCAATCATGCTGGCGGCGTGTTGGGTGGAATTTCATCAGGGCAAGATATTGTTGTTCACATGGCACTAAAACCAACATCAAGCATCACGATTCCTGGTAAAAGCATCGATCGTGCAGGCAACTCAATTGATGTTATTACAAAGGGTCGACATGATCCATGTGTTGGCATAAGAGCAACGCCTATCGCAGAAGCTATGTTAGCTTTGACCATTATGGATCATTTGCTAAGACACAGAGCCCAAAATGCCGATGTTGTTTGCCCAACGCCAATTATTAAAGGACAGGCTTAGATTTACAATAGTCTAAATACCAAGCCGCTATAACAATTATAGCGGCTTTTTTATTGTTACATTTTTAATTGAGGCAACTAAATGGCTAACAAACTAGGCTCCACCGTTATTCGAGTTTGTGTTGGATCAAGTAATCCAGTCAAAGTAAATGCTGCAAGACAGGCTTTTTCGCAAGCCTTTCCTAATCACATAATTCACTGCGAAGAAATGCATTCTCCTTCTGGTGTTGCTGAACAACCAATGAGCGAAGCAGAAACGCGTCTTGGCGCACAGAACCGCGCCCGCTATTGTTTTGAGAACCGCGCTAGTCACCAAGGAATGAACTTCTTTGTAGCAATGGAAGGTGGTGTCGATGAATTTGAGGAGGGCGCAGCTACCTTTGCTTACGTCGCCATTTTAAACAGTGAAGGGCATTTAATGACAGGACGTTCAGCTAATTTGCCTTTGCCGAATAAAGTTTATCAACGTTTACTAAACAATGATGAATTAGGCGACGTTATGGATGAGTTATTTAATACAGATAACATCCGACAAAAAGGCGGCGCCATAGGCTTGTTTACCAATCATGCAGCCACTAGAGAAAGCGTATACACCGAAGCTTTGGTGCTTGCTCTTGCTCCTGCGTTACACCCAGAACATTACATTTAAACACCTATATAAGTAGTAGATACGATGAAATATAAATGGATCTTATTCGATGCTGACGAAACGCTATTTCATTTCGATAATTTCGCCGGCCTAAAACACATGTTTGCGCAACATGGCGTTACTTTTGAAAAAGCAGAATACGATGAATACCAAGTTGTAAATAAGCAGCTCTGGGTGGAATATCAAAACAATCAGATTAATGCAGAGCAATTACAAACTAGGCGCTTCAAGCTATGGAGCGATAGACTGGCTATAAGCACTAAAGAGCTTAATAAGCAGTTTTTAGACTCTATGGCGGATATCTGTAAAACGTTACCAGGTGCTGTAGAACTCGTAACGCATTTACATGAAAATAACGTAAAAATGGGCATCATTACCAATGGTTTTGTCCAGCTACAACAGATCCGATTAGAACGAACTGGCTTTTTGCCATATTTCTCACCAGTGGTTATTTCTGAGCTCGTTGGCGTTGCGAAACCACACGCGAAGATCTTTGAATACGCTTTAGAACAAATGGGCTCACCATTCAAAGAGCACATACTTATGGTTGGTGATACCTTGGAGTCGGATATTCTAGGCGGAAACAACTTTGGAATTGATACGTGCTGGCTAAACCATCACAACAAAGAGCATCCAATGGAGATAACTCCAACTCTCCAGATTAATTCCTTGGTAGATTTACTGGTTTGGTTGAAATCAAAATAGGGCATCAGGGTCTATATAATCCAATACAAAAATCCCCCATACAAACTGAACATTATTTATATGGGGGACATTGGAAGAATATTTTATTACTTACTTTTTGTAGCGGACAGATACTTATCTAAGGTTTCTTGGCTTGCTGATTTAACTGTCATGCCGTTTGGTCCAGCACCAATATTTGTAAATTGTTTTGCAGGCTCACCATGTTCTTTAAAGAATTCTAACTCTTTGGAACCTTCTTCAAAGACCCAAAGACGACCGTCTTCAACTTTTGTTGTAAACCCATTGATGTCGTATTTGGACGCCATAGAATCTTCAGAAGACATTGAAGAACAAGCACTAAGGGAACCAGCAAGCAACGCAGCAATAATCAGTTTATTTTTCTTCATAAGATCACCTGTATAAATATATTTTTTAAAGTTAACAAAACTATAATGAAAGAGTTACGTTACAGAAAAATGACGAGAGATGATTTTTTACGCTGCATATGCATGATTTTGTGGCGCAAGAGTAAAAGGCTTTTTGGGGTTCACATAGAGCCGTATACAACCAAACTATTTCCGATAAATGTTATTATCGGAAATAGTGTTTAATTGGAAATAGCGGCCTTAAACCGCTAAATCTTTTGAAATCTATTCAAATATCTTTATCTGCAATAATGCTACGGTTACGACCCTGTCCTTTAGCTTCATACAATGCATGATCAGCAAGTGACAAAGTTTCTGCTACTGTTAATCCACTTTCTACAAACCAGGCAGCCACACCGATTGATACAGTAATATTTCCTACAACGTCAAAGGCTTCCTCTGAAATGGCAATCCGTAATCGTTCAGCTATCAAAAATGCATCATCCGCAGTCGTTTCTTTTAACAACAACACAAATTCTTCACCGCCTGTTCGAGCCACCATATCACCATCACGGCAAAAGCGGTTTAATATTTTAGTTTGTTGCTTTAGAACATCATCACCAACACTATGACCGTAGTTATCATTAATACGTTTAAAGTAATCAATGTCTAATGCTAAAACAGAAAACGGCATTTCCAGCAAAGTAAATTGTTTGAGCTTAAGCTGAAAAGCTCGGCGGTTATTCGCACCAGTTAATGGATCCGTTTCTGCATCTCGTTTTAGTTCGCCAATTTGATTTTGAACAAGCTTAACCCCGCTTAGCATGGCCTTTTTAAGTCCTAAGCTTTCTACATACCACGAATCAATACCTTCTATTTCTTCATTAACTGTAGGGCTATCAAGCGCCCCAGCTTTTTCAGCTAACTCCTGAAGAGGACGAGATATGGCTCGTGCAAATAACCAAATAAACAAGAAAACAGCTAAAGCCATGGGTAAAGTACGTAAAATCACCTTCTCCATAATGCCTATTAAAGGCGTCAACGTGGATTCCATTGGGCTCTGCGTGACAACGACCCAGCCGGTACTAGGAATAGTCGAATAACCAGCAAGCATTTTAACCCCTCTGCTATTTGTCAGTGACATCCCTCCTTCTTTCTGTTTCAGAATCTCATCAACACCATCATTTTCGGCGAGGAAAGAGCCGATTCTATTTTTCTCTGGATGGTATAGAATTTGTTTATCTTGGTCGATCACGTAGATGTAAGAGCCGTTTTTATAATGATGCTCACCCAATATTTCACTCAAAATATTAGGACTTTTTAGGTAGATAGAACCGCCAAGAAAGCCTAGATAGTTGCCGCTGAAATCAAAGACTGGTGCTGAAAGAAATACTATCAAGTTCTTTAAAGTAGAAAGGTATGGGTGGCTAACAAGTAGTTTTTTTTCCTCTATAGCCTCTAAACTACCGGCGGATTTAAGTTGCCTTCCAACTAAATCTAGCGTCTCTGGTGAAGCCGCTTGCGTTAACCCTGTTGCATCACTTATAACCACAGAATTAAAGCTGTCTGTTTGAAATTTCAATCTATTGGCTTCTGTTTGTAAATACTCTTCATCATCCATTTTGTCGAACAAAGAGCTAGCCGCATAAACCAGTTGTTGTTTGGATGACGCTATGAACACCTCTGTAGTATCAGCTAGCTTACTGGCGTAGGCTCTGTTTACCTCAATTGACTGCTTAATTAGCTGCTCCTTCTGCACTTCGTAGTTTGAATAAAAACTATTCGCAAAGGTTAAAACTGTCGCGGTCAGTGCCAAAAATAAAATGAGACGATTTAGCTTGAAAAACTTACTTCTTAACGTAGTCAAAACAGTACATCCGTTGCATTGGTTTAAGCATTATTTATTGGATATTGGCATAAAAGCCAACAGGCTGTTGTGCTTCAATTGATCGAGACCATTATCATTTAAAAAATATTTATCATTCAATCATGATACATACGATTAAACAATGTGCATTACCGGTACGTCATGTCTCAACTTATAAAATTCAACAGCAAAGTATGAAACGAGCTTGAAGAAGCATAAAAAAGAGCGCATTAAGCGCCCTTCTATTTAGCAAAAAGTTCAGTAACCTTAAGCCGCTTTTTCATGGCTTAAGTCTGCAGGTGCGGTCGCTTTTATACGACGATTTAGCCAAACCATAATTAGTGCGAGGAAAGACAAAACAGCAGCAGCACTTGGAACCCAGTCAAAACTAAAGCCAATACTTATCACTAATCCGCCTAAAGCAGCGCCTAATGCATTACCTAAATTAAATGCACCAATATTAATAGAAGATGCTAAGCCTGGTGCTTTGTCTGCAATTCTCATAACCTGCATTTGCAAAGGAGGCCCACTACCAAAAATGACCACGCCCCATAATAAAGTTGTCAATCCAGCACCAACGACCGTTGTTGAGGTAAAGCGAAACATCAATAGCACTAATATCTGTAAAGACAGAAAAGTAAACAACGCAAAATCTGGAGATTTATCGGTTACTTTTCCGCTAATGTAATTTCCTAAGGTAAAGCCTATACCAACAAGCATCAGCATAGTGGCGATGGCGTTATCAGATGCTTGCGCCAAAGTCTGCATAATAGGAGCGATATAGGTATAAAGCGTAAACATGGAACCCGCACATAAAACTGTAGTCGAGAATGCTCGCAATGCAGCAGGCTGCATGATCGCTTTAAGTTCATTTTTTACATCGGGTCGAACCGCTTTAGCCATAGCAGGTAAACTGCGAGTAATACCAACAATCGCCACAATACCTAATACAGCGGTTACTGCAAAAGAAATTCGCCAATCGAAAGTCTGGCCCAGCCAGGTAGTAATCGGAACACCAACTATATTTGCAATGGTTAAGCCCAAAAATATGGACGCTACTGCAGAGCCTTTTTTGTTAATAGGTGCAAGATTCATTGCCACAACGGCACCGATACCAAAAAAGGCACCGTGAGAAAGGCTAGTGATCACACGAGACACTAAGAATGTCTCATAGTTAATAGAAATAGCTGATAGCACATTACCGATAACGAAAACTACCATCAACGCAATCAAAGACGTTTTGTGACTGTATCGCGTCAAATACAAAGTAATTAAAGGAGCACCTATCATTACACCAACAGCATAAGCACTAATTAACAAACCAGCTGCCGGAATGGAGGCATTCACACCATCCGCTATAACCGGTAACAAGCCCATAGGCATGAACTCGGTTGTCCCTATTCCAAAAGTCCCTAATGCAATGGCGAAAATGCCCCACTGATAAGCAAGCATAAAAGCTCCCAAGTTTAATTCAAGATTTGTTAGTAGAAATAATGGCGTAGAGTTAAAAACAAAATAAGCCAAGAGCTTGCACTCTTAGCTTATTAATCCACGTAAATATTTTACAACACTTGCAGCATGATTGCTTATTGAAAAGTTTCCTTAATGATAGTTACTGGGCTTATTTATGATGGCGTGGCCACCAAAACCAGTAAACAACAAACATAATTAGCAAAAAACCTATCATATTAATGATCATGCTCATTTGTCCTCCTCAGCACTGTTTTGATTTGAACGAGAAATACGGAACAATCTAAGTCTATTAGCATTGGTGACGACAGTGACTGATGATAAAGCCATTGCGGCGCCAGCAATAACAGGACTTAATAACCATCCAGTAAACGGAAATAAAATCCCCGCAGCAATAGGAATACCTAAACTGTTATAGGTAAATGCCCCCCATAAGTTCTGCTTAATATTCCTTAATGTAGCTGAACTTATTTGAATAACATCAGCGACACCATTTAAGTCATTATGTATCAAAGTGATATCAGCGCTTTCCATAGCAACATCGGTTCCTGCCCCCATCGCAAAGCCCACATCGGCCTGAGCTAAAGCAGGAGCATCGTTGATGCCATCACCAATCATTCCAACCACTTCGCCTTGGGCTTGAAGCTTCTTAACCCAGTTCAACTTATCGTCTGGCATCAGTTGCGCATGATAATCTTCAATACCAACTGTATTGGCTACTGAAGCGGCTGTTTCTGGGTTATCCCCAGTCAACATAACGACTTTTAAACCCTGTTCTTTGAAGTTCGAAATAGCTGTTTTAACGCCTTGTTTAATGGAGTCTTCAACATAGAAAACAGCCAATAACGCAGTATCATCAGAAAGATAGACACGGGTTGCCGTATTGTATTGCCGATCAGGAGTATTTAAATCTAGAGAAACCCCCTTTTCTTTCATCAGACGCTCATTACCAAGATAATAAGTCTTTCCTTCAATACGCCCTTTCACACCTAAGCCAACCAATGATTCAAACTCATCCAGGGCAACGCTTTCTTTTTCTGCAGCATCCGCCTGACAATACTCCGATAAAGCATCCGCCAAAGGATGGTTGGCTCGCGCCTCTAAAGATGAAACTACCTGAGCCACAAAACCTTTATGAGCTTGCTCACTTAATGTTTCATTTACGACTTTTGGTTTGCCTTCTGTAATAGTGCCCGTCTTATCCAGCACCACAACAGTCAATTCACTTGCTCTTTGTAAGGCTTCACCGTTACGAATAAGGCCACCATATTCTGCAGCTTTACCTATCCCTATCATTGTAGAAATAGGTGTTGCTAACCCCAAAGCACATGGGCAAGCAATTATCAGTACTGAAATGGTTGTTACCAACATGTAGGAAAAGACAGAGTCATTGCCCACATCAAATATAGAAAGGTTAAACCAAGCAAGTGCTGTCATAATAGCGATAATGACCACGCTTGGCACAAAAATAGATGACACTTTGTCGGCTAACACACTAATCGGTGGTTTTGAGTTTTGCGCCTTTCCCACCATGGTTATAATCTGAGCCAGTAAGGTCTCAGATCCAACTCGGGTTGCTTTAAATAGTAAGCTGCCTTGTCCGTTTACGGTACCAGCGGATAACAAGCTCCCAGAACTCTTTTCTATTGGCGCTGCTTCACCTGTCAGCATGGATTCATTTACTGTCGAAAGACCCTCTATGACTTCGCCATCAACAGGAATTTTGTCACCAGAGCGAACCCGCAAAATGTCATTTACTTTGATATCTGACACATTTATAAGAGATTCGGTATCACCATCTACCAGAGTGGCCATTTTAGGACGTAAGTCTAAAAGCCGATGCAAGGCTTGGCTCGTTTTACGACGCGCTCTCAACTCTAATGCTTGACCAAGATTGATTAAACCAATGATCATAACTGCAGCTTCAAAATATAAGTGACGAGTGTTATCAGGCAACCAAGTCATAGGCGCAAGCACAACTAACATTGAGTATAACCAAGCACTACCAGTGCCTAACGCGATTAATAAATCCATATTAGCCTGATGGCTAATAAAGGCTTTCCAGGCGCCACGAAAATAATGCTTACCGGCACTTACCATAATCAACAGTGACGCAACACCAACAACAAACCAAACAACCCTATCAGTGAGCGAGCTCACCATCATACTTCCGCCCAACAAACCATATAGCATCAAGGGGACCCCTAGACCTAAACCCAGCGCCGATGATCTACGTTTATAGCGATACTCAGCAAGCTCCCTTTCGCCTCGCTCTTCTTCATTTTTTTCAGCATCAAGGATAAGGTTTGCGTGATAGCCTGAATTCTCCACTGCTTTGATTAATGCATCCGAAGAACCTTTAGTGACGACTTGTGCTGTATGGCTTGCGAAATTAACGTCTGCGGAAATAACGCCCTCAGAATTCAACAACGCCTTTTGTACTGTATTAACACAACCGGCACAGGTCATCCCACCAATAGAAAATTGATAGTTAACAGAGTCGTCTACTTTATCGGAGCTGCCCTGCTGTTTACCTATAAGCTCTTTGTCTGTGTCGACTCCTTTCCTGCTATTTGAATGAGCTAGCTCATCAAAACTAAACAACCCCACGGAATGATAACCAGCCTCCTGAACGATGGCTTCAATAGTTGCCAAATCTAAATCCGACGTAACAGCTAGTTTATGCTCTTTCGGCATACCTTCGATGATTGCTTCTGGGCTTTTCTCTTGGATAAGCTTGCGCACTTTCGATACGCAGCCTTGGCAAGACATTCCAGTAACCTTCAATGTAAGCACTGCATTTTGATCAGCTATTTTTGAATCTGTTTGTGTCATTTCAACCTTCCTCTTAGTAGCGCGCTTAATCGTCTTACTTGACATCTTCCCAATCTTCAATCAAACAGCAGATGGAATGACCATCAGGCGCACCATTTGGCATGTTCTCCCACGCAGCTAGAGCGTCCTCCATCTTGATTAAATGAGCCTGCAGCTGGGCTATTTTTGATTTGGTTTCTGGAACTTTCTTTTCCAACAAATCTCGAACCATTGGGCAAGGAGAGTCCCCACTATCGGAATGCTGAAAAATCTCTTCGATCTGCTTCAAGCTAAAACCCAATTCACTGGCTTGGCGAATAAAGTTCAATCGCTGCAAAGCCACTTTATCGAATATTTGATAACCATTATTTGGATCACGATCTGCACTAATCAGTCCAAGCCTAGTGTAGTGACGCACAGTCTCAGCCGTTACCTTGCTTTTTTTAGCCAGTTCACTCACTCGCATAGGGACTCCTTAGCCTTTATTTTTTGAAACAATAACCCCAGTGTAAAACCTATGGGTAGCACATAGGTCAACTTTATAATAATTTGCGTGCGAAAATGTTGAGCAAAAAAAAACCGAGCTCAAAAAAGGCTCGGTTTTTTTAACGGAAAAATTGTTAAATATATTAGTGTAGTTTCAGCTTAGGCTTAACGACTTTACCTATTTTTTGTGCAGCCATAATGACTGTTGCTTTAATCCAGCCATGTATTGCGATCAGGTGAAGTCTGTATAAAGAAACATAAACGAAACGAGCAAGGCGACCTTCAATAAACATTGAGCCGCCCATTAAATTCCCCATAAGACTTCCCACAGTACTGTAACTACTCAAGTTCACCAAAGACCCATAGTCCTTATAAGTATATTCTTTTAATGGTTCACTCAAAAAAGATGCCTTAATATTATTAAAAACCAACGCTGCCATTTGGTGAGCCGACTGCGCTCTAGGCGGCACAAAAGACCCATCGGGCTGCTTGCAGGCGCAGCAATCTCCAATCACATAAATGTTGTCAAAGTTTGTTGTTTGCAATGTCCCTTTAACCAATATTTGGTTGTTACGTGTCGTCTCAAAACCTTCTATATCGGCTACAAAATCTGGCGCCTTAACACCTGCAGCCCATATCATTAGATCAGCTTCAATACTTCCTTCATCGGCGGTTTGAAACCCACCGTCATAAGCACGCACTACTCGAGTGTTTTGACTAACCGTAACGCCAAGACGAACCAGCTCTTTAGTTGCTAATGACGCAATGCGATCAGGCAGAGCTGGAAGAATTCGTTGCCCAGCTTCAATTAATTGCACTTGAACCCGTTTACCAGACATTTCAGGCATACCATACGCTTTTAGCATATCCGCGACATGAAACAACTCCGCAGATAATTCAACACCTGTTGCCCCACCACCAACAATGGCGAGTTTGAGTTTAGCGTCTGAGCCTTCTTGATGAACACGCAAGAATTGATTCAATAAGGCTTGCTGGAAACGTTCAGCTTGTTTGTGAGAGTCGAGGAAGTAGCAATGATCAGAAACCCCTGGCGTGCCAAAATCATTACTGACACTGCCCACAGCCATAATCAGAACGTCATAAGAGATGGTACGTTCTGGTAGGACAACATGCCCCATGTCATCAGACAAAGAATCCAATCTTAGCGTTCTAGCTTCAGGGTCGACTCCCATCAAGGTACCTAACTGAAACTGGTAGTGATGCTTGGCCGCGTGCGCTCGATAATTTAAACCATCGCTATTTATATCTAATGATCCTGTCGCAACTTCATGCAAAAGAGGCTTCCAAATATGCGTCTGGCTTCGGTCAATGAGCACAACATCAGCTTGACGTTTTTTCCCAAAGGCATGCCCTAACTTGGTTACTAACTCCAAGCCACCAGCGCCACCACCAACAACTACGATTTTCTTCATACAAAATCACCTATAAACGTTAAATAATTTTGAAAGCAATCATCAAAACCCTTTCCAAATTATTCAATGAGACTTTCCAAGCAGTTTTTATTTCACTCTTTGGGCTAACAGCTTATCCAATGTATTTGCAAACGCCATTCTATCTTGTTGATTAAAGGTTGCTGGTCCGCCCATTTGCACACCAGATGAACGCATCTGCTCCATAAAATCTCGCATTCCTAAACGCTGCTTTATGTTTTCTTTGGTATAAAGTTCACCACGAGGATTTATGGCTAACGCACCCTTTTCAATAACTTCAGATGCCAAAGGAATATCTGCAGTGATCACTAAATCGTGAATATTGATATTGTCAACGATGTAATTATCGGCAACATCAAAGCCAGAACTAACTACGCGGCGTTCTATCCATTTTGATGGCGGAATGGATATGGCTTGATTAGCCACTAAGATACAAGGAATTTCAACTCGCTCAGCGGCACGGAAAAGAATGGTTTTAATAACATTAGGACAGGCGTCGGCGTCGACCCACAAGCGCATAGAATTCCCCTTTTTGTAGGGCACTATTATTGATCAGTCGAAATATGAAATCCAGTAGTGAATAAGAACAAACGGAGCACATATAAGTGATCCGTTTGCGCAAACCCTTTGAAATACTACATATTTGGGTAGTTCGGACCACCAGAACCCTCAGGTGTCACCCAAGTGATATTTTGTGCTGGGTCTTTAATATCACAGGTTTTACAATGAACGCAGTTCTGTGAGTTAATCTGGAAAATAGATTCACCATTAGACTCTACTACCTCATACACCCCTGCCGGACAATACCGTTGAGCGGGCTCACTATATTTAGGCAGGTTACTTTGTATTGGAATAGCAGCATCTTTTAATTTCAGGTGACATGGTTGATTTTCTTCATGGTTAGTATTCGACAAGAACACAGAAGATAATTTATCAAAGCTTAATAATCCATCTGGCTTTTTATACTCAGGTGCCACATGCTTCTCAGCTAGTTCCATACAAGCATAATCAGGAATCATATCCTTAAACGTAAGTGGCAACCCACCAGCAAAAATGTTTTGGTCCAACCAGTTATATGCGCCACCCCAGAAAGTGCCAAATTTATGCATCACAGGGACAAAGTTACGCGCTTGCTGTAACTCTTTTCCTAGCCAAGAGCTTTGCAGCACATCATTAAATTGCTCTAAATCTGCTGGTGGAGTTTCTAACTGCAATGCAACATAAACACTTTCTGCTGCTAGCATACCGCTCTTCATCGCAGTATGAGTACCTTTGATCTTCGCAGGATTTAACGTACCCGCATCACAACCAATAACTAAACCACCAGGGAAGCTCATCTTAGGTAAAGATGCCCAACCACCTTTGGCAATCGCCCTAGCACCATAAGAAACACGTTTTGCATCTTTTAAATGCTCTGCAATAACAGGGTGATGCTTATATTTTTGGAATTCATCGTAAGGACTTAGATAAGGGTTCTTGTAATTCAGATCGACAATTAATCCTACAACCACTTGATTGTTTTCAAGGTGATACAAAAAACCACCACCGCCAGCTTCATTACCTAACGGCCACCCAGCGGTATGAATTACAGTACCAGGTTTACTTTGACCTTCTGGAACATCCCATAACTCTTTAATACCAAGTCCATAATGCTGAGGTGCTTTGTCTTTATCTAAATCGAAGCGTTCAAGAAGCTCTTTGCCAAGATGCCCACGACAGCCTTCTGAAAAAATAGTGTACTTAGCTTTAAGTATCATTCCTGGCATATAGCCGTCTTTTTCTGAACCATCCTCTGCTAAGCCCATATCTCCGGTGATCACCCCTTCAACATTACCCTCATCATCGTAGGCAACCTGAGCGGCAGAGAAACCGGGGAAAACCTCAACACCTAATGATTCAGCTTGCTCAGCAAGCCAACGACAAAAGTTACCTAGGCTAATAATATAATTTCCGTCGTTATGAAGTGTTTTTGGAATCATCCAATTACCGAATTTTTTCGAGGCACTATCGGAACCAAGCCAATGTAATTCGTCCACACTAACTTTAGTATGTAGTGGCGCACCCATTTCTTGCCACTCGGGGAAAAGTTCGTTTAAGGCTTTTGGATCAACAACAGCACCTGATAAAATATGTGCTCCTATTTCAGAGCCTTTCTCAACCAAACAGACACTAATCTCTTTTTCTTCAGCTTGTGCTTTTTGCATAATTCGACAAGCAGCAGATAGCCCAGCAGGCCCACCACCAACGATCAAAACATCAAATTCCATTACTTCTCTATCTGACATGTTTTGTCTCCCTATACGGATACATTTTTATTTTTAGGGCATTCTTTATAAACATCAAATGCTTTTTATCGATTGAAAGCATTTCTGTTTAGTTTGTCAACTGTTGAAATTCCAAACATTATTGAGTGACTGCACCCAAAAGCGCGTGGCAATACATGATCACAGTAAAATGCAGCTGAATGCTCCCAAGAGTCTCTTTGCTCTTTATCAAGTTTGCTATCATTCTGTGCTGCATATAATGCTCTGACTTGCAGCCAAGCACCAATCAAATACCCCATGAGCATCATATAAGAATACGCTAAGCCGGTTCCTATAACAGGGTTCTTTTCCATTTCAGTCAAACAGGTTTGCGTAGCTGCTTTTGCTTGCTCTAATACGAGTCTGACCTTTTCAGCATAATCACTGACATTAGATTTTTGCCATTCAACCACTTCTGCTTCAATATCTGCCAACAAAGACATCATGGCAGCCCCTTTGTCGGAATGTAGTTTACGGCCAATCAAATCGATCGCCTGTATTCCATTCGTGCCTTCATAAATCGGTAAAATCCGAGCATCACGAGCGTGCTGAGCAACGCCTGTTTCTTCAATAAAACCCATACCTCCATGCACTTGAATTGCTAAGGAAGTAATTTCTTGAGCCTGTTCAGTAATCCACCCTTTAACAATCGGTGTATAAAGAGCCGTTCTTGCAATGGCGAGCTTCTGATCTTCTCCACTAGCAAAATGCGACATATCATTCTCAACCGCTGCTACATAAATAAGCGAACGCATCGCATCAATCTGCGACTTCATCGTCATTAACATACGAAGCACATCTGGGTGCTCAATGATAGCGACACGCTCTGTTCTATCCGCGTTCATTCCTTGTTTGCGCTCCAGAGCATAGGCTAATGCTTGTTGGTATGCTCGTTCAGATATGGCTAAGCCTTGTAAACCTACACCTTGTCTAGCGTTGTTCATCATGGTGAACATGGCTTTAATACCTTGATTCTCTTGCCCTACTAGATAGCCAACAGCACCTTCCTTATCACCAAAACTCATGACACAAGTTGGAGAAGCATGAATGCCCATTTTATGCTCTACAGAAACAACTTGAACATCATTGCGTTGACCAGGCTCACCCTGATCATCTAACAGGAATTTTGGCACAATGAATAAAGAAATACCTTTTACACCTTCAGGTGCATTTGGCAAACGAGCTAACACCAAATGAATGATGTTATCGGTCATTTGGTGGTCGCCCCAGGTTATAAATATTTTCTGACCTTTGATTCGAAATGCATCTCTGTCAGGTATAGCTTTACACGCGATAGCAGCAAGATCAGAACCTGCGTTAGGTTCGGTAAGGTTCATGGTACCGGCCCACTCGCCAGCCAACATTTTAGGAAGGTAAAGATCCTTTAACTCGTCACTCGCATGCAAGCTAATGGCTTCAATTGCACCAAGACTTAATAAAGGACACAAAGAAAAGGCTAGGTTAGCAGCTTGAACTCCTTCGTTGACAGCCGTTGCAACATAAGAAGGTAGGCCTTGGCCACCGTATTTAGGGTCACCAGACAACCCTATCCAACCTCCTTCTGAATAAGCCTTAAAAGCCTCTTTAAAGCCTTTTGCCTCGATAACCTCGCCATTCTCAACACGAGAGCCTTCTTTGTCTCCACTAGCATTTATAGGCGAAATAACTTGCTCCGCTAATTTACCAGCTTCACCAAGAATAGCGTCTAAAAGATCGCCATCAACAGCGTCATCTATATAAGGTGTAAGGCGGTCAGTTTTAGCAACGGAACGTAAGCTGAATAAGATGTCATTGATTGGGTATAGGTATTCGCTCATTTTTTATTCTCCGGTTAGTTATCCGAGCGGATTTATACCTATAGAATGAAAAAATAAAGCCAATCTCTCAATAACAATTCAGACCTATATTTCTAACAAAAACATTCATCAAGTAAATTTGATTGTGTTAACGGCCTATTTTATAGGCGTTTCATCGCTTTACCGAATTTCAGGTATTCCTCACTTTTTCGATATTCGCCCGGCGTCATACCAGTCCACTTTTTAAACGAACGGAAAAATGCACTTGGCTCATCAAATCCCATTAATGCAGCAATATCATTAATACTTAGCTGTGGCGCATTCATATAAGTGATCGCGGCTTCTTTTCGACAATCATCTTTGATGTTTTGGTAGGAAGTCTTTTCATCATTCAGACGTCGACGTAAAGTGGACACACTCATATTGAGCGCACTTGCCACTTCATCAGCACTTGGCATTTCGCGAGAAAAGTCTTTTCCCAACATCGCCATCACTTGTGATTTGAGACTGTTGTCATTTTCTACCATGACTAACAATTGATAGGGAGCTGTTTTTAAAAAGCCTCTCAAACTGTCTTCTGTTTGTACTATGGGCATATCAAGATAGCTGGCAGGAAAAACCAACGCATTAGCGTGTTGGTTAAACTTCACTTCAGACTGAAATAATGTTTTATAGTATTCAACATCATCTGGGCGCTCACTAGTAAAGTAAGCCGCCTTTAAATTTAATCGTCGCCCTATTAACCAACAAATAAAATGATGCCACATAGACAAGGTGGTTCTTAACTGCTCTTTTGATTCTGGTACGACCAGCTCATCGATATTGCCTTCAGATGAGTCCAAGGGCGCAAAAGTCACCATTGCAAAGCGACCTTTCTTAATCAGAACAGGCTTGACGGTTGGACCACGACAAATTTCATAAAAATCGCTACAGCGATATAAAGCATGAGCAAGACTTCGTGCATGTATAATGCAAAGACACATCATCCTAAAAGTGCCGTTCGGAACCTTACCGCCACTTAACATACCGAAAGACTCATCTTGCATGAGCCACATGATTTTCTGATATAACATGCCATATCGATATGCTGGAAAAGTGTCACTCTGCTCTATCTCATCTTGCGTTATTTCTAAGCTGTCTAGTACTGCTTGGCGATCTAACCCTTGACCTTCAACAGCCTTCAAAAGATAACGAACACTCGACATAGGAACAGAAGCTTTCACACACATCACCTTATTTCACAAATGAACTTAATAAATTTTTATTTTACGGTGTTTTTTTAACATAAAAAAAGGCTGCATCTGCAGCCTTTTTTATTTTACCTTCACATATTAATTTTTTGCTTCTCTTTATGAGCTTATTTTTTCTCATTAAAGGCTGATAGCAATTCGTCTAATGACAGATCTTCACTATCTGTATCGACATTAGCAGTCTGTTCCAATGCTTCTGCCTGCTCTGCTTTTTCATCAGCAGGCTTAACAAAAACAAAACGACGTGGACGTACAGGTGCCGCCCCAGTTTCTTTTTCTGGTAGCAAACCTAAACGATCAAGTTTTTTGTGCGCTTGTTCTTTGCGCTCCTTGGATTTCTTTGTTACATAACGGCGAGTTGAGGAAGACTTACGAGCTTTATTTTGCTCTTTCATCATCTCTTTTGAACCAGTTTTTCCAAGTTTCCCACGCATACTGCGCGATTTTTTAACACGAGCCATAATATCCTCTCTTTATCGCGCGCATTGTAACAGTGAATTCACGCTAGGTCATCCAACAGTATTAGCAATCTTTAAAAGAACTGTGGCCTAAGTTTCTTTGCTCTCCAATTGCACCAAATAATTCTCTAACCTTGGAGGAGTCACCAGATTGCAAAGCACCTTCTAGGTCTTTCAGTATGGTGATTGTACTATCAACGACTTTTTGGTACTCAGCAGTTTGAATCTTTAACTCTTCACCTTTCAAACCATCATGATTGAATTTATGAGGAACCTCGCTTCGTGATTTCTCAAAATATGTAATAAGGGCTTCAACATGCCCTACTGCAGATTGGCTGTCTCCCGCTTTTACATCAGATGACATTGCACGCATTTCATCTTTGATGTTTATCATGTAGCCATGTAATTCTGTATCACATGAACCATGAGCAAATACGGTAGACGAACAAACCATAGACATAATCGCAGCGGCAAAAAGACTTTTTTTCATAATTACACCCTTTAAAGTTCCTAATTTCTTAAGAAAATGACTTAGTTTAATTGGCTAAACACTGTATTTAAAATAACATGCTTGCTAAAAATAACATCCAAAATATTGTAAACAGCAACCTTCTTTTTTGATTGCACCTACATCGAATGGCACAAAAGCGTTTTGATGTGTATCGTTCAACAATTCGACACCAAATAGTATAGGAGTTCATTATTTTAAAGGTTAAATATCTATTGCTGATAATAGCAGCTTTCTCGATAAGCAGCTTTACTCTAGCAGAATGCAGTGACTTTGATGCGAAATTAGCGGCTGATAAACTGGCTCAGGATTACATTGATGGGAAAACCTTTAAACCCGCTTTGGTTTTAAAAAAACACTTACCCAGCAAAAGGAAAGAGGTCGCCAGCTATGTAAAAACGGACGACCTTTTTTATACAGTATATACTTTGGTTAACTCTAAATGCACAGCACAAGTCATAAAAAGAACCAACGGCAAACACTAATCTGCCGTTGGTTCAATAATTTCTTGTCCGCCTTACTTATTTCTTTTCTTTTTCTACGTCTTTCGTTTTATTTAATTTTTTATCGCCTGTAGATTCTTCCTCGGAGCCATCCTCCTCGTCGTCGTCCTCTTCTTCACCAAGCTTAGAAATTTCTTCAAGTCGCTCAATAACTTTGGCCGACACACTGCCTTCGGGGTACTCACCCTCCTCATTCGCGACACCAGGTTCAATTCCCGTCAGTAAATGCAAGGCTTCATCCGCTGTTGATACAGCATAAATATGGAACATCCCAGCCTTAACCGCGTCAACAATCTCATCGCTTAACATTAAGTTAATAGCGTTGGATTTTGGAATAATAACCCCTTGCGCACCCGTAAGCTCACGAGCCTTACAAACATTAAAAAAGCCTTCGATTTTTTCATTCACACCACCGATAGCTTGAATTTCACCATACTGGTTTAATGAGCCTGTTATAGCAAGATCTTGACGAAGCGGCACCTGAATCAGCGCAGATAACAAACAGCAAAGCTCCGCAGTAGAAGCACTGTCACCATCTATATAGCCATAACTCTGCTCCATCGCAATAGAAGCCGAAATATCCAGCGGGAAGCGCTGAGCGTATTTGTTGCCAAGATAACCAGATAATATCAACACACCTTTAGAGTGGATGTTTTGACCTAGGTTGGACTCTCTCTCAATATCAATGATTCCCTTTCCACCAGGATAAACCGTTGTAGAAATTCGAGCTGGCGCACCAAAACTGCTATCACCTATCTGCATTACTGTTAAGCCATTAATCTTACCAACCGCATACCCATCGCTTTCTAGCAATACAGTACCCTCAATGATCTCTTCAATAATTTTTTCACTAACTCGGCCTGTTCTGTGCTTTTTGGCTTTTAAAGCACGTGCGATGTGTTCAGCAGTAATCTCTGTGTCTTTGGCCATCTGACGAACAAAATCCGCTTCACCCAATAATTCAAATACATCGCCAATCTTTGCTGCCATCTCACGCTGATGCTCAGCCAAACGACTACTGTATTCGATTAAAGCGGCAACACCGTCTCTGGTTACATTAGCGTATTCTTCTTTGTCCACTCTGTCTTTCATGAGGCGAGCAAAAGACAGCTCAGATTCTTTAGAGCGTTTTAGCGTGTCATCAAAATCCACTAGAACACGAAACATTTCTTGAAAATCAGGGTCAGCATCTTGCAACAAGTAATAAATATCACGGGCGCCAATCAACACAACCTTCACCTGCAAAGGCAAATCCTGCGGAGACAAAGTCATGGTATTCATCAACCCCATATCAGCATAAGGGTGCTCAATCTTAATCGTTTTACTTTTAAGTGCGCGTTTTAAGGCTTCCCAAAGATAATGGTCCGTTAACAACTTTTCAGCGTCTAAGATTAAGTACCCGCCATTAGCAGCATGCAAACTACCAGAGCGAATCAAACGATAGTTCGTTACTAGCATACCTTGGTCGCTACTGTGTTCTACTTGACCAAATAGATTGCGGTAGGTTGGGTGCGGCTCATACACAACTGGCTGACCACCATTGGGTTTATGAGTCATCGCAATATTTGGTAAATACAGCTCCTCATAAAACTGACGACGACCAATTTCGTCTCGGTTTTCAGACGCTTTATCATCAGCCATTTGATCAATGATGGTTTTATCTAGATCCTCACGCAACGCATGGAGGTGTGCCGTAATATCTTCATTACTTTCATATTTTTCGAACAAGCCAGACATTAATGGATCCAGCGCTTCTTTGACAGTATCTAGATTTAACTGACGAATTTGTTCGTAGGTTGCACGTTTCCATTGTGGCAAACCCAATAGCTCTTCATTCAACAAACCTTCCAAAGTGGACACACCTTCCTGAAAGGCATCCCGCTCGTCATCAGTCAACGCTGCGAATTCATTTTCCTCTAGCGCTTTACCATCTTTCATAGGAGCAAAACTTACAGAGGACGCATCGCGAAACATGGCAACGCCTATCTTTCCGGAAATACGCTCAACTTTGTTAATAGCGGCTTCATATTGATCGTTAAATGCTCTATCAATAATGCTTTTCTGCTGTTGATAAGATGGGTTCTCAAAAGCGGCAGGGAAGGTAACCATGAGGCCGTCAATTAATGAACGAATCTCTTTTTCAAACTCAGACGCTTGACCAGGAGAAAATTCAAGTGCTTTTGGTCGATGACTTTCAGTAAAATTATTGATGTAGGCCCATTCATTAGGTGCTGGGCGGCGTTTAGCTTCACTTTTCAAGTAATTTAATACATACGAAGAGCGGCCTGTTCCAGAGTCCCCCATGGCAAAAATGTTGTAACCAGGACGTTGCATTGCGACACCAAACTGAATGGCTTCAACTGCACGCTCCTGACCTAAAATACCACTTAGAGGCTCAATATCATTTAACGTTTTAAAAGCGAGGTGATCATTTGGCACTTTCGCTGCAAGTGCTTGGTGAGGTAGAGAGGTAACCATACTGGACATCAATGGGTTTCCTTGTGTGTTACAAGCCCTATTAAGATAGGCTTGCGAAAGAAGAAGGCTCTTCTTTCGAATATGTTATGTAAATACAGTAGCTTGAGACTAACACTCTGATTCCACTTCGCCTATATGATGGAATAAAATATCCTTCTCACCTGCATCGTAATTAAAGCACTTTAAAACTAACGAGAACCAAGCTGAAGCTGGTTTTGAGGGGTTGCTTTTGAAAATACGCGATGAAAGTTTTGCGCTGTGGCTTCTAATAAAGCCTCGTATCTAATTCCTTTTAAATCGGCAACATATTGCGCCACTTCAGACACGTATTGAGGCTCATTTTTCCTACCTCGATAAGGAACTGGCGCAAGGTATGGCGAATCTGTTTCAATAATTAATGATTCTAAGGGCAACTTTCGTACAGTTTCTTTCAAGTCCTGGGCTGTTTTGAAAGTAACAATCCCAGATATGGAAATCAGGTAGTTCTCATCCAATGCGGCTTTCGCCATATCGTAATCTTCCGTGAAGCAATGCAGCACACCAGCGCTTTCACGATTGCCATATTGCCTTATCAAGGACAAGGTGTCCTCTTTCGCATTTCTGGTATGAACGATGACTGGAAGACCTAAATCACCTGCTGCTTTAAGGTGGTGCATAAAACTTATTTTCTGCGCTTCACGCGCCTCTGTTGAAGCTTCATAAAAATAATCTAGACCCGTTTCACCAATAGCAACGACTTTAGGGTCTGCAGCGTACTTACGCAAAAGCTCCTCATCTGTAACGAGGCCCTTATTCTGTAATGGATGAACTCCACAACTTGCATAAACCCCTTCTCGCTGGGTGAAACCAAGTACAGTATCCATTTTATTTAGGTCAACTGAAATAGTCAGCAGTTGCCTAACCCCCTTCTGGTACGCTGCATCGATGACAGAGTTTATGTCGTTGTTGTGTGGTGCCAGATCAAGCATATCAAGATGGCAATGGGTATCAATTAACATAGTTGGTTTACCACTGATTCAATTCGTGTGTGAGTTGCATAATGGGGTTTAAATTCGTCTTTTGAAGGTCTGACTTTAATTTTTGCAATGATTGATAACGTAACATAAGCGTTTGAATACCCAAGCGAGCAATGAGCGTGTCATATATTGCTTGTAATGCAGAATCAATCGGAGCGCCAGTCGAATGGCAAATACATTGATGTAGAATCGCAGCCAAGCCATTGCAGTAATCTTCAATATTACTATTATCCAACCCCTTCAATATTGCACTGACTGAGGCCGATCCGCGCAATAGATCAGTCAATTGATCTGGCAGCGAGGCGTATAATTGCGCTTTCCCTTGCTTCTGAACCGCCAGTAAACGAAAAGGCTGAGTCGTTAACCAGAATAATGAACTTAAAGCATCACCATCAGCTTGCTTCATCAACCATTGCCTTACCTCAGCCTCATTTGGGGTCGGCACATTCACTAAAAGGCAACGACTACGAATGGTAGGCAACAAACTGGTTGATTGTGAACTGGTAAGAACAAAGTAAGTTCGATCAGCTGGCTCTTCAAGTGCTTTAAGCACAGCGTTCGCCGCATTAATATTCATTGCCTGAGCATGAGTAATTAATACTACTTTATTTTGACCGACTTGAGGTTTTTGGCTAATTTGACGAACCAGTAATCGAACTTGATCGACTTTGATTGTTGCGGCCTGTCCATCCAAAACGCGAAAATCTGGATGAGTATCGGCACGCATCAGCTGACAAGAATGACAATGCCCGCATGCCGCCGCCTGATCACTTTCGCACATCAGATCTTTTACCATTTCATGAGCAAGCTCTTCTTGCCCAACACCATTAGCACCAGTAATTAATAAAGCATGAGAAAGGCTATTGGCCTGTCTCAATACTTGGACCTGTCTTAAACACGGCATCAACCAGTCAGCAATAGTGGACATTTAGGAATCACCAGCCCAAGAGCTATTAAGTTTAACAAGCTGCTCTTCTATTTGTTGCTTAACCGAGTCTAGTGATTGACTAGCATCGACGACTCTAACCCTTTCAGGATCAACTGTTGCTCGCTCAAGAAAACCGTCCCTAACTTTTTGATGGAAAGCTAAAGACTCTTTATCTAAGCGATCTTGATGCTGACGCTGAACAACGCGTTCTTGACCCAATTCGACAGGAACATCCAACAGCAAAGTAGCATCAGGTTTATTATTGCCTACAACCCACGACGCAAGTTGATCAAGCATAGCAACATCGCCACCTCGTGCTTTACCTTGATATACGTAGCTGGAATCCAAGAAACGATCACTGATCACCCAGGTACCATTTTCTAAAGCCGGCTGAATTTTTTCAGCTAAATGTTGAGCCCTTGCAGCAAAAACCAAAAGCAGCTCTGTAACATCGTTTACCGCTTCATCGCGAGGACTCAGTATAAGCTCGCGTATCTCTTCCGCAAGTGGTGTTCCGCCAGGCTCTCGAGTCATTGTATAAGGGATACAATTATCATCGAGCCATTGACGAATAAATTGGATTGCAGTGGTCTTACCACTACCTTCTCCCCCTTCTAGCGAAATAAACTTACCTCTCATGCACTACCCTCTCTATTTCGTAACTTCTGGGGTCGACCGATAATCTTCTCGGCGCTTATACTGATATTCCCTTACTGCGCGGTTATGCTCTCTTAATGTATTAGAAAAAGCATGCGTACCATCCCCTTTAGCCACAAAGTACAAAGCCTTTGTCTGCTCAGGATTAAGTGCCGCTTCAACCGCCTCTCTGCCAACATTCGCAATAGGTGATGGTGGTAAACCGTAAATTCGATACGTATTATAAGGAGATAAATCTTGTAAGCCTTTACGGGTTAAATTGCCTTTAAACTTGTCACCAAGGCCATAAATAACCGTCGGATCTGTTTGCAGTCGCATCCCCTTTTCAAGTCGACTTATAAAGACCTGAGCAATAAGTGGACGCTCATAAGGAACGCCTGTTTCTTTCTCAATAATAGATGCCATAATAAGAGCCTCATACGGCGTCTTATAGGGTAAATTTTCTGCTTTTTTCGCCCATAATTCAGCCAACGTCTGCGTCATTAATGTATGAGCGTGCCTCAGTATACTAACGTCTGTATCACCATCATGATAACGATATGTATTTGCAAAAAATTGCCCTTCAGGATGATCTACATTGAGGCCAAGCTTTTCAGCAATTTCTTCATCTGAAGCATCAAGCAATGTCATAGTAATATTGCCTTTTGCCTGCATCGCGAGCAAAAATTCTTTTGTCGTTTTACCTTCTAAAAGAGTAATCGAATAAAATATAGACTCGCCTGAATCGAACAATATCATGATATCAAGTAAATTCATGTCAGGCTTAATAGCGTACTTGCCTACTTTAGGCACCCATTCTGGATGAAGCTTAGCCACCACCCGTGTTAAATAAGGGTTAGCAATCAACCCCTTATCACTCAAGCTATTGCCCAGGCTGTAAGAAGAATCACCAGCCTGCACTACGAATATTTCGTCATCCTCTATCGTCACCGAATCAGTAATAGAATAATAAAGATAGCCAGCCAGAACAGCCAATAGAGTAATAGACAAAAAAGCAACGCGATAAAACCATTTAATGAGTGCCATGCATATCCTTAGCTTGCATTAAAATTTGTAATTTTCGGGTATGACACCCTATAGGAAAAGACATACCTGTTACACCAACAACAGGTACAATCCCCATCAAACTGTTAGTGATAAAAACTTCATCTGCTGCCATAAGATCACTCAGCAAATAGCGCCCGACTTGAACAATGTACTCAGCTTGCTGCTCAATAATGGCTTTTCGATAAGTACCTTGAACACCCGTTTTTTCAAGCGATGGCGTATATAAAACACCTTGTTTATACCAAAAAAGATTACTCTGAATGCACTCAACCAACTCTTTATCAGCATTCAACATTATGGCCTCAAAATCAAAGGGCATTAAAAACCGCTTCGCAATCACATTCTCAAGACGGTTTAAATGCTTAATCCCCGCCAAAAAACGGTTGGAGCTAACAGGTACGGGCGAAACAGAGAGTGATACCCCCTTTTCTTGATGAACTTTATAATTGGGCGCAGGTAGGATACCGATAACAATCGACTGAATACAATTTTCTGGTGCCAAATAACCTCGGCCACCTTCACCCCTGGTCACTATAATTTTCACCACAGACTCTTCATTAATTAAAGGCAGAACTTGAAAATTCAGAAAATTCTTCAGAGTGTTTTGTTGGTCGATGGAAAAAGGCATAGCAAGCTTGGATAGCCCACGAAAAAGGCGAGAAAGATGATCTTCAGTTTGTAGCAAACTGTGAGGGAGCGCGCGAATGGTTTCAAAAACACCATCACCGTAAGCCAAACCACGATCAGCAACAGAAACCGAATTGTCTAATCTGTAATTGACGAACCAAGTCATGGCTAAAAACTCAAAAATTAAGGTTAGCTATGATAGCGCAAAAAAGGATGGCGTCCCATAGGGGGTTCGAACCCCTGTTACCGCCGTGAAAGGGCGGTGTCCTAGGCCTCTAGACGAATGGGACATACAAATAAACTTTCTCTTTAAAGAAAGTGGAGCGGGAAACGAGGCTCGAACTCGCGACCCCAACCTTGGCAAGGTTGTGCTCTACCACTGAGCTATTCCCGCAGATACATAAAATAGTGGCGTCCCGTAGGGGGTTCGAACCCCTGTTACTGCCGTGAAAGGGCAGTGTCCTAGGCCTCTAGACGAACGGGACGCATTCTAGCTTTTATAGTGCTATAACTATATTCCCCCGAAAGGAAATGGAGCGGGAAACGAGGCTCGAACTCGCGACCCCAACCTTGGCAAGGTTGTGCTCTACCACTGAGCTATTCCCGCATTTCAACTACCCTACTCTCTATTCGCATAAAGCAGTGGGTAATTTAATCTATGATCCGCCTTAGCCAATCACATTACTATTCAACAATAGTAAAATAGTGGCGTCCCGTAGGGGGTTCGAACCCCTGTTACTGCCGTGAAAGGGCAGTGTCCTAGGCCTCTAGACGAACGGGACACAATTCAGTTTTAATAAACTGATAACACATCACGCTATCGCTAACGTCGATGCTGGAGCGGGAAACGAGGCTCGAACTCGCGACCCCAACCTTGGCAAGGTTGTGCTCTACCACTGAGCTATTCCCGCAAACACTTCTCAGCAAACAACAAAAACAAGTAGACTATATAGACAACCTTGTGAAAAGATTGGCGTCCCGTAGGGGGTTCGAACCCCTGTTACTGCCGTGAAAGGGCAGTGTCCTAGGCCTCTAGACGAACGGGACAACGTTATAATCTTGCTGTGTGAGCGGGTGCGTATATTACTGTTACCAATCTTAAAATCAACAGTTTTTTTCATTAATTTAAGCGACTTAGGTAAAAAGTCGCTTTAGAAATCAATCTGATCGGAGCTCTTATGCTGAATAAACACTTCTTTTTGACCTTATCCCTTTCAACAATTTTATTAGCTGGTTGCTCCACAACCCACTATATAAGCATAACGCCAGAAGCTGACGTACAAACTGCAAGCCTGACAAACGACCGTGTAATCAACGTTTCAACCAATACTCAACTTAACAATTCCATCGGCTCTATTAAAACAGGCATTAATGAACGAGCAGACATATTTACAACGAATGACATTAAGTTAAGTGTAAAAGAAAGCGTACTTAAAGGATTGCGTGAACTTGGCTTCACTCCTGACCAAGGCCTCATGCCAGCTGCAGATCTACAAATCGAAATCAGTAAGATGAGTTACACTACTGAGGTTGAGACCTTAAAAACCATTGCCACTCTAGAATTTGAACTAAAGGCCACCCTCGCAGCAAAGGGGCAGACCTATAAAGCAAATTATGGCTCCCAGAAAGTAAGAGAGTACGGCACAATGCCATATCAGCAGGCAGTACAAGATGATATGAATGCACTTGCCAGCCAAACTGTGAATCGACTATTAAGCGACCCCAACATTATCACCCTACTTAAATAAACCGCAAAATAACCAGCCTCCTTTTCTACTTATGAATTAGGTGGCTGGTTTTTCTAGCTCATTCCTCTCGACCCCTCATCATTTTATAATGAATTTTTTCTTTGCCTATCTTGATCACCTATAAGTTAGGTGTAAAGTGGACACACCTCCCACACAGCTTTAGTAAGGATAATGTGGTGCAAATTCGTAAATCCAACAAACTCGCTAATATATGCTATGAAATTCGCGGCCCAATTTTAAAAGAAGCCGTTCGAATGGAAGAAGAAGGTCAAAGGATTCTAAAGCTCAATATTGGCAACCCTGCCCCGTTCGGCTTTGAAGCTCCCGATGAAATTCTAGTCGACGTCATTCGTAACTTGCCAACATCGCAAGGCTACTGCGATTCAAAAGGTCTTTTTTCTGCCCGCAAAGCCGTTATGCAAAAATACCAAGCCATGGGCATCAAATCTGCTGATGTTAATCATGTATGGATGGGGAATGGCGTTAGTGAGCTAATTGTTCTCGCTATGCAAGGCCTCCTTAATGATGGAGATGAAATACTTATCCCTGCCCCCGACTACCCTCTTTGGACAGCCGCAGCAACGCTCTCAGGCGGCTACGTAAAACACTACCTATGCGATGAAGGTTCTGGATGGCAACCAGACGTTGATGACATTCGCTCTAAGATATCAAACAAGACCAAAGCGATTGTTATTATTAACCCAAATAACCCAACGGGTGCTGTCTACGAAAAAGGCATACTCGAATCCATAGTCAATCTTGCCGAAGAACACAATTTACTCATCTTCTCCGACGAAATTTATGACAAAATTCTTTATGACGAAGCCAAGCACATTCCAACAGCCACTCTCACAGAAGGGCGCGCACCCTGCATTACCTTTGGTGGACTTTCGAAAGTGTACCGCACCGCAGGCTTTCGTTCAGGCTGGATGGCTATAACCGGTGACAGGAGTGGCATTCAAGACTATATAGAAGGCTTAGATATACTCAGCTCTATGCGCTTATGCGCCAACGTTCCAGCCCAGCACGCCGTTCAGACAGCACTTGGAGGCTACCAAAGCATCAATGAGCTAATCATACCTGGCGGACGCCTATACGAACAACGCAAGGTGGCATGGGAAGCATTGGACTCAATTCCTGGGGTCCACTGCCACAAACCTGATGGGGCGTTATATCTATTCCCTCGTTTAGACCCGAAAGTCTACGATATTAAAAATGACATAGACCTGGTTTTGCAATTCTTACGCGAAGAAAAGGTGCTGATCGTTCAGGGCACAGGATTCAACTGGCCAACCCCCGACCATGTTAGGTTCGTATTTCTTCCACATGTTGAAGAACTAGCTCCCGCTATGGAAAGATTCGCTGCTTTTTTAGGCCGATTAAGAAAGCGCTAACTCCTCTCTTGAAATAATCCTATAAAACCCTACTATGCTCCTTAACAGTTTCTTAAGGAGCATAGTAATGCGCATTATTCTGTTTTTACTGACGAACTTAGCAGTCATGGTGGTTGCAGGGATCGTTCTGAGTCTTTTAGGCGTTAATGGTTACATGTCCAGTAATGGCCTAGATTTCACCTCGCTGCTTATTTTCTGCGGTGTGTTTGGCTTTGCCGGCAGTCTAGTGTCACTTCTTCTGTCAAAATTCATGGCAAAGCGAGGGTCTGGTGCTGTTGTTATTAAGCAACCAAGCAACCACAAAGAAGCATGGTTACTTGATACAGTAAAAGCACTTTCACACCAAGCAGGAATAAAAATGCCAGAAGTGGCAATATTCCCAACCCATGAAGCAAACGCGTTCGCAACAGGCTGGAACAAAAACGATGCCTTAGTCGCCGTATCAAGTGGCATGCTAGATAGATTCTCTCCTGATGAAATAAAAGCAGTACTTGGTCACGAGATTGGTCACGTGGCCAATGGCGACATGATTACTCTGTCTCTTATTCAGGGCGTTGTTAACACTTTCGTAATGTTTTTTGCTCGAATTGCAGCTTACGCTGTAGATCAATTCCTACGCAGAAACGACAACGAAGGCTCCGTGGGCTGGGGCTACTATATCGCCACTTTTGTATTTGAAATTATCTTTGGCGTTTTAGCCTCTATCATTGTTATGTGGTTCTCTCGTTACAGAGAGTTCAGAGCAGACGAAGCAGGCGCACGATTAGCAGGCAAAGGCGCTATGATTGCAGCCCTTGCTCGTTTGCAGCAAGAACACGAAGAAAGCCGCATGCCAGACTCCATGCTTGCCTTCGGCATACGCCGCGGCAAGAAACCAACAATGGGACAGCTATTTTCTAGCCACCCCCCTATTGAAGATCGTATTAAAGCACTACAAGCACTTTAATATTTAACAAAAAACGCCAGCAAAATGCTGGCGTTTTTTTCAAAGTATATAAATTCATTTAGATTTATTGCGCTGAGTCTCGAAAATAAACGCCATCAGCGGAATACCTACATCTTTCCCAGAATCAACAAATCGCACACCGTAAACATAAAAATATTCCACACCCATTCTTGCTAGAAAATCATTATCTACTAAGCTCGCTTGAACTTGCTCTAACATTTGAATTTCTTGAGAACGGATTTCACAATCTAGCTTTAAAAGGTGATTATATGGGCCCACTTTAATATTACAGTTAAGCTTCATTGTTTGATTAACAGAGCCAAAATCTTCTTTTGAGATCAGCTTAGCCCCACCAAGACTTAAATCAATAATCACAGCAGAGGATGAATCTGAAATAGACAACGAAGAACCGTTTGGCTCTAAATTAGAAATCAAACGAGTCTCTACACGAACCGCCTGACGCACTTCAGATGTTTCAACATATTCTGGGTAAGCAATATGGAGATGCGCTGCCGGCTCCAAATAGCTTTTTGCCACCTTACTAGAAAAGGCACAAACGTGAGTACTCAGCATTAGTCGAGCATTTACTACCTGACCATCTCTAACCAAAATATTTTTACCATTTATTTTAGGTGTAGAAAGTATCAATGATCTGCCCGGAATATTTCCAAGAACTTTCACCATATAACGACCAGGAGGAGAAATAAATTCTATTTGAACGTTTGTACCTATAGGTACATCAAGATCCCCCAAATCAACCTGCATAACTCCAGCCATTCTTTTACCTTAGCTTTATTATTTATTGTCTCGAGAAACCAACGGCATCTATTAAACTAGAGACTCCATTACTATTCGCACGCACAGTACAAGTATTTAATTCATCTCTTTCTACATAATGCTTTCTCAACCAATCAAAAACATTACTTTCTTTATTTTCTCGGTATTTAAAGCGCAACCGAACATCATCCCTAGCCACATCATAAATTGCTTGCACACTTCGAGCCAGCATTTCTTCTTGCGAGACACCGGCAGTAACATCAATAAAAGAAAGCCAACCTGAACTAATAGCGTCTTTTTTATTAATTACGTGTGAATTTAGCCCTAAATGGCGACACAAAGCCTGATAAACCATCCAGGTACCTTTTTCACGACCTTGCTTACTGTATCCCGCGATATGTGGTGTGGCAATATCGACAATAGAGACAAGATTCTGGTTAATTTCTGGCTCAGCATCCCAGACATCTATCACCAGATGAATATTACCGTCTAATTGCTTATAGCGTTCAAGCAGTGCATTTTCTTCAATAACACCACCTCGTCCAGCCGAAATAATAGTAACACCAGCGGACACCCTAGCAAGCTCCTCGCTACCGATCATCCCCATAGTTGGACAAGGGCCTGAGTTTGTTAAAGGCGCATGCAGAGAAATTACATCACAACAAAGAATTTCATCCAAAGAAACAAAGTTCGCTGAACCACCCTCTTTTTCCTTAATAGGATCATGAATGCATACATGACAGCCTAAATCAGCAAAACGGTCATATACAGCTTTACCAACATTACCATAGCCAATCACGCCGATTTTCTTACTCAACCAGCTAAGTTTTTTTGTCATATAAAGATGACTCAAACCACTAAACACATAATCCGCGACTGCTTCTGCGTTGCAACCGGGCGCACTACTAAATGCAATACCCACTTCAGCCAGATAATCTAGATCGATATGATCGACACCTATGGTAGCGCTGCCCACAAAACAAACAGAACTACCCTCAAGCAACTCCCGCGTCACTTTCGTCACAGAACGAACCAAAAGCACATCCGCGTCTTTTATTTGGTTGTTTGTTATTGTCCGGCCATTTACCAATTCCACATCACCCAAATGCGAAAAAAGAGCTTTCGCATTTGGCATATTCTCATCTGCAATAATTTTCATACTGTTGCTTTAAAAACTCACTAAAAACTAAATCTGGATGGCGTTGTGCCAATAAATAGGTTGAAAAAGCCTCAGCCCTTCTCGGCAAGCCAGTAACTATATAGCTACCTACCTGCTTCATTACAGCTTGTTCAAAGTGCTTAGCGTCATAATCAGGCATAGACAAATTATCAACACTTACACGAAATGGCAGCCCTGCCGACCAATGCAAAACACACTCAACAGCCTGAGGCTTAACCTCGACACACTCAAACTCTTGCTGGGTTTTCAAATCTCGCGTATCGGATTCATACCAATAACCATAATCCTCCAGCAAACGCCTTTCTGAGCCTGCAATACACCAATGGCTCACTTCATGTAGCGCACTTGAGCAGTAATCGAAGCGAAAATATATAGTCGCCGGAGCGCCAACCTCAGCAGGCAAATATAAGGGTTCATCTGCACCACCTACAAGGCGGGTATTAAAACTTGAGAGAAAACAGGCGCTAAAGGCTTCAACAAGCTGCGTTACACTTGCCAACGTATAGACTCCAAAAGCAAAGAATTATCACATAAGAAAGAAAAATGCGCCACGCAAAGAAAATAACTTCACGCAGCGCATTTTATGCAATCCCGCCAAACTCATGAGCGGGCTAAAAAATCACTCTAAACATTAGCCTCGATAATATCGAGAAGGTACAAACGGCATAGACGTCTGAGCCAAAGGAATACTCTTACCCCTAACGCTAGCAAATAAATCTTCGCCGCCATCAAGCGCCTGGACTGCCACATAAGCCATCACGATAGGCTTAGCAAGAGTTGGAGAGAAACCACCACTAGTCACAACACCTTTAACCTCACCAGAAGCATCCACTATCTCCACACCTTCACGAACCGGGGCACGACCATCAACTAGAAAACCAACACGCTTTCTTGCTGGTTTATTGACAAATTGCGGTAAAATAATATCAGCACCCGGAAAGCCACCAGCACGCGCCCCATCTAAACGACGCACTTTTTGTATCGCCCAATTAAGAGAAGCCTCCACTGGTGTTGTTGTCGCGTCAATATCATGACCATACAAGCACAAACCAGCCTCTAGGCGTAATGAGTCACGCGCACCAAGACCAATCCACTCCACCTCGTCAAACGCCAATAAAGCATTAGCAAAAACTTCAGCTTTGTCATTTGGCACAGAAACTTCGTAACCGTCTTCACCAGTATAACCAGAACAACTCACCCATAGCTCCACGCCCTGCCATTCTAGCTTCAAGCTTTGCATGAATGTCATACTGGAAGCATCAGGAACCATACGCGCAAACACTTCACGCGCTTTTGGCCCTTGAATTGCTAGCAATGACCTATCTTCTATAACGTCAACATCACAATCAACCAACGTAGCTTTTAAATAAGCAAAGTCTTGGTCTTTACAGCCAGCATTCACAACCATAAATACTTCATCGCCCCAATTGGCGAACATTAAGTCGTCCGTAATACCGCCCTTATCAGTCGTAAACATACCGTAACGCTGTGTACCTTCAGGCAATCCAATTACATCAACAGGCAAAATAGCTTCAAGCGCAGCTTTTACATTTTTACCTCGTAGCATTACCTGCCCCATGTGCGACACATCAAATAACCCCGCGTTTTCACGAGCCCATAAATGTTCTTTCATCACACCTAACGGATATTGAACTGGCATCTCATAACCAGCAAATTCAACCATCCTAGCGCCTGAAGCGACATGTAAATCACATAGAGCAGTACGTTTCATAACGAAAACCTTTAATTAAAGTAGTAACAATGTTTGTTTCCAATTGGAAACAGAGTATCCAAATTCAGCCAGACTTGACAAGCCCCAAGCAGCATTTAATCGAAGAACATCCAACCTAAACTCAATATTTTCAATGCAAAATATTAAACGAACGGTCAAGTATATTAATAAACAAACTTGAAAAATCCATCCCAATTACTGTTTCCAATTGGAAACTTTTTCATTATCATAGTCAAAAATGACGTAAACCGAACAATGACTGACGCTCCTAGAAAGATGATCTTTTTTCATCATCATAGACTGCCTTAGTGTTATTATACGCACGACTCATTGTCTTTTTGGCATACATGTTTATTTAAGAGGAATTTCCCCATGGCGAATACCGAAGCTTTTTTCAGCCAAACTTTAGCTGAGCGAGATCAAGAACTTTTTGCAACAATCGTTGAAGAGCAAGAACGCCAAGAAACCGGCATTGAATTGATTGCTTCTGAAAACATCACTTCAAAAGCGGTTTTAGAAGCTCAGGGCTCAGTACTAACCAACAAATATGCAGAAGGTTACCCACATCGTCGCTACTATGGTGGCTGTGAAGCAGTTGACGTAACGGAACAGCTTGCCATTGACCGTGCTAAAAAACTTTTCAACTGTGAGTTTGTAAACGTTCAGCCTCATTCTGGCGCACAAGCTAACGGTGCAGTAATGCTAGCACTGCTTCAGCCTGGCGACACTATCATGGGTATGTCATTGTCTTCTGGTGGTCACTTAACTCACGGCGCGGCACCAGCTCAATCTGGCAAATGGTTTAATGCTGTTCAGTACGAAGTTAGCCCAGAAACATTATTGATTGATTACGATGCTATCGAAGCACAAGCACTAGAGTGCAAGCCAAAGATGATTATCGCGGGTGGCTCAGCCATTCCACGTCAAATCGACTTCAAGCGCTTCCGTGAAATTGCAGACAAAGTTGGTGCTTACCTTTTCGTTGACATGGCTCACATTGCTGGACTTGTTGCGACGGGTGTTCACCCATCTCCACTTCCACATGCACACGTTGTTACAACAACAACACACAAAACACTTCGCGGCCCACGTGGTGGTATGATTCTTTCCAATGACCTAGATCTTGGCAAAAAAATCAACTCTGCGGTATTCCCTGGCTACCAAGGTGGTCCATTGATGCACGTTATTGCTGGTAAAGCAGTCGCTTTCGGCGAAGCATTGAAGCCAGAGTTTACTGATTACATTAAACAAGTCGTTGCTAACGCTAAAGCGCTTGCTGAAGTAATGGTTGAACGTGGTTGTGACATCGTTACTGGTGGTACCGATACACACCTAATGCTAGTTGACCTTCGTCCAAAAGGACTAAAAGGTAACGCAGCAGATGCCGCCCTTGAACGCGCTGGCATTACCTGTAACAAAAATGGCATTCCATTCGACACAGAAAAACCGATGGTAACTTCTGGTATCCGCCTAGGTACACCGGCAGCAACATCTCGTGGATTTGGTATTGAAGAATTCCAAAAAGTGGGTCATCTTATCAGCGATGTACTTGATGGCTTGGTAGCAATGCCAGAAGGAAACCCAGAAGTAGAGGCTCGCGTACTTGCAGAAGTTAAAGAGCTTTGCAAACGCTTCCCACTTTACCGCTAAGATCACGTACCCAATGGGGCAACCCTCCTTGGGTATTTTTTTAAAGAGGCATAAATACTATGAGCACTATCCCAGAAAACCTAAAATACGCTGACTCCCATGAATGGGTGTTGGATAACGGCGATGGAACAGTTACTGTTGGCATTACCGATCACGCACAAGACCTACTAGGCGATGTAGTTTACGTTGAACTACCTGAAGTTGGCGCCGACGTAACTGCTACAGAGCAATTTTCTTTAGTTGAGTCTGTGAAAGCGGCTTCTGATATTTATGCCCCTGTTAATGGCGAAGTAATTGAAGTTAATGAAGCTCTAAATGACTCACCAGAGCTAATCAATGAAGCACCTTTTAAAGACGCATGGATTGCTAAAATCAAGCTCAGCGACCCTGCTGATCTTGACAAACTACTTGATGCTGCAGGCTATTCAGCCACAATCGAATAACCTCAAATCTAGGCTCTCCCTCTATCCGTATTGAGAGCCTAACTCCTCGATCTAATCTTAATAGGTAATTAAACCATGACCTCGTGCATTCGCGATTTGTTAAACAGTGATGAATTTATTGCTCGCCACATTGGCCCTGACGCATCAGAGCAGGCAAAAATGCTATCTACAATTGGCATCAACAGCCTTCCAGAACTAATCGAAAAAACAGTCCCGGAAGCCATTCGTCAAGCAAATCTAGATCTTTCAGCTAACCCTGTTAGTGAAAACGAAGCACTTGTTCAACTAAAGACCATCGCCAATCAAAACAAAGTTGCGCGCTCTTTTATCGGCATGGGTTACCACGACACACATGTGCCCTCTCCGATTCTGCGCAACCTACTAGAAAACCCAGGCTGGTATACGGCTTACACGCCTTACCAACCAGAAATATCTCAAGGTCGCTTGGAAGCACTATTAAACTTCCAACAAGTCATTATCGACCTAACTGGCATGGAAATTTCCAACGCCTCTTTATTAGATGAAGCGACGGCCGCAGCCGAAGCGATGACACTAATGAAACGCTCCAACCGCAAGAAGAGCGATAAATTATTCGTTGCAAGCCACTGCTTGCCACAAACAATAGACGTCGTTAAAACTCGAGCAGAACTACTTGAAATTGAAGTCATCGTTGATGATATCGCAAATTTCGCAAAACACGATGTATTCGGCGCCATTATTCAATACCCAGGCATTGATGGCACAGTGACTGATTTAACCCCTGTTATTGCCCAAGCACATGAGCAAGGCGCACTTGTCAGCATTGCCGTCGACCTACTGTCTCTTGTTCTATTGAAATCACCAGGTGATATGGGTGCAGACATCGTGTTCGGCTCCGCTCAGCGCTTTGGTGTGCCAATGGGTTTTGGTGGCCCACACGCTGCATTCTTAGCAACCAAAGATGCATTCAAACGTTCTATGCCAGGTCGTGTTATCGGCGTATCGAAAGACAGTCATGGCAAACCAGCATTACGCATGGCAATGCAAACACGTGAACAACATATTCGCCGTGAAAAAGCGACATCGAACATTTGTACCGCTCAAGCACTACTAGCAATGATGGCTGGCTTCTACGCAGTTTATCACGGCCCTGCTGGCCTTAAAAAGATAGCGAACCGCGTTGCGGCGCTTACCAACTGCTTTGCCAATACCATCCAATCAAAAGGCTTCACCACTAACTCAAGTTACTTTGATACCGTTATCGTTAACACTGGTGAGCAAACTGATAGCATCATGGCAAAAGGTGCTGAGAAGTTAATGAACTTCCACAAAGCGTCTGACAGCCAAGTGTCTATCGCACTAAACGAAACAATCACCCCGAATGATCTTATCGACTTGGCTGAATGCTTCGGCGCAGAACTATCACTAGAAGACATCACAAACACGGAAAGCGCTTATGGCTTTGATGATGCCCTATTGCGTCAAGATGACATACTGACTCACCCAGTATTTAATAGTCATCACAGTGAAACTGAATTGATGCGCTACATGCACCAATTGGAAGTAAAAGACATTGCACTCAACCAAAGCATGATCCCTCTTGGCTCTTGTACAATGAAGTTAAATGCAGCATCTGAAATGATCCCTGTTACTTGGGCTGAATTTGGTCGCATCCATCCATTTGCACCAAGCACTCAAGTTGCTGGCTATCATGCATTATTGCAAGAACTTATCGACATGCTTTCTAAAGCAACGGGATATGACACTGTTTCTTTGCAACCAAACTCTGGCGCACAAGGTGAGTACGCTGGTCTTATCGCTATCGATAAGTACCACAAATCTCGTGGCGACCATGATCGTGATGTTTGCTTAATCCCAAGTTCAGCTCATGGAACGAACCCTGCTTCTGCTGCTCTAGCAGGCATGAAAGTTGTCATCGTGAAATGCGACGAAGACGGCAACATTGATTTAATTGACCTTGCAGAAAAAGCGGAAAAACATGCCGCTCAACTTAGTTGCATCATGGCGACCTACCCATCCACTCACGGTGTATTTGAAGAACACATTCGCGAAGTATGCGACATTGTTCATAAGTTTGGTGGCCAAGTGTACATTGATGGCGCCAACCTAAACGCTCTAGTGGGTGTTGCACCTCCAGGCTCATTTGGTGGTGACGTTTCGCACCTTAACTTACACAAAACATTCTGCATTCCACATGGCGGCGGCGGCCCAGGCATGGGCCCAATCGGTGTTAAATCTCACCTTGCGCCTTTCTTACCTGGTCACGCAGTCTCTCCTGTGATGGGTATGCTTGAGCAACACGGCGCGGTTTCAGCTGCACCATACGGTAGTGCAAGTATTCTTGTGATCACTTGGATGTACATCAAAATGATGGGCGACAAAGGCTTGCGCGATGCCACCTTCAACGCAATCTTGAATGCCAACTACATTGCTAAGCGCTTAGGCGAACATTACCCAGTTCTTTACACAGGTAAAAACGGCACAGTGGCACACGAGTGCATTATCGACATTCGTCCACTAAAAGCAGAATCAGGCATCAGTGAAGAAGACATCGCTAAGCGTTTGATGGACTTTGGCTTCCATGCACCAACCATGTCTTTCCCTGTTGCTGGAACACTAATGATCGAGCCAACAGAATCAGAAAACCTAGAAGAGCTAGACCGCTTCTGTGATTCAATGATTCAAATTCGCAAAGAAATCAGCAAGGTGCAAGCCGGCGAATGGCCTCTAGAAGACAACCCGCTAGTCAATGCACCACACACAGCAGACAGCCTTTTAGATATGGAGTGGAACCACGCTTACTCACGCAAAGAAGGCGCCTATCCTTTAAATTGGATCAAAGCACGTAAATACTGGCCACCCGTTGGTCGTATTGACAATGTCTACGGTGACCGCAACCTATTCTGCGAATGCCCACCAATAGACAGCTACGAAGACTAATATTCGAAGCTACTAAAAAGTACTAGAACCAAAAAAGGCGAATCAGCAATGATTCGCCTTTTTTTGTTTCATTGATCTCTGATCCTTTACAGCATCGAACCCATAGGATAATTAAAATATAAATGGTATTTTATTTATTAAATATAAGTATTACGCTTTACTTAACGCGTGACCAAGCAAACTAAAATAATTCTGAAAGGCTTGATTAATACGAAGTCGCTGCTCACCTTGAGGGTAAAGGCCCATTTTGGCCTCTTCAGAATGGCGACTTCCTTTTACTAAGAAGGTGCTGGTAGGTTTTGTGTCCTCAACGAACGCCTCGAAAGCGCGTGCTGCCATCTCTTCTGGTTTAGCGTAATAGATGACTTTTAACTTTTGATCTGTAAGGCGGGATATTTGACACATGTCGCTTGGCTCATCACCTTGCTCGTTCAGCATAATGGCTTTGAAACACTCGGCTAATAATAAGCTCAATGGATGAGGTTGCTTGTTACGAGACAGTTGTAATTGGGCACTGTTTAGCCAGCATGCAGAAGCAAAATGAGAAGTCGATACATGCTGGAACATTTTTTCACCCATGTAATGGTCGAAGGCATGAAACCATTCGTGAGCGAGACTACCAGCTCCCGCATTTTTTGCTAATGATAGCTG
Source organism: Marinomonas foliarum (assembly GCF_003337275.1). Taxonomy (GTDB): domain Bacteria; phylum Pseudomonadota; class Gammaproteobacteria; order Pseudomonadales; family Marinomonadaceae; genus Marinomonas; species Marinomonas foliarum. Next base: position 18,539 of record NZ_QPJQ01000022.1, on the reverse strand, counting down.
CCGCGTTGCAGGCACATAGTGAGCGGCTACGCCTGGTCTTCCGCCCTTTCCATATTGAAGCCCAAGAGTACCTCGCAATGATATTAATAGCTCCGGCCCTTGCAATACGAACATTAAATCCTCTAATGCTCGATAGAAGTTCACCGCGGCTCGATCTCTTTCTTCTGGCGTTACCCAACGCCCCATTTCAATACCTCGAAAATCAAATTGTCGACGTATCATGACAAAGTTTATTGGGGCTTGACTGAAAGACATGCAAACTCTCTAATTAACTAGACGAAACTTAATGCAATAGTGAGTTCTACGTAATACCAAATTGCCGATCAAACTCTGCGATTTTTGTACCACGCATAACCTTTAAATCCTGCAGTTGCTCTTTAACTCTATTCTTTGCTGTCATTCTACCGTTTGCATCAGTGACATTTTCCAATTCGAGCTCATACTGATCCAATAAAGTATCATAATCATCTTGATACGCCTCCTCCACCAAAGCTAAAGCGACTTGATGCTGATAAGTCGCTGCTTTTTTTGAGTGTTTTTGTATATAGGTCAGTGAGTTGTCAAAATATAGCTGCTTTAATGTATCTTTCTGATAATGAACACTCTTAAGCGCATTTCTTTTGTCATCAACCAACACCCTAGCTTGCAGTACCTCTGCCTCATAGCTAATGTTGCTCGCTTGCGCAAAACTAACAGGAACAGTGTTCAATACAAGAATCGCAGTGAGAGACTGCAGTTTTTTCAGTAAAACTTTCTTCATGCGTACCTTCTTGCTCAATGTAGATGCAATGAAACTAATACTTGATTCTATTGAGGCAAAACAACAAGAACAACACTCCAAGAGCACATGCACATTTTAATCTTATCTTTTCGCTTTCAAGCACTACAGGTGTGACGCTCTATTTCCTTTCAAAAAAGCCTAATTTAAATCCATTATTGGTGGCTATTTTTTACATAATAAATCTGAACCCAATCGCCAATACCGTAAAGTCCGCGTCACCCATAAGGAAAGCAAAGGCCGTACCTACTAACAATAAGCCAAAAAAAAGACCTGCCTCAGCAAGTCTTTTGAACTAACGATTCAAAAACGACAATATAGTTACGAGAAAATCCCGGTCAATTTTTCATTCATCAAGTTTTGCCACTCTTTATCCAGTGGCGCTTCAAATAACATACGCTCTCCATTCAACATAATGTCTAGTCGTGTTGCATGGAGACATAAGCGCTTAAAGCCCAGGGCTTTTGTTTCTTTTAAAGATTCCATTGGCGCGTATTTGTCATCACCAACAATTGGATAGCCCGCATGAAGCGTATGAACGCGAATCTGATGCGTACGCCCTGTTACTGGCTCACACTGAACCAAACTATATCCCTCAAACTGACGAACTAACTTAAAGCGAGTTAAACTTTCTTTCCCATCTGTATGAACCTTCACCACGCGCTCGCCAGATTTCAGCTCATTCTTTAACAAAGGCGCATTAACTTGTAATTTCCGCTTAGGCCAGCTGCCATAGACCAAAGCCAGATACGTTTTTTGTACGCCTTCTTTTTCACGTAACGCAGTATGCAGTTCTTTTAACACTGCACGTTTTTTTGCGATCATGATAAGACCCGAAGTATCACGGTCGAGTCGATGAACAAGCTCAACAAACTTCTCTAACGGCCGCATTTGGCGGATCACCTCAACCAAACCAAAACTCAAGCCACTGCCACCATGAACAGCTAGGCCTGACGGTTTATTAACAACGATCAACCCTTTGTCCTCATAGACAATGCGTGATTCTATCTCGCTTTTTAAACGATCAGACAAGACAGGCTTGTCTGATTCTGGCGCAATCACAATCGGCGCAATACGCACAACATCTTCATTCTGAAGACGGTAATCAGGCTTAGTTCGCTTCTTATTAACGCGTATTTCACCTTTCCTAAGTAAGTTGTAAATCTTGCCTTTCGGAACACCCTTTAAAAAGGTAACCAAAAAATTATCGATTCGCTGCCCCGTATTATTGTCGTCAATCGTGACGTAACGAACCGCGGGACGCTCTGTTGAATTTAGTTCTGAGTCCGACATAAGCTAAGATTGGTTTCCTTTATAATTGAAGCACTTAGTTTTTACTGTTATATTCACATTCGCAAAGGGTAAGAGGCAACAAAACACCTCGAAGATAAGATGCAAGAATTGAATGACAATTGCCGAAGCGACACTTTGGCCCCCTATCTTACCTCTGTAACAGTTAATCTTAAATAATAAACCGCATGATTCGGAAAAATCCGCTTCAGTGGAAGGAACTCTCATTAAATTGCTAGGCCACGCGTTCGCGTTGTTTCGTAAAAGCAAAGAAACGAGACCGGTTAAAGAGACTATTTGGTATTGATCACGGCAGCGACCGCATAAAAGCGTTTAACATAAATAAACGAATCGCGTACTCCTCTCGCCAGAGAACACTGAATGACTTGCTCTAATTCTGAGTCAGATTTATTAATGGTTACCCTATCACTGTTGTGACTCTTTCGTATCAGCCCACAGAGTTCACACATATAATGATTAGAATGCTTATTAATGCAACTCAACAAGAAGAGTTGCGCGTCGCCCTAGTAGACGGACAACGTCTATATGATCTAGACATCGAATCCGGTTCTCGCGAACAGAAGAAGTCAAATATATATAAAGGTCGCATCACTCGCATTGAGCCGAGTCTAGAAGCAGCTTTTGTTGACTTCGGAGCAGATCGCCACGGCTTCCTACCTCTAAAAGAAATCTCCAAGACCTATTTTTCCAAAAAATCGAACCACGAAGGCCGAATTAACATCAAAGATGTGTTAAGCGAAGGTCAAGAAGTGATTGTTCAAGTGGACAAAGAGGAACGTGGTAATAAAGGTGCGGCCTTGACTACCTTCGTTAGTTTAGCGGGTCGTTATTTGGTTTTGATGCCAAACAATCCTCGCGCTGGTGGTATTTCTCGTCGCATCGACGGTGATGATAGATCACACCTTAAAGAAGCTATGTCAGGCCTGAACACACCAGAAAACGGCGGCCTTATTGTTCGTACCGCTGGCGTTGGTCGTTCAACTGAAGAGTTGCAGTGGGATTTGGATTACCTTGATACTTTATGGTCATCCATCACCAAAGCAGCATCTGAAAAACCTGCCCCTTTCTTAATCTATCAAGAAAGCAACATCGTCATCCGTGCCATTCGCGATTATCTACGCGAAGACATTGGCGAAGTGTTGATTGATGAGAAAAGCGCTTACCAAGACGCTATAAACTTCGTTATGCAAGTAATGCCGCACTTTAAGTCGCGCATTAAAATGTATACTGACTCCACACCACTGTTTAACCGTTTCCAGATCGAAACTCAGATCGAAACGGCTTTCCAGCGTGAAGTTCGCCTACCTTCTGGCGGTTCAATTGTTATTGACCCAACAGAAGCACTAGTGTCTATCGATATCAACTCAGCCCGCGCGACGAAAGGCGGAGATATCGAAGAAACAGCACTACAAACCAACTTAGAAGCGGCTGATGAAATAGCTCGTCAATTACGTCTTCGCGACATCGGTGGGTTGGTTGTTATCGATTTCATCGATATGACACCAGTACGCAACCAAAAAGAAGTTGAAAACCGCATGAAAAACGCTCTAGAGGCGGATCGTGCTCGCGTTCAACTTGGTCGTATTTCTCGCTTCGGTCTATTAGAAATGTCACGTCAACGTTTGCGCCCTTCTCTTGGCGAAACCAGCGGCATCGTTTGCCCTCGCTGTAATGGCCAAGGCTTTATCCGTGACGTTGAGTCTCTAGCGCTTTCTGTACTTCGCCTTATCGAAGAAGAATGCTCTAAAGAACGCACAGCCCAAATTCGAGCAGTTTTACCTGTTTCAGTTGCGACCTTTTTGCTAAACGAGAAGCGCACCAATATTGCTAAAATTGAAAAGCGTAACAGCGTTCACATCATCCTTGTGCCAAATCCTCATATGGAAACACCGCACTTTGAAGTAGAACGTATTCGTGATGACAGCACAGTCGTTACACAAAACGAAAACAGTTACTCACTTGTAAAAACACCAGAGCAGCCTCCTTACGAGCCACGCAAAGCAAATGAAAATGTTCGCCCACAAGCGGCAGTAACAAGCATTGCACCAAAGGCACCAGCACCTGAGCACACCGCACCAACAAGCACCCCTAAAGCCGCTAAAAAGTCGCCGAGCAAACCAAGTTTGTTGAAACGCATAATGACAGCGCTATTTGGTGAACCACAAACTAATGCAAAACCAAAGAGCACAAGTAAAGCACCAACAAATACGAACACGCAGAGCAACAGAAATACATCCAGCAAAAACACAAACAGTCGCCCAAATAGAAATAACAAGCGTAATGTTAAACATCAGAACTCAGATAAAGATGACAGCACTGCAGAAAACGCACGCTCAACTCGTCAGTCTCGTCGTGAACAAGCTGAAGCTGGCAGCAAAAATAACGGTCGTCGTAATAACCGCAATAACAAGCAAGAAACTCAAGATACTCGAGTTGAAAAGCAAGAAGCGGTGGTAAAAGCACCTCGTCAGCAACCGAAGGCCAAAGACGTTCCTGAAGTGAAAGAGCGCAAACGCGACCGTAACGACAATCGCCGTCGCAACGGAAAACTAAAGGATGAAGCGTTAGAAGCAAGCAAACTACAAGAGCAAGAAGATGCAGCTTTAGTAGAGGCAGCTCAAAATGCGGTAACAGAGAAAAGTGAAAATGGTGATGAGCCTCAGCGCCGCTCTCGTCGCTCTCGTCGCTCTCGTCGCCCTCAGAAAGAAGAAAACAATGAACAGCAGGAAAGCAATGAATCTAGCATCACCGATGAAGCTCAAGCAGCTGAGACCTTAGAAAATACTGAAGCTCAAAAGCCTGCAACACAAAAAGAAAGCAAGGCTAAAGAAGCAAAACAAGACAGAGCGGAAGCTGTAGTTTCTAAAGACACAACTGAAGAGGTATCTAAGGAAACGACTGAAGTTGACACAAATAACGACGTGACTGAAGAAGCTCCTAAAGAAACGACTGAAGTTGACACAAATAACGACGTGACTGAAGAAGCTCCTAAAGAAACGACTGAAGTTGACACAACTAACGACGTGACTGAAGAAACTCCTAAAGAAACGACTGAAGTTGACACAACTAACGACGTGACTGAAGAGGCCCCTAAAGAAACAACTGAAGCAACTACTGCTAAAGACGTAACTGAAGAGGCCCCTAAAGAAACAACTGAAGCAACTACTGCTAAAGGCGTAACGGAAGAAGCTCCTAAAGAAAAAACTGAAGAAACCTCTAAGGAAGCATCTGAAAATGAAGTTGATACTAAACCTACGAAGCCTAAGATGTCAGTAAAAGCTCAAATGAGAAAAATTGAGCAAGAAAATTATGACAATGCCTTAGTAGTGACAGAGCCAACTGAAAGCACGCTAGCAAAAGAAGATACTCAACCTGAAGCAGTTATCGAGTCGACTCCTCCAGAAGCCGAAACAGTGCAGATTACCACCGAAGAAGAGACAACAGAAGAGAAGCCTGACAATATAGGCCGCTCGACTCGAACTCCTCGTCGTGGGCGTGGTAAGCCAGTAGCGAAAGCGGCCAACACTGAAGTCAAAGCACCGGTAGAATTACCAGCCGCTATTTTAGCTCAGCAAGAAAAGCTTCGTTTAGAGCAAGAAGAAAAGCGTAACGCTGCAACATCGCGCCGTCGCGCTTCTTCTGGTCGGGTAAAAAATGACCCAAGAGTCTCACGAGAAGAAACAAGCCCTGAGCCTGCCTCAGAGACTAATGCAGAGTAAAAACTGCATGAAATTTTCGTGAAATAACAAAGAGCCCGCATTATGCGGGCTCTTTTGCAACAAGAGCAATATGGATTATTTCAAAGGATTGATTTGAACATGAATAACGGACAGGTAAAAAACAATGATCATTGATTTTTCTCGCTTTAAAGATTGGACTCTTGTAGGCGATTTATTTGGTGGCGCAACGACTGCCATTGTTTCGCTACCACTCGCACTAGCATTTGGAGTAGCATCAGGAGCTGGTGCAGAAGCCGGTCTATGGGGAGCAATACTCGTTGGGCTTTTTGCTGCACTATTTGGCGGCTCAACCAGCTTAATCTCAGAACCAACCGGCCCAATGACAGTTATCATGACAGCTGTTCTTACCAGCATGCTTGCCAGCAGCCCAGAAGGAGGGGTTGCCATGGCATTTACTGTTGTCATGATCGCCGGCCTATTCCAAATTACATTAGGCTATCTGAAACTCGGTAAATACATCACCCTTATGCCATATAGCGTAATATCAGGCTTTATGTCTGGTATTGGCATTATTTTAATTATCTTACAAATAGCACCCTTCTTGGGACATTCATCACCATCAGGCGGTGTGATCGGTACACTAAGCGCCCTCCCCAACCTAATTGTTAACCTTAAGTTTTCTGAATTATTTTTGGGCTTACTAACGCTGGGCGTATTGTTTTATCTCCCTAAACACTGGCGCCGGTACGTTCCTCCTCAACTGGTTGCTTTGGTCGCAATCACGCTTATTTCCATTCTATTATTTAACGATTCAGATGTGCGCCGAATAGGTATTATCCCGTCTGGTCTACCATCCATTCATTGGCCCACCTTTGAACAGTCTGTGTTTATAGAAATGATCATTAACGGCCTTGTACTGGGGACTTTGGGCTGCATAGACACCTTACTTACAGCAGTTATTGCAGACAGTCTTACGCGTAAAGAACATGACTCAAACCGAGAACTTATTGGGCAAGGCACCGCTAATTTTTTCTCCGGCCTTCTTGGTGGACTTCCTGGCGCTGGCGCAACCATGGGAACCGTCGTTAATATACAATCTGGCGGCAAATCACCGCTTGCAGGCATAACAAGAGCGTTAATTCTTTTATTGGTTGTACTTGGTGCATCTGACTTAATTAGCCCAATTCCAATGGCTGTACTGGCTGGTATTGCCTTGTATGTGGGGATCAACATACTCGACTGGAGCTTCTTAAAACGTGCACACAAAGTCGCCCTTTCCCCTACCATTATAATGTACGGAGTGATGGCGCTAACTGTATTTGTTGACCTAATGGTTGCGGTTGGAATTGGAGTGTTTATAGCCAATATCATGACAATAGAAAAACTCAGCCGATTACAGTCAGGGAATGTAAAAGCCATCAGTGATGCTGACGACGATATTCCACTATCAGAAGAGGAAAAATCATTACTAGACCAGGCTGATGGAAACGTATTGCTTTTCTATCTATCTGGCCCAATGATTTTTGGTGCAAGTAAAGCCATCGCAAAGCATCACAACCGCATACACAACTACAAAGCTGTGGTATTAGATCTGAGCGCCGTTCCTATGATGGACCTCACCATAGGGCTTGCACTAGAAAACGCCATAAAAGACGCGATAGAAGCTAACTGTGCCGTTTATATCTTTAGCCCTAATGGACAAACTACAGAACGACTTGAAAAGCTGGGCGTATCAAATAGACTGCCGCATAATGCGTTTTGTGATTCTCGTAAATCCGCTTTGCAGCAAGCTGTTAAAAACTTACCCACTTCGTAATAAAGCAATGCAAAAACATTAGATCAAAAAAAGCCGCTTAGAAAAGCGGCTTTTTATTTGCTTAGTTGTTAATCAAAGAATCTGATTAAAGAGACAAGCGACGTACATCACTCAGCAAGGAGTTCAAGAAAGTCATAAAACGACCTGCATCACCACCATTCACCGCTCTGTGATCGTAAGACAAGCACAATGGCAACATTGTACGAGGCTCAAACTCTTTACCATTCCAGCGTGGCTCAACGTCCGCTTTAGAAACACCCAAAATACCCACTTCAGGACAGTTAACGATAGGAGTAAATCCTGTTCCGCCAATTGCACCCAAACTAGAAATAGTGAAACAACCACCCTGCATGTCAGCCGGCTTAAGTTGTTTATCTAGTGCTTTCTTAATTAGCTCTCCCGCTTCTTTTGCAATTTGGACGACAGATTTCTTATCTGCGTCACGCAAAACAGGAACAACCAAACCAGCAGGTGAATCCACAGCAATACCAATGTGTACATAATGCTTTTGAACGTAGCTTTCGCCATCGGCCATTAGCGACACATTAAAGCTTGGATTAGCAACCATTGCTTGCGCAACTGCTTTAATCAGGAATGGAAGCGGCGTTAATTTAACACCTTGTTTCTCCATTTCGCCTTTTAAGCCTTTACGGAATGCTTCAAGATCAGAAATATCAGCTTTATCAAACTGAGTAACTTGAGGCACAACAAGCGCGTTGCGAACCATGTTCTGAGCAGTTAGACGCTGGATCTTGCTCATCTTAACAACGTCAACTTCACCAAACTTGCTAAAGTCTTGATCTGGCACAGTTGGCAGACCGGAACCTGTTGCAACACCACCAGCCGGAGCAGAAGCCACCTTTTGCACAGCTGCTTTCACATAAGCATGCAAATCTTCTTTCGTAATACGACCACGAGGGCCAGTAGGACGAACAAGAGACAGATCAACACCTAACTCGCGAGCGAGCATACGAACAGCTGGACCAGCATGAACTTTCTTAGAAGGTTCAGACAGTACAGCAGATTGATCTACTGCAGGAGCTGACTTTTCGGCACTTGCTTTAGGCTTTTCAGTTGGTGCAGAAGTCGCTTTTTCAGCAGCCGGCGCAGGCGCAGGCACTTCAGAACCACCTTCTACTTCAAGCTCAAGAACAAGATCGCCTTCAGAAACCTTATCACCAACCTTAATAGAAACAGACTTCACTGTTCCTGATTTCGGCGCAGGAATTTCCATAGAGGCCTTATCAGTCTCAAGAACAATGATAGAATCACCTTCTTGAACTTTATCTCCGGCTGCAACAGCAACCTCGATAACTTCAACGCCTTCAGCACCGCCAATGTCAGGCACTTTAACCGACTCAACACCACCAGAAGCTGGTGCTGCAGCAGGAGCAGATGATTTTGGCTCTTCAGCTTTTTCTTCTTTAGCAGCAGGCGCCACTGAAGATGACTCAGTTGTCAGCACAAGAATATCAGCACCTTCGGATACAGTGTCACCAACTTTAATAGAAATCTTGGCGATCTTACCTGTAAATGGTGAAGGTATGTCCATAGAAGCCTTATCAGTTTCAAGAACGATAATTGAATCACCCTCTTCAACCATATCACCTTCAGCAACACAAACCTCTATAACTTCAACGTCAGTTGCACCACCAATATCTGGCACTGAAACTTTTTCTTCGCTGGAAGATGAAGAAGCTGGAGCTTTCTCAGCGGACTTCTCTGGTGCAGAATCTTCTACAGGTGCCTCAGGAGCAGACTCTTCCGCACCTTCAACCTCAATAATAAGAATCTCATCACCTTCAGAAACTTTTTCGCCTTCTTTCACAGAAATACTTTTTACTTTACCTGCCATGGAAGATGGAACATCCATAGAAGCTTTATCTGTTTCTAAAACAATAATTGATTGATCCACTTCAATTGTGTCACCAACCGCAATACTGATCTCGATAATTTCGACATCAGTCGCACCACCAATATCCGGTACTCGAATGATTTCAGTACTCACAGAAATCTCCTTTGTCTTATAGACGCATCAAACTTAAAAACTTATCTGACTTAGTTAAAAACATACACTAAGCCAGATACCTAGCTTGTCAGGTAATTAGCACATTACAGGGTTTGGCTTCTCAGGATCTAGACCAAACTTAGCAATTGCCTCACTAACTACAGATGCATCAATTACACCGTCTTTTGCCAGTGCACTTAAAGCAGAAACCACTACCCAATAACGGTTAACTTCAAAGAAGTGACGCAATTGAGCGCGAGTATCACTGCGGCCAAAACCATCAGTACCAAGTACATTGTAAGTACCTTTTACGAATGGACGAATTTGATCTGCGAACAATTTAATATGGTCGGTAGATGCAATCACAGGGCCATTGTCATTCAGGCAAGACTCTACGTAAGAAGGGCGTGCTTCTGATTCAGGGTGAAGCATGTTCCAGCGACTTGCATCAAGACCTTCACGACGCAATTCATTGAAAGACGTTACACTCCATATATCAGAGTTAACACCGAAATCATTAAATAGAATCTCTGCAGCGGCTTCCACTTCACGCAGAATAACGCCAGAACCAAGCAATTGAACTTGTTTCTTATTGGCTTTCTTAGCATGAGACTTAAGCTTATACATCCCCTTGATAATGCCTTCTTCAACACCTTCAGGCATATCTTCGTGCGTATAGTTTTCATTCATTACAGTTAAGTAATAGAAAACACTTTCTTTCTCTTTATACATACGACGTAAGCCATCTTGCATGATAACAGCGACTTCGTATGAATAAGTAGGGTCATAAGACACACAGTTAGGGATTAGACCTGCTTGAATATGGGAATGACCATCTTCGTGCTGCAAACCTTCACCATTTAGCGTAGTACGACCTGCAGTAGCACCAATCAAGAATCCACGAGCCTGAGAATCACCTGCCGCCCAAGCTAAGTCACCAATACGCTGGAAACCAAACATTGAGTAATAAATGTAAACAGGAATCATTGGAAGAGCGCTGTTTGCATAAGATGTAGCCAATGCTAACCAAGCAGAGAATGCCCCTGGCTCATTGATGCCTTCTTGAAGGATTTGACCATCAGCAGATTCTTTGTAATACATAATCTGCGTATGGTCATGAGGCGTATAACGCTGACCTTCAGATGAGTAAATACCTAGCTGGCGGAACATACCTTCCATACCAAAGGTACGAGCTTCATCGGCAACAATTGGCACAACACGTTTGCCAATTTCTTTATCTTTAACCATAACGTTTAGTGCACGCACAAACGCCATAGTCGTAGAGATTTCACGACCATTCGTTCCCGCGATTTGAGACTTAAACGCTTCCAAAGAAGGCACTTCAAGCGCTTCGCAATCATGGTTACGGATAGGGAAAGCACCATGCAATTCTTTACGACGAGAGCGCATGTATTGCATTTCTGGGCTATCTTCAGCCGGTTTGTAATACGGTAAATCTTTTAGCTCTTCATCGCTAATTGGGATACCAAATTTATCACGAAACTGAGCAAGAGACTCTTCGTCCAGCTTCTTCGTTTGGTGCGCTGTGTTTTGCGCTTCAGCCGCTTTAAACATGCCGTAACCTTTAACGGTTTGCGCCAAGATAACAGTCGGTTGACCTTTATGAGAAGTTGCTTCGGAGTACGCCGCGTAAACTTTGTAAGGATCATGTCCGCCACGATTTAGATTCATAATCTCATCGTCAGTCATGTCTTTAACCATTTCTAGCAATTCTGGATATTTGCCGAAGAAATGTTCACGAGTATAAGCACCACCATTTGCTTTGTAGTTCTGTAGTTCGCCATCGCAAACTTCATTCATACGTTTAACTAGCAAACCGTTGTGATCTTTCGCAAAAAGAGGATCCCAATGACGACCCCATAGGCACTTAATGACATTCCAGCCAGCACCACGGAAGACACCTTCAAGTTCCTGAACAATTTTACTGTTACCACGAACAGGACCATCAAGGCGCTGTAGGTTACAGTTGATAACAAAAATAAGGTTATCTAGATTTTCGCGACCAGCAAGAGCAATAGCTCCTAAAGATTCTGGCTCATCACACTCACCATCACCTAGGAAAGCCCACACCTTACGATCACCTTGATCAATAAGACCACGGCTATGCTGATACTTCATTACGTGTGCTTGGTAAATCGCTTGCAAAGGCCCAAGACCCATAGACACTGTTGGGAACTGCCAGTAATCAGGCATCAACCAAGGGTGCGGGTAAGAAGAAATACCTTTGCCATCGACTTCACGGCGGAAGTTATCTAGCTGCTCGTCTGTCAAGCGCCCTTCAATGTATGAACGAGCGTAAATACCTGGGGATATATGACCTTGGAAAAAGACCATATCCGCTTGTTGTTTACCGTCATTACCACGGAAAAAGTGGTTAAAGCCGATATCATAAAGCGTTGCTGCAGAAGAAAAGCTTGTAATGTGGCCACCAAGTGTTGAATCAACACGGTTTGCCTTCATTACCATAGCCAATGCATTCCAACGAATTATAGAGCGTATACGACGCTCCATAAATACATCACCCGGCAATGGCTTCTCATTTTCAGGAGCAATTGTATTCCGGTATGCCGTCGTAATGGATGACGGTAATGACGTACCAGCTTTTGAAGCCTCATTCGTCAAACGATTTAAAATGTATTGCGCGCGATCAGGACCTTCCTCGCGAAGGACAGACTCAAGCGCATCGACCCACTCTTTAGTTTCAATTGGATCGATGTCTTCGAGAATATGCTGCTCAGTCATCGTGTTAATAACTCCCGCTATTAGAACAGATACTAACCTACCAAGGACATTATGTGTATTTAAGCCTTGGAGGCTACTTAAACGAACCGTCGGAACTTATATGAATAGCCACAAAGTTCCAGCCGACCTAGGATAAAACGACACACTGTTTAATAAGCTTTAAAACGCGTCGTTTTTATCCGTTCCAATGGTAATTATTATTGTTTTAATTTTATTTCCATTGCATCGACCACTAAAAATCTAGTCAGTTCGCTTCCAATTTGGGTTTGGTTCATCAAACCCAACATTAAATTTCCACATGCATATAGCCTTACTAATGCATGTAAAAAATCAAAGCTATTTACTTAGAAACCGCATAGATAGACTGTTTCTAAGGATTTTGCATTCTAGGTATTTTACTAAACCCTTACATTAAACAGGGCTTTTTTAAATATCAGAAGCATCTAATTTGGGCGTTAGATTAACACCTAATCAAGAGATCGCCTAGCCACCCACATGAAGATTGAGACACTCACAGAACTTTTGAAGCTTTTAAATACCCTAAAATTAATTTAAAAGTAGTCGAAAAGCCTAAGACAAAAGCGTTAAAGAGTCAGTCGGCACCACCAAAATTCACAGCATACATGAGACGTATAAGCACCGTGAATCCATAGCCACACTTCAATCCATAAAGAATACACAGCATCTGCTCCAAAGTACCATTCAAAAATCGATGATTAGTATCATTTTATTCGCTTATCAAAATTCAAATGATACAGCTATCAAAAATAATCAACGACTGTAAGTCAATCTAACGTGGAAGGCTGATCGTGTGTGCTAAAAAGCAAAACTGTCGCACTTTTTCATATAGAAAGATCATGCAAATCAATGAATATAAAAAAATCAACACTGACGCACTACCAATATAGCGCTACAATATCCGTAATTTATTTAGCAAGATTAGGATAGTACATGACTCTTTTGAACGCTCTATTAACTGAGCACATTCAATCGCAAGTGGCGTTTGCATTAAAAGAAGATATTGGATCAGGAGACATAACCGCTCAACTTATTCCTGATGATCAAGAAATAACAGCCACCGTAATTAGTCGGGAACCTGCAGTCTTATGCGGTCAAGCTTGGGTAAACGAAGTATTCTCTCAATTAGGCAATCAAGTTACGCTCTCATGGCACAACAATGAAGGTGATATGCTGGAAAGCAACAAGCCTTTTTTAACGATCAATGGCCATGCAAGAACAATATTAACGGGGGAGCGTACTGCCCTAAATTTTTTACAATCCCTTTCTTATACTGCGACTGTAACTAATCAATACAGTCAAATTGTAGCGAACACACAACTCACCATTTTGGACACTAGAAAAACCATACCAGGTATGCGCCGTGCGCAGAAATATGCGGTGGCTATTGGTGGAGGAAAGAACCACAGGATGGGGTTATACGATGCGTTTCTAATCAAAGAAAATCACATCATGGCGGCAGGGTCGATTGCTAATGCTGTAAGCATGGCGAAAAATATTGCCCCTGGAAAAACCATTGAAGTTGAAACAGAAAACTTAGAAGAAGTTTCCATGGCTGTTGCTGCAGGTGCCGACATTATCATGTTAGATAATTTCTCTTACGAAGACATGAGCAAAGCGGTTACTGATTTTAAAGGTCAGGTCAAGTTTGAAGCATCTGGAAACATGGACAAAGACCGTTTGTTACTAGTGGCTGAAACTGGCGTTGATTACGTCTCCATCGGCGCCCTAACAAAACATATTCAGGCAATTGACCTTTCTTTGCGAGTATCTCAGGAATAACTATGAAAGATAGTATTTTAGTCATCAACTGTGGAAGCTCTTCGTTGAAGTTTGCGATTCTTGCTAATGCTGGGCAAGAAACCTTAGTAGAAGGTATTGCAGATAGATTAGGGACAGATGAAAGTAGTATCACGTTTAAATTTGAAGGCAAAAAAAACGAAATACAATTAGACATTGGTAGCCATAAAAATGCTGTGGATCAGATCAAAAGCTGGCTTAACAGCCACCCTACCATTGAGCATTCACTAGCAGGTATTGGTCACCGAGTGGTTCACGGTGGTGAAACCTTCAGCAAATCCGTCTTGATTAATCAAGATGTTGTTACTGGGATTAAAAAGTGTTCTCAATTTGCACCATTGCATAACCCTGCACATGTTAAAGGTATAGAAGTGGCTTTTGAGCTTTTCCCAGGGCTTCCACAAGTTGCTGTATTTGATACCGCGTTTCATCAGACACTGGCACCAGAACAGTATCTTTACCCGATTCCAATGCACTTTTATCGAGAGCATCATTTTCGCAAGTATGGTTTCCATGGCACAAGTTATCGATATATAAGTCAGCGCTTAGCACAAATAGCGAACGGTAGCGATCAACAGGGCGTGCTTGTCGCTCACCTTGGTAACGGAGCAAGTACCTGCGCCATTAATAAAGGCAAGTCTTCCGATACTAGTATGGGCATCACGCCATTAGAAGGCTTAATGATGGGCACCCGCTCTGGCAGCCTTGACCCAAGCCTACTGTCATTTATTAGCCAAGCTGAAAATATCTCTTTTGAATCCACACTTGATATTCTGAACAAACAAAGTGGTTTGCTTGGTGTATCAGAAATTTCAAATGACTGCCGAACATTAGAAGAGGCAATGGAATCAGGCGACCTGAGAGCTAAACTGGCTTTAGACATGTTTGCAGCCCGAACAGCGAAGCACTTAGCAAGTGTAGCAACCACTTTAGAAAGTATTGATCATTTGGTATTTACCGGTGGCATCGGTGAAAATTCAAGCTATTTACGTCAAGCTATCTGCAATCATTTGAAAGCACTGAATATCCGTATAGACTCAGATATAAATGATAATGCTCCTCGTGGTGAGACTTTAAACATTAGTGCAAAAGACAGTAATACTAATGTTTGGGTTATACCTACTAATGAAGAGTTGATGATTGCACTGGATACAATAAGTTTAATTCAGCATTAATCGAAACCATGCACCCCATAATGGACTAATTTAGGATTCATCAGATATGTCAATAAATGTACTTATGACCGTTCCCACAGGCCCTGGTGTAGGACTAACATCTGTTTCTGTCGGTCTTGTCCGTGCGCTTGAGCAGCAAGGTTTAAAGGCCAGTTTTTTCAAGCCAATCGCCCAGCCTCAACCGGGTGACAAGGGACCTGACAAGTCAACTGCCATGGTTGCACAAGGCTCAACCCTTACACCAGCTGAGCCTATTCCGCTCCATGAAGCTGAGCGTTATTTGTATAACGACAATATTGATGAACTGATGGAAGAAATTGTTGGTCGATTCCAAGCCAGCGTAGAGCCAGATTCAACGGTTATCGTGGAAGGTCTTGCTCAAATTGCAGGCCACCCGTACGCAACAAGACTAAACAAAGCCATTGCTCGTACACTTGATGCTGGTTTAGTGTTGGTGACAGCACCGAACAACATGCGAGTTAACGAGCTTGAACACCATGTTGAAATTGCGGCAGGCTCTTATGGTGGCATTAAAGCCAACGATGTTATTGGCTGTATTTTAAACAAGACCACACCTGGGTCATTAGGCGTTAAATCCTATGGGGATTTGTTTGCTCAACGTGGCATTTTTAAACGCAATTTTAGCCTGCTTGGTCAAATACCAAAAGCCGATGAACTCACTTACCCTCGAGTAAAAGATGTTGCTGATTTCCTTGGTGCTCGCATCATTAATGCAGGCGACATCGAATCTCGTCGCGTACAGTCTTACACTCTTTGTGCTCGTGGTGTCGAGAATATGCTTGAAGCCTTGCGACCCGGCGTGTTGGTTTTCACTCCAGGCGATCGTACCGACATCATCATGGCGACAGCTATTGCTGCACTGAACGATATCAAGATCGCAGCCTTGGTTGTAACTGGCGGTTACCAACCAAGCGAAGCTTTAATGGGTCTTTGCGGCAAAGCAATGGCCAAAGGCTTACCCGTTCTCTCTGTAGAGTCGAACAGCTGGGAGACAGTCATTAATATGCAATCTTTTAACCAAGAAATACCGCTTGACGATAAAGAACGCGTATTGATGGTAAAAGAGCACATCGCCCGTTGTATCGATCACGACTGGATAAACTCTTTCGCCTTAAACCAAGAAGAGAGAAAACTCTCTCCACCAGCCTTCCGATTCCGTTTAATTGAGCTTGCTCGCTCTCTGAACAAACGAATCATTCTTCCTGAAGGCGAAGAAATTCGTACTATTCAAGCCGCTTCAATTTGTGCCGAACGCGGTATCGCCCGCTGCACATTGCTGGGCAACGAAACTGAAATTTTGAGAATCGCACAAAACAATGGCATTGAATTAAGCCATGGTGTTGAAATACTCGACCCTAGCAGCATTCGTGAACGCTATGTTGCGCCAATGGTAGAGCTAAGAAAAAGTCGAGGGCTAACTGACATCGTTGCTCGCGAGCAACTAGAAGACAATGTTGTGCTAGGCACTATGATGCTGCAAGTTGGTGATGTGGATGGTCTGGTTTCTGGCGCTGTACATACAACGGCTAACACCATTCGGCCGGCTCTGCAGTTAATCAAAACATCCGCGAACGCGAGCCTTGTATCTTCAGTCTTCTTCATGTGCTTACCTGACCAAGTGCTGGTCTATGGTGATTGCGCGATTAATCCGGATCCGACTGCTGTGCAACTTGCAGAAATTGCGATTCAAAGTGCGGACTCTGCAACAGCATTTGGCATCACTCCTAAAGTCGCCATGATCAGTTACAGCACTGGTGGCTCTGGCACAGGTAACGATGTAGATAAAGTCAGAGAAGCTACAGCAATTGCGCAAAAGCTACGTCCAGACCTTCTGATTGACGGCCCTTTACAATACGACGCCGCCATCATGGAAAAAGTTGCCAAGCAAAAAGCGCCTAATAGCAAAGTAGCCGGCAAAGCCACCGTGTTTATTTTCCCGGACTTAAATACTGGCAACACCACTTACAAAGCAGTTCAAAGAAGCGCAGACGTAGTCAGCATAGGACCTATGCTACAAGGAATTCGTAAACCTGTTAACGATCTGTCTCGTGGCGCTTTAGTTGATGACATTGTCTATACTATTGCAATTACAGCAATTCAAGCTGGTGACCCGAAAGACCTTTAAATTAATGCCACTTTCTAGGCAGTTCAACTGCCCTAGCACCTTTTTATTGCGACTATTGTCTAGAAAGTGGACATATTTAAAATTGCCGATTAATATTTGTTTATACTTTTTTAGCTGGTGGTTGTTATGTCTGGTAGCCTTCCTCACTCGATAGCCTTATCTGGCCAAGTGCCAAATAATACGACTACGCCCGGCTACACAACATTTGATATAAGGTCAGACGAAGATAAAAACTTAGCGGCTCTGAATGCGCGTAATGCGAAAGCATCAAGTGACCTAGTTGTCACCATTTCTGAAGAAGGTCAGGCGTTATCCCAGCATAATAAAAAAACAGCCGATGAAATTGATGCAAAAAAACAAAATGATATGCTTAGAGAGTTAGAAGAAGAGTTTGGTGAAGATGACCTTGTGCCCTTAGCTCAGAATCAGTCAACCGAAGGCTATGAAGAAAAATCGAATACCGGAGATTTCCTCGACCAGATTGTATAATCAAAAAAACATTAACATAAAACACTATTAGCAAGGACGCTAATATCAAAAATCTTCAAGGAGTGAAGAATGTTACTTTCTCGCCAATTAATGCGCGGATTTACCCTATTGGAACTTATGGTTGTTATCGCCATAATTTCCATCTTAGCAAGCCTTTCTGTACCAACGTTTACTCGGCAAATCGCAAAAGCGAAATTAATTGAAGCGCAAAACCTTGCCACACAACACCAATCAGTCATTGAAGAATTTATTCTTCTACATGGCTCATTTCCAAACAAAGCAGAATTCAACCTCATCAAAAATTCACTAGCAGACAAGTCTATCGCTAAGTCCATTACCGTTGATAGCGCTAATAAAATGACTGGAAGCCTAATCCTCACGCTTAATAGCAATACTGGCATTGATGAAAACCAGTACCTTAGATACTCCCGTGATAGTAGTAGGAACTGGACGTGCCTTTTGAATCGCCACTAGTTCAGTAGACACTTCTCAATCATCTTTTCGAACAGTTTTTCATACTCAACAGGTGACAGCATATCATTGGCACTGTGGCGT
>NZ_QPJQ01000021.1 GCF_003337275.1 Marinomonas foliarum | reverse complement strand
TGAATTGTTCTGGGTAACGTACTTTGCTCATAAATACCTCTCACTTAGATCATTTTATCTAACTAAAAGGTGTCTAGCTAATTAGTGGCGATTCAGACTGTTTATGTATATTGCTAATGATTGACCTAAGTTGCTCTACAAAACCATCAAACTCTTTGGCTAGGTCTCCGAGTTCATCTTTGGAAGTAGAGTCAATTCGTTGCGTTAAATCTCCATCACCTTCAGCGATTTCTTTAATACGGCGCCCCATATTTTCGACATTTTTGGTAATTTTCAGTGGGATGAAGTAACCAAGTAGTAAAGCAATCACAAAAGCAATAGAGGTCACTATCATGGCAAATTTTTGGTTACGGGCAATATTGTTTGCGTTGTTGCTCTCTATCTCTCTTGAATGATTTCTTACTGCTTCACCAGCTTTGTCTAACAGGCTTCGAATCGCTTCAAATTTTGCGTCTGCATTAATTATTTCTTGAGGGAGTTTGTTAGAAATTTGAGCTTCAGGAGAATTTAAATGAACTAGGCTTTCTTCAAACCATTCATCAAAAAGCACATCAAATTTACTATAAGGTTGTGTTAGCTCCGGTTCATCAATTAGATGGCCACGGTATGCTCTAAACCTTTCTAATGCCTGGGCTGCATTTATATTAAATTCTTCCTTGTTTTCTTCACTACTTCCTACATGATTAATTATTTTTTGTTGGGCCAAGCGTGCTTGATATAAGTCTCTGTCTGCATTTAATACTTCTGTTATGGCCTCTACGTAATTATTAAGCTCTTCGGCGGAGCCTATTTGATCTTTGGAGTTATGGATGTGTGTTCGTAGTAGTTCTCCTGCTTCATCGAGCATATTTCGAATAACGAGAAATTTATTATCTAAACTGATCATTTTCTCTGAAAACTGAGTGCTTCCTTTGGATGTGGAGATGAGTCTTTCACTTGAAGTAAGCCACTCATTGTAGAGCGTGTTAAAGGACTCAAAGGGGGTTAAGAGGTCTTTTGGCTCATCTTCAAGGTACTGTCTATAAAGCTGAAAACGGTCGAATACTTGTTGAGCATTATCTCTAAAATCTTCTTCGTCTGCCTCTTTAGGGCCTTCACCATCGAGCATTTTTTCCTGTGCTAATCTGGCTTGGTAAATATCTCTGTCTGCGTTTAATACTTCTGAAATTGCTTCAAAATAGTGTTCAGCCTGCAGCTTCATACTATTTTTTTGCATGTTGCTCATTAGCATCATGAAAACAAAAAGGGATATTAGAATTATTGAGAGAAAGACGATTGGTAGCATCATCTTGATGCGAATAGAGTGGATGCGCATTTGTAATCCTTTATCATTCTTTAAGATAATTAAAGTCTAGGAAAGGATGTTTATTAGCGCAAAAAAATACTGGTTACTTTTTGATCTAAATGGATTTATTTCTTCATTATGGTATTGTTTTGACTTCAAACGTTCGAAAGAGTCGAAATAGGTGGCGTATGAAGATACTTACCACCTATTTTTACGTGATTGCTTTTCGCTAATTGTTTACGTACTTATTCAGTAACCCAAGGTTGAGTGATTAGTTGAGAGGGTTTGCGCTCCATAATAATATTGCCATGGCGAACGGAAAGTAATACTTCACCCTGACGGCGCAGTACGCTGTAGTCATCATGACCTTCCAATAAGATAAAGTTCGCTGTATTGCCTACTTCAATGCCATAACCTTGTAAGCACATAGTTTTCGCGCTGTTGTCTGTGATCATATCCAGAGCGCGGGCGTAGTCCTGATATCCCATCATTTGGCAGATGTGCATGGCGTAGTCCAACGTACGAAGCAGCTTGCCATTACCGAGTGAATACCAAGGATCGAAGATCGAATCTTGTCCGAGACAGACGTTAATGTCGGCTTCGCGCAACTCTTTGACTCTCGTTACGCCGCGACGTTTCGGGTAGCTATCAAAACGACCTTGTAAGTGAATGCTTTCGGTTGGGCAGGAGATAAAGTTAATACCGGAATTCTTCAATAATCGAAATAGCTTCGAACAGTATGCGTTGTCGTATGAATGCATTGCTGTGGTATGACTTGCAGTGACTTTAGAGCCCATATCGTGAAATAAGGCTTCGCAGGCAAGAAACTCTAAAAAACGAGAGTTTGGATCATCGATTTCATCACAATGTACGTCAATCAAGCGATCGTATTTCTTGGCAAGTTCAATGATGAGTTTGACTGATTTCTCACCCAATTCACGAGTGTATTCAAAATGTGGAATCCCGCCGACCACATCGGCACCTATTTCTAAGGCTTCTTCCATCAGCTTTAAACCATTTGGGTAAGACAGCATGCCATCTTGTGGGAAGGCCACCACTTGTAAGTCGATTTTGTCTTTTAGCTCATCACGAAGCGCACAAAGAGTGCGAACGCCTATTAGTGTTGGGTCTGTGGTATCAGCATGAGTTCGAATGGCTTGTACACCGTTTTGTACTAATAATTCTATTGTTGATAGCGCGCGGCGTCGGATATCGGCTTCATTCAACATTGGCTTTCGTTGGCTCCAGCGCTCAATACCTTCGAATAAAGTACCGCTTTGATTCCATTCCGGTTCGCCTGCCGTTAACGCAGCATCAAGATGAATATGTGGCTCAACAAAAGGCGCACAAACTAGGTTTCCATTGGCGTCAATGGTGTCTTCTGATGCAGCTAAGGTGTCTTGTTGAATTTCAATCTTACTGAACTGGCCTTGGTCAATATAAATAGAAAACAGTTCTGGACGTTGGCGTAAACGGGCGTTAATGATATGCATAAAAACCTCAGTCATGTTGCAGATCAGGCATGTCTGCCTTTTCTTCGATGTTGTGATGATGGAACAATACTTGTTCAATAAGTAGTGCGTTTTGTAAATTGAGTCGTAAAAAAGAGTCTTGTAAAGAATAACCTAGGCGCAGCTCTATTTTATTAAGGCGGTAACTTAGAGTATTCCTGTGAAGTCCCATTGTGTCGGCCGTTTGTTGTAAATGACCAAAATGATTAAAGTAATGGTTCAGCGTGTTTTTCATTTCGAGGGTGGTTTCGTCTCGAGCAAAACATAACTCGCCAAGGTGTTGTTTACAGAATTCCGCAAGTAAACCACGATTAGGAATAGCAGCATACAAACGGGCAATGCCTAGTTGTTCGTAGAAGAAAATGCGTTGATGATGGTGTTTGACAGCGAACTGCAAGGCTTGTCTGGCTTGTTCCGTGGCATCCGATAACTTATCTAATCCTGTTTTTCGTTCGCTTACTCCAATACATATAACATGCTCCGGAAAGCGTTTTTGTAGTAAGCCTAGGATTTGTTCTAATTCCTTATAGAGTTCTGATGTGCCATTTTCACTCAAAGGCCAAATAACCAATAAGTCTTTGTCATAATTAAGGACAGGCCACTCAATTCCTCTACGTTTCAGAATGCCACCTAAATGCAGCTCTAGTTCATGGTTAACTTGCATTAACTGATAATTTTCAGTGTCTGTATTGGGATGTAGATAATTAATTCTTAATGCCAATGTGGTGAAAGGGTGGTTATCGCTAATCCCTAAATCACCAGCGCGCAAATGTATTAATTCCGGAGCCTGATCAAAACCATTGATTAACTTAGTTAAAAACAGGCGAACCGATTTTCCTAATAGGTTGTCTTGAACGATAGCGTTACTGATAACTTCAGTGACGAATACCATTTTTAGGCTATAAGGTTGTTCTAAAATAGGCAGTTGGTATTGATTGGCAAGCTCTAACACACTGTTAGGAATTTGCTGGATATACTCTTGACCAGTTAAAATAACCAATCCAGCAACATTGCTAGCGATTGCTTCTTTTACTAATTGGCAGAGGTTTCTCTCGTTACGACGGTGGTTAATTCCCGTGACAAAAACCAGCTCACCGCCACTGACCCAAGGCTGAATTGAATCGTTTTCTGCAACATAAGGCCAACGAACAATTCGTTGGCCTCCAGTTAAACCAGCCCGAAAGATGATGCTTTCCAGGCCTGGTAGGTGAGGGATGTCTGCGCAACAAATACTCATTAATTTCCTAGAACGGTGGCAGTCTGACGACGAGATAGCAAAGATAATACGCCATAACTTAATACAGCGACAAAGACGCCAACGATTGGAGGCATCACAGGCGTTGTATAAGCAGCAGCGGATGCGATGGCATAAGAGCCAAGACCAATCCAATTAAATGCGGGCAATTGAGTATCGGCTAATAATGGGTATTGGCCTTTATGACGTAACCAAAAATCTGCCATGATGACACCACCAATTGGCGGAATAAAAGTCCCTAATAGAACGAGAAAAGGAATTAAGAAGTTATACATTCCAAATACAGCCATGACGGTACCAATAGCAGCACCAGCGACAGTGATAACACGACGTTTATCGGTTCGCAGCAGGTTACATCCAGCAACGGCAAAGTTGTAAATAGTGTTGTCCTGAGTTGTCCAAATATTGAGAAACAGCATCAGCACTGCAAGCACCATAAAACCCTGTGCCAGCATCACGTCTACAATATCGGCTTGTTGATAAATTAACGTACCAAGCGCACCAGTTAACACCATTAGGCCATTGCCTAAAAAGAAAGCTCCCATAGTGGCCCAGATGGCAACTTTTCCGCTATTAGCAAATCGGCTCCAGTTTGTGGCTTGAGTAGCACCACTAACAAAGGTGCCAATGACAATCGTGATAGCGGCCGTGAAACTTAAACTTTGTGTTGGTTCAATATTCAATAAAGCCGATACACCACCAACATCGACCAAGCCTGTGTAAAGACTAATTAAGATGAAAATAAGCATGGCTGGTACGGCTATTCTGGACAAGATGTCCATACCGCGGAAGCCAATCATGGCGGTAATACAAAAAGCCATGCCGAACAAAATCATTAAAGGCGTTTGCCATGCTTCTGGGATGGCCGTTATTTTAACCAGAACAATCGCCAGTGTTGCTGTGCCCCATGCATACCAACCAATTTGCGTAAAACCAAGAATGAAATCGGCTAACTTACTGCCTATTTCACCAAAGCAAAATCGCCCCATCAATACGCTGTTTAAGCCACTTTTGTAAGCAATGAACGCTAAACAAGAAGCGTAAAGGCCAAGAAGAAAATTCCCGACTAAAATAACCAAGAGTAATTCTGAAAATGAAAACGCGGTTCCTAATGTGCCGCCAGCCCACATGGTAGCGGTAAAAAAAGTGAACCCCAGCAGGATGACTGCCATTGGCAGCAATCCTCTGCGTTTATTTTGAGGTACTTCAATTAATGGATAATCTGATTGCGTCATAGTCGTTTCCCGTAATGATTGAGATTTGTTCCTTGGCTTTTACAAGCAACTTGCGAACCAGTTCTGGGTTAATGCTATTTCTTAAATTAGTTTATGGCGAGATAACTAAGAATGCTGCCAAAAGGTTGGGCGGTTTACACAATGGCTAGTTTTAATAACCTCTAGATGCTTATTTTATACCCTTAGAGTGCACCAGTTGGTAGCAAGGAAAAGAAGAGGATGAACTAGACTATTATCTTCTTAGTTTTTATTTATTAGTTACTCACTCTTTTAAAGTTTATAACTATAGTTAATCAAGCGTTACTGAAAATAAAATGTTCTAAGCAGCAAGCAGGAGAGAGCGTTATGTCTAACGAAGGTAAATGTCCTTTTAATCACGGTGCCGCAAGTGCAAACCAATCATCTGGCCGTGGTACATCCAATAAAGACTGGTGGCCGAATCAGTTGAATTTAAATATTTTGCACCAGCATTCACTAAAATCTAACCCAATGGGCGAAGATTTTGATTACGCCACAGAATTTAATAGTTTGGATCTTGAAGCGCTTCGCCAAGATTTGTTTGCCCTGATGACAGACTCTCAAGATTGGTGGCCTGCCGATTACGGTCACTATGGTCCATTTTTCATTCGTATGGCTTGGCACAGCGCGGGTACTTATCGTACGGCCGATGGTCGTGGCGGCGCGACGTCAGGTACTCAGCGTTTTGCACCATTAAACAGCTGGCCGGATAACGTTAACTTAGACAAAGCGCGTCGTTTACTTTGGCCTATTAAACAAAAGTACGGCCGCAAGATCTCTTGGGCAGACTTGATGATCTTAGCTGGTAACTGTGCATTAGAATCCATGGGCTTCAAAACGTTCGGTTTTGCTGGTGGTCGCGTTGATGTATGGCAACCAGAAGAAGATATTTACTGGGGAACCGAGAAAACATGGCTAGATGACGAACGTTACACTGGCGATCGTGAGCTTGAAGATCCGTTAGCTGCCGTTCAAATGGGTTTAATTTATGTCAACCCAGAAGGACCCGATGGCAAACCAGATACCCTAGCTTCTGCTCGTGATATCCGTGACACTTTTGCTCGTATGGCGATGAACGACGAAGAAACGGTTGCCTTGATTGCTGGTGGTCACACTTTCGGTAAAGCTCACGGTGCAGGTGATGCTGCTCAAGTGGGTGACGACCCAGAAGCAGCAGGTATTACTGAGCAAGGTTTTGGCTGGAACAACAGTATGGGTTCGGGTAAAGGTGCTGATACGATTTCTAGTGGTCTTGAAGGTGCGTGGACGAAGAGCCCAATTGCTTGGGACAACGGTTACTTCGAAAACTTATTTGAATACGATTGGGAATTGACTAAGAGCCCAGCAGGCGCTTGGCAGTGGACTCCAAAAGGCGGCGCAGCGGCAGGTTCTGTTCCAGATGCTCACGATTCATCTAAACGTCATGCGCCAATTATGTTTACATCCGATTTGGCATTGCGTGATGATCCAATTTACGCACCAATTTCTAAACGTTTTTATGAAAATCCAGACCAACTTGCCGATGCGTTTGCTCGTGCTTGGTACAAATTGACCCACCGTGATATGGGGCCAGTGGCTCGGTACCTTGGGCCTTTGGTGCCACAAGAAGAGTTGGTGTGGCAGGATCCGATTCCAGCGGTGACATATGTATCAGTTAATGATCAAGATATCGCCGATCTAAAAGCACAAATCCAAGCGTCTGGTTTGAGTGTTGCTCAATTAGTATCGACGGCTTGGGCCTCTGCATCGACTTACCGTGGTTCAGATATGCGTGGCGGCGCCAATGGTGCTCGTATTCGTTTGGCGCCACAAAAAGATTGGGCGGTAAATCAGCCAGAACAACTTGCTAAAGTATTGTCTGTTTTAGAAGGTATTCAAACCCAGTTCAATAGCCAAAGTTCAACTAAGCAAGTTTCTATTGCTGACTTGATTGTCTTGGGTGGATCGGTTGGTGTTGAGCAAGCAGCAAAAGCAGCCGGTCATGATGTGGCTGTGCCATTTACGCCAGGTCGTGCGGATGCCTCTCAAGAGCAAACCGATGTGGAATCCTTTGCTTTCCTTGAGCCTGCCGCAGATGGCTTCCGTAATTACATAAAAGGTAAATACACTGTGTCTGCTGAAGAAATGTTAGTAGACCGAGCGCAGCTGTTAACTCTTTCAGCACCTGAAATGACCGTGTTGTTAGGTGGTTTACGTGTGCTAAATGCCAATGTAGGTCAATCTCAGCATGGTGTGTTGACGAAGCAACCAGAAGCACTAAGCAATGATTTCTTTGTGAATTTATTGGATATGGGAGTCAAGTGGTTTGCTACTTCTGAAGAAGAGGAGGAGTTCCAAGGTCGTGACCGTACAACGGGTAAGATCTTATGGACTGCAACACGTTCGGATCTCGTGTTTGGTTCCAACTCTCAGCTTCGTGCTATTGCCGAGGTATATGCATGCTCTGATTCACAAGAACGTTTTGTGAAAGACTTTATTGCAGCATGGAGTAAAGTAATGGAGTTGGATCGTTTCGATCTAGCTTAATCTCTTAGTTTCGTTTATTGGTGTTACCAACACCCAACCCCGCTTCTGAAAGGAATGCGGGGTTTTTTAATGGGGCTCATTACATAGTTAAAAAAACACACCAAAAAAGTATCGCTTTATAGCCAATTAATATATTTTTACCGAAGATTACAAAAAATAGATATGATACTGACCGTATGGTGTTGATTTTTTTATCCAAATACTAAATTTAACTCCTTAATTAAGGCTGTGGTATATGAAGGTATCTCATAAGGTTGTTTTGAGTGCATCTGTCGTGGTTGTTTTGGCATTCTCACTGTATTCGTGGTTGCAATACAGTAGTCTAAGAAGTGCGCTATTGGAAAAAACGACTACTAGTACTCAAGAGAGCAGTAAAGCATTGGCTTTGCAGGTAGATAATTGGCTACAAAACAAAATAAATTTGATTGAAGTTATTGCTCAAACGGTAAACGCAGACTTTAGCCAAGAGACGATTCAAAAAGCATTTGATGCGCCTATTAATAAGCAAGAATTTTTATTATTGTTTGGTGGTTTGGATACGAATGGTAGTCGGATCACCAATGATCCTAATTGGAATCCACCTGGCTGGGATGCGCGTAAACGCCCTTGGTATAGTACTGCTCAACAGCATAAGCAAACGATTTTAACTGAGCCGTATCCTGATTCAGTAACAGGCGAAATCTTGATATCAGCCGCTGCTACTTTTCGTGATCAAGGCACTTTTAAAGGGGCGTTTGGTGGTGATATCAGCCTTAAAACAGTCTCTGCGTCAGTAAATGCACTTAACTTTAATAATACTGGCTATGCATTTTTATTGAGTAAAGATGGAAAAATCATTAGTCATCCTAATGCAAGTTTAAACGGTAAGTCGGTTTCTAGTTTACTTCAGGACGGTGTGCCAACATTAAGCACAGACTTGGTAGAGAAACGGCTGGCCGACAATACTCCTGTTTATGTTTCTTTCAGTCCATTACCTAATTTGTACGGCTCAGATTGGTATGTCGGTGTGGTATTGGATGAAGATAAATTGTTCGCTAGTGTGCGAGAATTTGGTTGGATCGCTTTTTGGGGGACATTAATCGCAGCCTTACTTGTTTCTATCGTGCTGTATTTTGTTGTGACTCGTTTATTGCAGCCACTTCGCGCTTTGCATGAATCGTTAGAAGAAATTAATGGTGGGCAAGGTGATTTAACTAAGCGTCTGGCGATTACCAGTGATGATGAATTTGGTCATGTATCGGGTGAATTTAATAAATTTATTGATTATTTGCAGCGCTTAATTGGTGAAGTAAAAAATCAATCTCATCATATTCGCGAGAATACTGATAAGACTGCAGAATCTTCTGTGGAATCTTCTAAACAACTTTATACTCAGCTTAATGAACTAGATCAACTTGCGACAGCAATGCATGAAATGTCTGCCACTGCGCATGATGTTGCTGATAACGCGCAAACAGCAGCAAGTCGAGCAAATCAAGCCGACGTGGCTGCGAAAGAAGGTGAAGTCATTGTTGATAAAACGACAACGTCTATTGCTCAATTGACAGATCAAATGGGCGATGTAGTAACAACGATTAATGAGCTAGTGGGTTACAGCGACAACATAGAGTCAATCTTAACCGTTATTACTGATATCGCTGATCAGACTAACTTGCTGGCTCTGAATGCTGCCATTGAAGCGGCCCGCGCAGGTGAGCAAGGCCGAGGCTTTGCTGTCGTTGCTGATGAAGTTCGAACTTTAGCGTCTAAAACTCAAGAGTCTACCGAACAGATTAAGAAAATGATTCAACAGTTACAAGCGGGTGTAAGAGGCGCCGAAAAAGCGATTCTGGAGAGTCGTAAAAATGCGAATAATACTCAGCAGGTTGCAGACCAAGCTAAGGTATCTTTGGAGGCAATTCGCAAGAGCATTATTGAAATCAATGAAATGACTATTCAAATTGCTGCCGCCGCTGAAGAGCAAAGTGCAACATCCAATGAGATTAACCGTAATACTACGAATATTCGTGATATTAGCCAATCTGTTTCTGATGCTGCACAAGGTCAATCTGTCCTGTGTGAAACCATGGTTGAGATTACTGTAGAACAAGCGAGATCTTTAGATAAATTTAAAGTGTAGCCGTTTCTAAGCTCTATTAAGGCGAGCCAGACTTTTAGTCTTGCTCGCCTTTTTTATGCAAATTACTGCTTTTCTACAAGCACGGGTAACAAAGAAGGAAACAATATCGCGATCACTTTTTTGTCATCCAACTCTAGTATGATGATTCTTTTATCAAAAAGTCGAACCTATGAAGTTTGAAGGCTTAAAAGCAATTGCGGTTGTTGATGGAGTAAAAGGTCTACTGGCCTTATGTTTAGCCTTAAGTGTCAATGTTATCGCTAAGCAAGACCTACACCAGCTCGCGGCTCAGATAATGCAAAACTGGCCCATCTCTCCAAACAACTATTATGTTAATTTGCTGTTAACCTTCGTTGAAAAAATCATTCAGCAAGATCATGTATTAGTGATAATTATCTCTCTAATGTATGCCTGTTTTCGCTTTGTTATCGCCTATGGCTTATGGCATAAATTACGTTGGACGGAGTGGTTCGCTTTCATCAGTGGCTCACTTTATATTCCCTTTGAGCTTTATGCTATTTATCAAAATCCTAGCCATGTTAACGTTGCAGTATTGCTGTTTAATTTAATCGTTGTGGCTTACTTGTATTGGGTCCTAAAGCGAGGTGAGAAGGCATTATCGATCATGACTAAATAGAAGGTCTTTGAATGTTATGAATATTCGCCCATATGAAGAAAAAGACAGAAAAGTAGTGATTGCTCTATGGAATCAATGTGGTTTAGTGGCTCCTCAGAACGATCCTAATAAAGATATTGATCGCAAGTTGAAGGTAGGTTTCTCGTTGGAGTCGTAAACAATAGCGTGGTTGCGACGGTAATGGGGGGTTATGAAGGACATCGTGGCTGGATTAACTATTTAGCTGTTAGCCCAGACCATCAAAGAAAAGGCTACGGACAGGCGATTATGAAAGAGGTTGAATTATCAATCACAGCCAAAGGCTGTCCCAAAATAAATCTGCAAGTCCGTAATACAAATCAAACCGTCATCGAATTTTACAAAGCAATTGGTTATGGCAATGATGACGTTGTCGGCTTAGGAAAGCGCTTCGAACACGATAGCTAGTCACTCTTTGGTTTAAGCCCTTCAAACTTGTTATCGAATGCTTCTATAAAAGCGTTTTTCAATGCTTCTAAAACTGCGTCGAAAGCACTGATTTCTGGGTCATTTAGTGAGCCATTGATCTCTATTATCGTCGCGGCTTTGTCCGTATCGCTGTTGGTAAATAAGCCTGTTAGTCCGCCGCTTAACCCTTCCCAAGAAAGTTGGAATAGCCCATCGCCATCTTCTACTGCATCTTGTTGCCAATCCAGAATATCAACTTTTTTAAATAAGGGTTTTACGTAGCCAGTTAGCTCTCCATTTTCTGCTTTTAGCTCGCTGACAACTTCACCAGTGCCTGCTCGAAAGTCAAATCCGGCATAGGCTCGGGCAAAATCATTAAGCAAAGGCAGTGAGACAGATTCTGTTTTTAAGGCGATATTAAAATCGTCAGAGACAAAAGGATCGAACTCTGCGTTCATTTCCAAAGAGGGTGAATTAAGTAACTTTGCGTCTAGGTTTAAGCTCGCCACACGTTTACCGTCTTGTCCGCTGATATTGGTTAGGTTGGAAACGTTAGCGTGAAGTTCGGTAAGTTGAATATTAACCGGAGGTTCTGATTCGAAATTGCGAAAGGCAATGTTGCCATTGTTTAAGCTGATTTTACTGATGGTAATAGGTATAAGCCCTTCGACGACGCCTTGCCAGTCGCCACCTTTGCCTGATTGGGTGTTATCTTCTTTTTCACTGTCGACAAAGTTGACCTGTGGTGAATCTAGGGAGATATCAGTAAGAATTTCGCCTTTAAACAATGCGTGCCAGCTTAATGCAATATCTATGTTGTCAGCACGAACAAAGGGCACTTTGTGTGTGCCTTTTACTTTTGAAACAGACAGCTCGTGCAGCTGATACGCACCTCGATAAAGATCTATGTCGACGTTTTCTATGTGTCCCGAATAATCGCCCATATCAGACAATTTTTGATTCACTGTATAAAGCGCCCAATAAGGTAAGTACAGCCTCAATATGATCAGAATACTTAAGATCATTACGAGAAACGTAATAGTGTTTTTCAGTCGTTCTGCTTTCATGCTAATGTCTCCTTGTTAGCATTTAGCTTAAGTGGCAGAGCGAATTTTCTCAATGAAAATCAAGGCTTTCCATAATCCATACGCGACCTTTTCACTTATTTCGCACATTGTTTTACAAAAATCAGTCCGGCTTTATGGCTACTTTAAAGATGCAATAGATTGCTCGACTTTTTGTCTGATGTCATCAGGAAAAGGAACAGCGGCTTTGGCGGCTTTGGAGAAACAAACATAGGTCACATCCGCTTCAACAACCATTTCATTGGTAGGGAGTTTTACAATGGTTTGCTTCATGGTGATGCTGCGATTACCTATCTTGGTATAGTGGGTTTGTACCTCGAGTAGGTCACCGAAATTGGCTTGCGATTTAAAGTTGATATTGATATTAACAACGGGCCAAACAAAATCTTCTTGCATCCAGTCATCGCGTTCGAAAAATTCATCAAAGAAAGCCCAGCGTCCTTCTTCTATAAACTCTAAATATCGCGCGTTGTTTACATGTTGGAAAAGGTCTAGGTGATAGCCGCGTACTTTGATTTGTGTTTTGTTGAGCATGGTCACTCCCTATAAAAAAGCTCGAACGAAAAAGGTTACGATGCTTCAATCGAGAAGAAAATAACAAAATCGCTCGACTTTACTAACAGAGAAAAGGGGCGATGTGGTTAGCTTGGTCGAACCGAATGTCTCCAAACGGGTGGTGCATGGAAGGTTAAATGTTGCTTGTTACGCGCTTTGTCAGAGGCGTTTTCCAAGAGTTCTGAAATGGCATCGACCATAGCACCCAATGGTTGTGAAAAAGTGGTGAGCTGATAGCCAAGCCAACTTGCCTGTTCAATATCATCAAATCCGACAATGCAGATGTCTTCTGGAATTCGTAAACCAAACTCATTTTTAGCAACATCTATAAAACCACAGGCGATCAAATCAGTAACGCAAAAGACGCCGTCCGGTCTGTAACGCGAGGCTAATAAACGTCGTGCTGCTTCGACACCAGTTTGATAGCTAGTGGGCCCAGCTCGCAACAAGCTACATGCTTGTTTAGCATTATCGGCGGCTTGAATAAACAGTTTTTCACGAGTCAGTAAACTGGGTGATTGAATGGTTGACGAGACAACAGCAAGGTTTGTGCAACCAGCTCGTAGCAACATGTGATGAGCGTCTGCCATGGCGGATTGATAGTCGATACTGATGTGATCAGTGCCTTCAAACTGTCCAGCACGGTTCACAAGGATGACTTGCTGGCCGCTCTTTACACAGGTTTCAATCAAGGTGGTTTGTGGAGTGCCGGATAACACAATAGTCGCCGATGCGCGATAATTTAACGTTTGTCTTAATGCTGCATCAGCACTGGCTTCACCACCAGAAGTATTTATTACCATCACCGCCCGGCCAGCTAATTGCAAACGCTGGGTGAGGGCATCAAGTAAGCTAGCTTGATAGGGTGCATTCAGGTTAGCACCAAGAATACAAACGGGGCGGCTTTTCTCGTTAGATAAGCCACGGGCAAGATGATTGACGTGGTAATTTAGCTCTGCAGCAGCAGCCAGTACACGTTCACGAGTGTCTTTGGAGACGCTCGCACCTTGGGTAAAGGTGCGAGAAACAGCAGACCGAGAAACGCCAGCGAGTTTGGCTACTTCTGCGGCGCTGGCGATATTTTTCGGTTGCTGGTTTTTCATGCTTTTCTCATATCCTGACCAAAGCTCGCGTCGCGCAGTACCTTTTCCATGCTGGCGGCACGTTCTGCTAGGTGAATTAAGGCGGGTTTTGGGGTTTCATACCATTCATCTGGGTGAAGCTCTCGTTTTTCCCGAATATGTGCAATGGCAGAATCCAGTGTCGGGTAGCGATCTGGATATTCTAAATGCAAAAATAGGGCAACTATAGTGACGGAACGACTTCGTCCACCACGACAATTCACCAAAATATTGCCTTTTTCACGAACTTTATAGGAGGCTTTTTCAGGCAGTACCTGATCTAGAGCTGAACGCATTAAGTGATAACCTGCCAATATCATGGATTCAGGGTTTCCAGGGCCATCGATCATGCCAATTTTGTAATAACGCACAGGCGCCCAACCATGCTTTAGCAGGTGCTCCGGTGGGTTAGGCCCTTGTGAGTTTACAAGGTCAATATCTAGATTTATCGCGCAGTTAAGCACCACTTTAATATTATGTTTTTCAAGTAGTTCTGCGTCTGCCACACCAGTCGAGCCGCCAATGTAGATATCCACTCCCCAGCCCGGAATATTGCTCTCAATTAGGCTTATTGGTGGACGAGGGTAGCGCTTTTTTACTTTTTCGGTGGTCATAATTGTCTCTTTCATTGTATGGGATCAACAGATTAGGCAGTCAGTCCAAACTGATTTTCTTTTCGGTTATGTGTCTTAGTGGACAAAGATATCATGGTGTCATTGGAAAACTGTTCCGCGACACCAGGAGCGACGGCTAGAATGGCTCCGCCATGGGCTATCTCCTGGTGAGTCTGAGGGTAAACGCCTGTTCGACCGCCAGCTTCACGCACCATGAGTAAACCTGCTAAGCAATCCCATGCATTCATATGTGATTCAGCGTAGCCGTCAGTTCTACCTTCTGCTACCCAAGCCAATGCTAACGCGCCAGATGCGCCACGACGAATATTGGTGCCACTTGCCAATAATGAAGAAACGATTGCTAAGTAGATTTCTTGGGGAACCCGTGTAGACCATCCTAATTCAAAGGAGGAGCTATGGGTATCTGTTATAGTGGAAACTCGCAGCGCCTGACCATTTTTGCTGACGTAGTGGTCTTTGCGCGCTACATACATTTCGTTTGTCGTAGGGTTGTAGATCGCACCAAGTAGTGTTTCGCCGTTATGAACAAAAGCAATGGAAATACAAAAATGATCGATGCCACGGGCGAAGTTGGCCGTGCCATCAATGGGGTCAACCACCCAAAGGGATGGGTTGGTGACTGAGCCTCCTGTTTCTTCCCCAAGCAATCCATCGTTAGGAAAAAGCCGATGAATAGCCTGACGAATGTGTTCTTCTACTAGCGCATCGGCTTCTGTTAAAAAGTCTTGCTGGCCTTTCATGGTAAAGTCGCCCGGTTTTCTGGCGTGATAGCGTTCCAGTGCTAATGCTCCTGCGCTAAGAGTAATGTCATGCAGAGCGGTCTCACGTTTTTCTAATTCACTTTCTTTGATGTCGTGGAGGGTCAAGGAGGGATCCTTTTCTATTTGTTATATATAAATCAGTTGGGATAAATTCGTCCCAACTGATTTCATTCTTAGTAATAATCGCTAAAGCCTTTTACGGTTTAATTCTTGAAGCTTAGGCTCCACAGATCTTGCCAATCTTGACGGCTTTCCCAATCCGATTTTGCTGTGGATGCGTCATACCCCATGATTTGATCGCGCACTTTATCAATGCCTGAAGGCTCGTTAGCAGGCAGTTTAACGGTCTGATTGGTGGACATTTTACCGTCAACACCCTGTGGCGCTATGCCTTCAGCTGTCATCATGTAACGAATAAAAAGTTTCGCAGCGTTAGGGCTCTTAGTACCTGTGGTGATAAAGCCTAAGCCTGGGTAGCTCCAGCCACTAAATGGCACCATGTCGGCACAAAGGCCAAGCTTCATGCCATTTTTATTGTTTCTGAACTTAGCCGCGCTGACCATGCCAACAAAGCTATCCTTCACATCTGGTGCGCCAACGGCGTTGGCGGCTTCAGTGTCTGAACTGGTGACCAATGGGCGGTTTTCTGCGAGGGCTTTTACGAACGCTGCCGTCGCGCTGCTTTCGTTGGTTTTTAATGGTTTGCCGAATTCGGTTTGATAGGCATCGGCCATGGCTTTGTCGTGGTGTGTGGCTAGCTGATTAAACCAATCCGTGTAAGACGGTTTGCCAAGCGGATCCTGCATGGCGACTTTGCCTTGCCACTCTGGTTGGGTCAGTTGCCAAATATTGGTGATTGGGCAGGAGTCATAAAGGCCTGTGTTATAAGCCCAAATGTTTGGAGCTAAAACCACAGTAAGCGGCTTTTGGTAGGTTGCTGGAATGTGTTCAGCTAGATCGCTTGGAACCCAGCTGGTGACATAACCTTTTGATAAAAGCTGCTCTATACCTGCAGGGGCATCGGCCAGAATGGCAACGTCGGCTTTCACATTGCCGGCTTTCGCTTCACGGCTGACAATTTCGAGAATTTGTGAGGCTTTCGCTTTAATCCCCGTTGCTTGGATGCCGTATTTTTTGCTGAAGGATTCCGCCTGTTTAACAATTTTCCCTGTGGAATCATACACAGTTAGCGGTGCTTCTTGTTTTGCGGCTGCGATTAATGCTTGAAGATCAAACGAGTCTGCTGCTGATGCAGAAACAGACCCAAGTGAGGCTAGGCTAACGGTTAATGCAATAAGGCTTTTTTTCATGGTGAAAGTCATAACATTGTCCTTAGATTCGAGTTTAAGTTTGAGTCTTCTATGCTTGATTAACGAAAGGTTGAGCATTTGGTGCTTGGCTTGAACGAGTCATATTTGTAAACACATTGGTGTAGTCGATGTGACTTTCTGGCAGTACAAGACGATGGCCTGTTTGGTCAAAAAAGTGCAATGATTGGGTAGGTAAATACGCATTAACTTGCTCACCTTCACGCCATACCGGACGTGATTGCGTAGAGTGAAACAATCGGTCATCACCAAAACTCAGTTCAATCACCCAACTGCCACCCGTTGGCATGATGTTTTCTATTGTCATTGGCAAGGTGTTGGCATTGGCTTTATCGGATAGCACAATTTCTTCAGGACGAATTGCGCAGGCTTCAGCGTGTTTGCTTTCCTCTAACCTTGCTAGGATATGGTTGGCAATATCGACTTGGTCGCTCGATGATTCTGTGAGCTTGATCATATTGATTTTTGGGTTGCCAATGAACTCCGCCACAAAGCGATTAATTGGCTCGGCGTAAATTTCATCGGGTGTGCCGATTTGCTGTAGTTGTCCCTTATTCATCACCGCAATGGTGTTGGCCAGCGTCATGGCTTCCCATTGGTCGTGACTAACAAAAATAATCGTGGTACCAAAAGTTTGGTGTAAGCGACGTAGCTCGGCGCGCATTTCTAGTCGCAGAGTCGCATCTAGATTCGATAATGGCTCGTCTAGGAGCAGCACACCTGGATTCACCGCCAGCATACGTGCCAAGGCAACACGCTGTTGCTGGCCGCCAGACAATTGAGACGGATAACGGTCTGCGTATTCCAAAATGCGTAGCTTGCTCATCACATCCAAACAGCGCTCTTTGCGCTCTTGGGCTGGTACTTTTTGTAAGCGCAAACCAAAGTCCACATTGCGTTCTACTGTCATGTGAGGCCAAAGGGCATAGTTTTGAAATACAAAACCAATACGGCGCTGTTCCGGTGGAATAAAACAGGATTGGTGAACTGAATCGACCACCAAATCGTCTACGGCAATTTCGCCGCTGGTGGAATGTTCGATACCGGCAATCATGCGTAAAATCGTCGTTTTGCCACAGCCCGACGGGCCGAGCAAACACATGAATTCGCCGTCTTCCACTGTCAGTGATACTTGGTCAACGGAAGGTTCAGTATTGCCGTCGTAGCATTTCGTTAGATTGGTTAATGAGATTGTAGGCATATTAATTCTCCAGACCTTGAGCCAAACCAGTACCAGAGATCTTTTGGATCAAGACGGTGCCAAGCCAAGCGATAAGTGCAATCATCAAGACCACCGCATTGGCGGCTTGGTCGTAGTTGTAATCGAGTAAACGCAGTGAATAGGTGGTGAGAACATCCGTGGATGGAATCGCCAAGATAATGAATAGGCTGACGCCCTTAATACCGGAAATGAAAGGCAACAGAATTCCCGTTGCCAATGGCCCTGCTTGTATTGGGATAATGATTTTAGTCATGCGGCTAAACCAGTTGGCACCAGCAATACGTGCCGCTTCTTCCGGTTCCTTGCCCAGCTGTGTCATGGCAGCGATACCTGATCGACTGGCAAAGGGCATTTTGGAAGCCACTAGAGCAATAATTAATATGGCTGGCGTGCCGTACAGCGCTGGAATCGGGCCGCGCGAAACAGCGAACAAAGATAAAAACGCCGCCGCAAAGGCAATGCCGGGAACCAAATAGGGCAAGAAGGTAATTTGGCGTAAAAATGAGCCAACGCCTTTGAATGAACAGCGTAATACTGCGTAACCGACCAGCAAACCTAGCACACCAGAAATCATTGAAGACGAGCCAACAATGACAATAGTGTTCCACGCGGCCTGCCAAAATTCTGGTGTTAGCAAGATGCCATTGCGTAGGGCAACCGTGTCTAAATTACTGCCAATCCAATAGTCAAAGGTGAAGTTCTCCAGTGTAAAACGGCCGGGCAAAATCATGATGGTGGATAAGAATAAGGTCAGCAACGGCAGAACTACTCCGATCAATACAAAGGCCCCCGCAAAGCCAGATGCTGGCAAGCGCATACGGCCTAGTTTGCGCAGTCTGTCCATATTGCCTTTACCACCAACAGTGACGAAGCGGCGAGCCTCTTTCATCATGCGCACATCAATCAGTAAGGTAATCACACCGATGATCATAATCACGCCAGCAATGACCGCAGCCACGCCGTTTTGACGGGTGTCTAGCGCTCGATACAAACCAGTTGCCAAGGTGTCATAGCGCACTGGTAAACCTAAAATATAAGGCACGGCGAACTCGCCAATACAATCGGCAAAAATCAATAAAGCGGCAGACATTAAGGCAGGGCGAATTAACGGCAGAACAATAGAAAAAGCAATGGTTCGTGATGGCGCACCAAGTACCCGAGCGCTGTCTTCCATTTGCGAATCAAGGCGACGTAACGCATTGCCGACAATCAAAATGACCAAGGGCGTGTAATGCAAAACCAAGATAAAAACGATGGGAAAATAGCCGTAAGCCACGCTGTTTGAAGTGGTGATTCCTAAAGATTCTAGCCAGCCAGGTTGTCCGCCAACAGTACGGTTTTTAAAAATCGTCGTCCAAGCGAGAGCGAAGGTCCAAGTCGGCAACATAAAAGGCACAATCAGTGCTGTGGCGAACCAAGCGCGTCCTGCCATGTTGGTGCGATTCACTAACCACGCCAGCGCTACGCCAATACTCATGGAAAACACCACCGTACTGGCCGCAATGTCTAAGGTGTTGTAGAGAGGTTGCCATAAAAGGATTTCAGAAATGCGTGAGTACAGAGTGCGAACAATATAGTAAAGAGTGAAACTGCCTTCGTCTTGGTGGGTTCTGGCTTCGTCTCCGGATTGCACGATAAAGGAATCCACGAGAATGGAGAGCACAGGTGCAAGAATCAAATAAGCAAAGAAAATAGCCAGAACAAGACCAATCAAATTGGCAGGCTCGTGTCGGGCAACAGCAAATGAATGCCTTGCGCGTCGCCAAATATTTGGCTTTTTTTGCTCTGCTGCGGTGAGCAAGATGGTCATAGGTTATTCCTTAGAAAAACATGTAATTTTCTAAACAATAATCTTCCTCTATGACAAAGCGATGACATTTTGCACATATGTGCAATAAAAGATTTGCGAACGGTTTTTTAAGCTAAATAGCCTTATTAGATTGAGCGCGTAGACATCTCTTGTTACTTTAGTTTTTCTAGTAACGGGAGAGTGTAATGGAACATGTATTGCCGGACGATGAGGCTTTTTATGGCAAGACCTTTATGGATTTGTCGATGGAGCAGGGCAAAGTGAGTCGTAAGGTATTTGAGTCTTGCGTATTTGAATCTTGTGATTTCAGTGAAGCCTTCTTTGATGCTTGTACTTTCAAAGATTGTCAGTTCCGTAAGTGCAAATTAACGGCAGTGAATGTGAGAAACAGCAAGTTCTCAGATGTACAGTTTTATGAATCTAGAGTGCTGGGCGTGGATTGGACCAAAGCCTATTGGCGTGGCTTGGAGCTCGGTGCGCCGTTATTTTTTAAAGAATGTCTAGTGAATGCCTCGTCGTTTTACGGCTTGAAATTATCAGGTGTCGTGTTTGAAGATTGCCGAGCGCATGACGTGGATTTTCGAGAAGCAAGGATTTCCCGTGCGCGTTTTACTGGCACCGATTTAACCAACAGTTTGTTTGTGAACACGGATCTGACCGGTGCAGATTTTAACGGCGCGACAAACTACGATATTGATGTGAAGAAAAACACCATTAAAAACGCCATCTTTTGTCGATATGAAGCGGTAAGTTTACTGACGTCCCTTGGTATTAAATTGGTATAAAGCTCTCGTACAAAAACAAAAAAGGAAAGCTGCATGTTAAGAAAAGACAAAACCGGTTTGGTAGTAATAGACGTTCAAGGAAAGCTCGCGACTATTGTTCATGACAGCGAGGCCTTTATTGCCAATTTGGTCACGCTAGTAAAAGCCGCCAAGTTATTGGGAATGCCGATTCTGTGGTTGGAGCAAAACCCAGAGAAATTGGGCGCAACTGTGCCAGAACTACGCGAAGTTTTGGATAGGGTTGAACCTATTGCTAAGTATTCCTTTAGTGCCTGTGGCGAACCAGCTTTTGTCGAGGCGGTTAAAAAGGCCAAGATGAACTCGTGGCTGATTACCGGCATCGAAGCGCATATTTGTGTGTATCAAAGTGCGCTAGGCTTGTTGGATTTAGGTTATGACGTGGAATTGGTTAGCGATTGTGTATCATCTCGAACGATAGAGAACAAAGGCATGGCGCTCGCCAAGTTAGCTCGCAAAGGCGCGGAAGTGACTAGTCTGGAAATGTGCTTGTTTGAATTGATTGGAGATTGTCGAGCGGATGAATTTAGAGCGGCGCTTAGTTTAATTAAGTGATTACCCCCTCCCAACCTCCCCCTTGGCAGGGGGAGGAGTTTAGAGCTTTTTGTTCCCATCTTCTTGGCAAAAGGGTCCCTAGGGTGGGGTTATTTTATGTTTAACTTACCTTGATTAGTCTGCTTTGTGGTTTAATCCAGCAATAGTTTTTATTGATACTCAATACCTTTCCCTCTAGGCAGGCAACATGAACATAGACAAATCTAAAAAGCGTATCGCGAAGAAAGTAAAAATGGGTTTCAAAGGTTATCCGCAACTTTCCATTGCGTACTTCGGCGAAACAGAAGAAATCGCCACAGAAGTGGTTGTGACTTTTACGGCTGAAGAAGGCGCAGAGCCACAAGATCAGCGTTTTGCGGGCCAAAGTGATGTGCGTGAAGACGAAGTGATACAATCGGCCTTGGTGAAAATCATGGAACGCACTGACGCGAAAACGGTATTAGAAATAGAAGGTGTTTCGGTGAAAGCGTAAACACACTTTTTAAATTAAATATCAAACTGCTGCTTGACCTTGGACTGTACTCCAAGGTCTACACTCTTGTTATAGACTCATAACAGGAGAGATGTATGCATCATTTATCAGGTCAACATAAAGAAAATTGCCAATCTCATTCTTCATGCCAGTGTCACCAATCAAAACATCATTCATCACACGTACATCAAGAAACAAGTAGCTCTTGCTGTTCCACGCAAAGTGAGGTTTCCTCTTGCTGCGCAAGCGAAGATAGTGGAAAAAAAGAAAGTCAGTGCAGTTCTTCGGATGACGAAGGCGACGCCAGTTGCTGTGCTTCCGCGGAAGCTGACGATACCTCTGAAGCCCAATTAACCGGAAAAAATTATACTTGGCGAGTCAGCGGAATGGATTGTGCCAGTTGTGCGCGTTCCATTGAAAAGGCTGTATCTTCTGTGGATGGCGTGGTGAGCGCCAATGTGGTTTTTTCTACCGAAAAATTACGTGTTTCGGCGGATGCTGATGTGTCTGAAAAAATCCAAGAAGCCGTAAAAGGCATTGGTTTTGATTTACAGCCTTTAACGGCGGTTCCAGAAGCTTCCTCATCATTGTTGTCTTTTGAAAACTTGCGAGAATACGGCCCGATTGTCGGGTTGGCTGTACTGATGCTATTCAGCTGGGGGGTAACGCAATTTAATCCTGTATTGGGTGAGACGGCGTTTATTGTTACCACCCTGGTTGGTTTAGTGCCCATCGTGAAAAAATCATGGCGCATGATGCGCAGCGGTTCGCCGTTTGCCATTGAGACCTTAATGAGTGTGGCAGCCGTTGGCGCGTTATTTATCGGTGCCACCGCAGAAGCGGCCATGGTGTTGTTGCTGTTTATGATTGGCGAGTGCTTGGAATCTTTTGCGGCGAATCGCGCGCGCAAGGGCGTCAGCGCCTTGATGGCCTTGCTGCCAGAAGAAGCCTTGATTATCAAAAATGGTGAGCGTCAAAAAATCGCTATAGCGGATTTACGTCCAGGGGATGAAATTGAAGTGTCGCCGGGTGAACGCTTGCCTGCGGATGCTGAGCTTTTGTCCGAGATGGCAAGTTTCGATGAAAGCGCGTTGACTGGAGAATCGGTTCCTGTTGAACGATTGCGTGATGAAAAAGTTCCCGCTGGTAGCTTGTTGGCCGATAGGGTTGTACGACTCAAAGTAGTATCGAAACCGGGGAATAACGCCATTGATCGAATTTTGCATCTTATTGAAGAAGCGGAAGAGCGCCGAGCACCGCTTGAGCGTTTCTTAGATAAATTCAGTCGCATTTACACGCCAGTGATTATGCTGATTTCTGTTTTGGTGATCTTGATTCCACCCTTGGCCTTTGCTCAGCCTTGGGATACGTGGATATATCGTGGTTTGGCTTTGCTGTTGATTGGCTGTCCTTGTGCCTTGGTCATTTCTACGCCAGCCGCGATCACTTCTGGATTGGCCGCGGCAACTCGTCGAGGAGCTTTGATTAAGGGGGGGTTGGCGTTAGAGCAACTGGGTCGAATCAAAACCATCGCCTTTGATAAAACAGGCACCCTCACAGAAGGTAAGCCAAGCGTGACGGATGTGGTGACGTTTAATCAGGCTACTGAGCACCATGTATTGGCTGCAGCAGCGGCCGTTGAAATGGGGTCTCATCATCCGTTGGCGAAGGCCATTGTGGATTACACCGAGCAGCAGGGCGTCACTCTAGCTCATGCAGATAATCGTAAAACCTTGGCAGGCGTTGGTGTAGAAGGGGATTTAGCGGGTAAGAAAATAAGTATAAGCGCCCCAAGTAAGTTAGAACGAGCATTAGAGGATGCTATTCAACAGCAAGTTATTGGCCTTGAAGAAGAAGGTAAAACGGTCGTTGTTGTACTTGAAGATGGCGAGCTTTTCGGTTTGATCGCGTTGCGGGATAGATTACGCGATGACGCTAAAGCCGCGCTTAAAGACTTAGCTGATCTGGGTATTAATGGTGTAATGCTAACCGGTGATAATGCCCGTGCCGCAGCGGCGATTGCCGCGGAGCTGAACATAGATTACCGCGCGAGTTTGTTGCCGGAAGATAAAGTCACCGCGGTGACTGAATTGAATCAACAACAAGCCACCGCCATGGTGGGTGATGGTATTAATGACGCACCAGCGATGAAGGCATCTACCATAGGCATTGCGATGGGGAGTGGCACAGACGTGGCGTTAGAAACGGCGGACGCAGCACTGACGCATAACCGTTTGCAAGGCTTGGCTGAGATGATTCGCTTATCCCGTGCGACCAATGTCAATATTCGTCAAAATATCACCATTGCCTTAGGATTAAAGGCGGTGTTTTTGGTGACAACCTTGTTGGGTTTAACTGGGCTTTGGCTTGCCGTGTTGGCGGATTCTGGCGCAACGGCCTTGGTTACTGCGAATGCATTAAGGTTGCTCAGAAAGAATACCAGTAAGTGAATAGGCTATGTTTAGTATCTTGTTTTGACTGATAAAATGAACCGCCAGTCATCAATATTTCATTTATGTTAATGAAATGGGTAAGAAAATATCAATTCGTTTACAGAGCGCTAAGTTTTGTTCTGCAAGCGCATTTTTATAGAAAGTTGGTGGTAGGATTTCGCACCTTGTGTTTGATGTTGGTCGTAGAAAGGGCGCTTTTGGTGGTTTTAAATCTACCAAAATACTGTCCTAACTACGGTTGGCCTATATCAATGTCTGATGGTGGTGAAGTGCTTTTAGTCTGTCTCTTTTGGGGGCAAATTGCAGTATATCCTGCCATCCAACTATAAAATAATAGATGTTGTTTGCTTTATGAAAAATCAAAATACAGCTCCAGAAAAATCCTTATCTGCTCCGTTCGTTTATCCGAACATGAAAATCGCATTTATCTTATTGATTACCTGTTTTGCTGCATGGGGCGTTGCCGCCAACATGACAGATCCTTTGGTAAAAGTGTTTAGCAAAATTTTTACCATGAGCACCTTTGAATCGGCTTTAGTACAGTTCGCTTATTATGGCGCGTATTTCTGCTTGGCGATTCCTGCTGCGTTTATCAATGCCCGTTACTCTTATAAAGCGGGCGTGTTGACAGGATTAGGCTTGGCGATTTTAGGTGCTTTGGCGTTTTATCCTGCCAGTGTTTCGATGACCTATGGTTTCTTTTTAGCTGCTTTGTTTATTTTGGCCGCAGGCTTATCTATTTTAGAAACCTCGGCGAACCCATTTGTGATGACCATGGGGCCAGAAGGCAGTGCTGCACGTCGTTTGAACTTGGCTCAGGCGTTTAACCCTGTAGGTACTAACATCGGTGTGTTTTTGGCAGCGACATTGATTCTACCGAATCTAAACACGGCCACGGCAGAAGAAAGAGCGACTATGGCGCCAGAAGCCTTGCTTAGTATTCGCGCTGATGAGTTAAACAGTGTGATGACACCTTATGTCGGCATGGCGTTTGTGTTGATGATCATCTGGGCGCTTATCTATTTTATGCGTGTGCCTAAATCGGCTAATAAGATCAATGTTGATGAAGTGCAGAAGATTGATTTTGTAGCGACACTTGGACGCTTGCTCACTAGAAAACAATACCGTTGGGGCGTGGTTGCACAGTTCTTCAACGTGGCAGCGCAAACCTGTACTTGGACCTTTACCATTCAATATGTGCAAGAAACACTTGGCGGTACCGAAGCCAGTGCGTCTGATTACTTGCAGTACAGTTTGATTATTTTCTTGGTATCGCGCTTTGTGATGACTTGGTTGATGGGCTTTTTCCGTCCCGCTGTATTGTTGAGTATTTTGGCTTTGTTGGGCAGTGTGTTGTGTCTTTATGCTGTCATGGTGCCAGGTGTAACTGGTGTTTGGGCAATTGTGTCTATTTCAGCTTGTTTATCTTTGATGTTTCCAACCATTTACAGCATCGCATTGGACGGTCTTGGTAGCGATACGAAATTCGGTTCTGCGGGTTTGGTCATGGCTATTTTGGGTGGTGCCGTGATGCCATTAATACAAGGTGCAACTATCGATGAATACGGGGCTATCACATCCTATGTCGTGCCTGCTGTTTGTTTCTTAATTGTAGCAGCTTACGGTATGTTCTCAGTGAAAAACGCCTCTGTTTAATTACTGGTTATAATGAATGCTAAATAGCCTCGCGGATGCGGGGCTTTTTTTTACCTGTGACTTTGTGTATTAACTTCCTTATCATTCGTTAAGCGATTAAGGGTGCTAGTTTGTGATTTAGTGATATCGACAGGAATCAAAAACATTTTTGATTCCTGAAGCTATACCACTCCAGGTACCTAATATGCTGGAATATGAAGGCTTTGAAGTCACAGTGTTTGAAGCCAGAATGGCATTGGGTACGAAAAACTATGACTGGCTGCCAACTTACATCAACGCGTACAGTCCTTTATTGGAAGTGCAAAAAGCCGTAGTTGATGGAATCGTTG
This sequence comes from Marinomonas foliarum, assembly GCF_003337275.1. GTDB lineage: Bacteria > Pseudomonadota > Gammaproteobacteria > Pseudomonadales > Marinomonadaceae > Marinomonas > Marinomonas foliarum. The sequence continues at coordinate 45,123 of NZ_QPJQ01000021.1, read as the reverse complement.
GGCGTTTAACGTTTTGTGAAACGACAGCGATAGATGATAGATCCGTTTTGTGGGTTAGAGCAATTACGTTATTGATTGGGTGATAGGAGCTATGAATAGCCGTCAGCATTATGCTGACGGCTATTCATTTAGTAGCTACTTGGCTTTAGCGTTTAATACGTGTTCATGGATGATTGGACCAATGATACTGAGGGGCTCAGAATCCAGCATGTCTTGATGTCGGCAAGGGACTTTATGAACTTCTATATTTCCTGTCACTCTTGATATCCATGCATTTGATTGATGCTCTAGAATATTGCCCATGGAACCATTTGCACTTTCTTCGGCCACAAAAAACAGCAAGTCGGCATTAACTTTTCCTGGTTTGAAGCGACCAGCGAGTGCTAAGTTGTTTTCAATAATTATTTGAACTCTTTCCATAATATCGGCTTGGCTTTTTTGAATGTCTTGAACCACTGACATGGAAGAATCGTCATAATCTCGCCATAACAACGACGCTAATTCTTCTTTGTTAATCGGCAATTTTTCCAATGTACTGAGATCATAACCAAGGAAGAGTAGGGCCGCTCTAACGATGTCCGCTTCATTTTGTGGTTGTTGATAACCAATTTTGTAAGGATAGCTGTCTAGCATGCATAAAAAAGACACTGTTTCACTTTGTGCTTGCAGTTTTTCCGCAATTGCATGGGCAACTAAGCCACCAAAAGACCAGCCTAGAAGGTTGTATGGTCCTTGAGGTTGAATGCGCTTAATTTGTAATAAATACTCTTCAGCCATTTCTTCTATGGATTCTGGCAAACGTGCCGCATGACGCAACCCTGTTGCTTGCAAACCATATACGGGAGTTGATTTGGGCAGATGACGCAGCAGTCCCGAGTAGCCCCAAGAAAGGCCTAGGGCAGGGTGAACACAAAACAACGGAGAATCCGTTCCACTTGATTTGATCGGAAGTGTGCTAATCATCGGATCCCAGTCTTCGCTACTACTTAAATAGTCAGAAAGATCAGCAATAGTGGAAGCTTTAAACAAAACACCTAATGGCACCTCAACTAATAAATTCTTCTGGATGTGATTCAAAATCCTTGTTGCGGATATGGAATCACCGCCAATTTCAAAAAAGCTATCGCGGATGCCGACAAGAGTCAGCCCTAGTGTCTCTGCCCAAAGGGTCGTGAGCATTTCTTCTAATTGATTTCTTGGTGGCTCATAGCTATTAGACGCTTGCCAAGACGGCAATGGCAAGGCTTTACGGTCTACCTTTCCATTCGGCGTTAATGGCATTTTGTGCAGCAATATGAAGTGTGCAGGAACCATATAGTCAGGCAGTACATTAATGAGCTGGCGACGAAGTTCGCTAGTATCAAGATTGGTGTCTACAGGTATAACGTAGGCCGCCAGCTGCTTGTCTCCATTGGGGGAGGTTTGAGCAACAACTATGGCTTGAATAACCTCACGGCATGCCAGCAAAGCGGATTCTATGTCACCAATTTCAATACGGAAGCCGCGGATTTTAATTTGATGGTCGTCGCGGCCTTGGTACTCCAACAATCCATCTTGGCGCCAACGAGCTTTGTCTCCTGTAATGTATAGGCGGCTGTCCTCTTTGCCGTATGGATTTGAGATAAAGCGTTCGTTTGTTAAGTCTGGTCGTTGGTAATAGCCTAGGGCTAAACCATCACCAGCAATGTATAGGTCGCCTGTTACACCTACTGGAACAGGCTCCATTGCGTGGTCTAAAACATACATTTGAGTATTTAGAAGCGGTCTGCCAATTGGAGGGTGACGAAGGTCTGTTTGTTTTGTAAGGGGCATAATGCTTGACCAAATCGTTGTTTCTGTTGGTCCGTATAGGTTGACTACAGGGTGGCCAAGTTTTGCCATTGTTTGAGCGAGTTGACCTGGTAGCGCTTCGCCTCCAACTAAAGGTTTAATGCCGTGTAATTCATTGCTGTATGTTGGTAATAATGCCTGCCAAAGAGACGGTGTAGCTTGGAGCAAGGTTACGCCTTCTTTGACAGCGAGCTCTGTTAAAGCTTGTGGGTCTCGAACGGTTTTCCTATCAGCAATCACTACGGATGCTCCAACTGTCATTGGTAAGAACAATTCAAGAATAGAAATATCGAATGAAATGGTGGTAACAGCTAAGAACTTATCTTGGCTTGTAAGATTGAGTTCTTTTTGCATAGCGTATAAGAAATTCATCAAGGCGCCATGTGGGATTTCTACTCCTTTTGGTCGACCCGTAGAACCAGATGTATAGATAACATAGGCAGGGCTATTTCCTTGGATTGTGATTCCAGTAGGGGGAGTCGCGTTGCTGTCTAAGGAAATATCGGAATGTGGCTCATCAATGAGCATTATTGGCGTCTTAACTTTGGGAAGCTGGCTAATGGCGTCATGACAGCTGAGTATTAATTTTGGCTTAGCGTCTTCAACTATACTGCGAAGACGCTCTTCTGGAAAATCTGGGTCCAGTGGTAGATAAGCCGCTCCCGCTTTTAATGTGCCGAGCAAAGCAACTAACATATCTGTATTTCGTGTTAGTGCGATTGCTACTAAGTCTCCTGGGCAAACTTGCTCTTTTATCAGCTTGTTTGCCCAAGCATTAGACAGTCCGTCTAGTTCTGCATAGCTTAAAGAGTTTTGCACTGAAGAAGAAACGGCAAGAGCAAAGGGCGTACTAAAGGCTTGCTTTTGAAAGGCATCCACAACGGACTCTTGAGGAATCGGACTAGCTGTATCGTTCCAAGCATGCAAAATTTTATTGCGTTCACTTTCGCTTAATAGCGTCGCTTTGCTGATAGGGGTGCTTGGCGAAAGTATCATGCCGTCTACTAGGCGCTCAAATTGTGCTAAATGGTTTTTTAACTCGCCTGTTGTATAGCGTGTTGGGTTGGCATCGAATTCGACTTTTAAACCGTTATTGTCATTGCGGTCAAAGATAAAGACAGTGAGGTCGTCGATTAGCGCGTTACTTAAGTTGTGCAACGATGTCGAACAACTACCAAAGGTTAAGTCGTAGTTAAAGGGTTCAATGTTGACGCCTAGCGAAGCTATTTGCTGCCCTGCAGACATTAGCCCTAGGTCTCGTTTTAAATCTTCATAACGATATTGTTGGTGGCGAAGCGCTTTTAGTACAACTTTAGATACTTGGGAAATTAACTCTTCTAGTGTTATTTCTGTTGATAAGCTTAGTCGAATAGGTACAGCGTTAGCCATCATGCCTGGAGTATTGCGTTGGGATCGCTGGGACCTTGCTGTAACTGGCATCGCGAAAACTAAATCGTTTGCACCTGTCATACGGTAAAAATACGCGGCAACTAAAGCAATAAGAGTTTGTGGCAGGCTAGCATTAACCAGTTGTCCGACAGCTGTTAACTTGTCTTTTAGTGTTTGTGATAGTGTTAGCGATTGTCGTAATGACTTGCTCTTTTGTGATGGATCTACCCTTTGTGAAAGTGATGCAGTATCGGGCAAGTTGATTAGATTTTCTAGCCAGTACTGACGATCTTTCTTATAACGTTTAGAGGATTTATATTCATTTTCACTTTCAACTAGTGACGCCAGTGACCCAAAAGGATTGGCTCCTGTATCCTGACCCTTGACTAGTGCGTTGTATATTTGAGCGAGTCTGAGGGTAAGTAAATTGCCTCCAAAACCGTCTAAAGCGACATGATGGCAGCGGTGGTACCAGTAGTAATGTTTATTCGCTATTTTAATAAGATCGCTGCGCCATAACATATCGCCAGGCTTTGTAAGTGGTTGCATCATATCATCTGTCATCAACTTTATTGCGGCTTGATGAGGATTGTCAGTATCGCTCACGTCCAGTAAAGAAAAATAACCTTCATCTGTTTGTTGAATTATTTGGATGGTTGAGTCATTTTCTTCGATTATTTGGCTGCGAATGCAATCAGCTTCGCTGATGAGCTGCTTTATAGCGGATGTGAAGTGAATAGTATCAATGCTCCCTTTAATTTCCACATATTCGGCAATATTGAAGGCAGTATTTTTAGGGGCTAATTTTTGGGCGATCCATTGTCCGCGTTGGGCGGTAGAGAGGGGGAATGCAAATGATTGTTGATAAATAGGTTCTTTTGAACCATAGCAATTACTATGACTTTTAATCATTTGTTTGCTCCTGCAAAAAATATAGTCCATTTGAAGCACGTGATTAAAGCGCGCTAAATTTTTACTTAAATTAACATAAAGTTATCTTAGTATTAAGTTATTAAGTGAATATTTACATATATATGAATGTATAACTGCATGGCATGATGTTTTATTGCATTAAGCCGATATTTTGACGCTTAGCATGTTGGTTTACTTGTAAGAAGAGCAGTGCGCCAGACAAAATTCCGAAGCTCGCTAGTCCTGACCAAACCCAAGCATGATCTATGTTTGTTGAAGATAACAGCCAACCGGTGCTGATGTTGCCGATAAACGCGTAAATACCACCTACACAAGAATACAAACCGTAATGGCTACCTAGCTCTTTAGGTGAACAAAATTTAGGCACATAAGAGCCTAACAGCGGGAACACTAACATAGAGCCAAGGCTAAAAAAGACCGCACAAATAACGAATGGCAAGGCTGGTAGCCACGGTAGACTAATATTGAGCCATAAGTAGCTGGAGCCCATAATAGCCATACCTAACCCAACGCCACGCGCTGTTCCCAAGCGAGATTCCACGAACCGACTTACAGGCATTTGCATTAATACACCCATAATAGAAGAGGTTGCGAAAACCCAAGTAATGATACTAACGTCTTGAGTGACGGCGCGAATTTCATGGGGAACAGCAATATAAAGCTGGTGGAATAATAATTGATAGACTGAGGCACACAACACAAATTGCATAAATGATTTATGCCTAAGCATTTGGCTCCATTGTTTCCAAAAGTGCGAATGGGCGTGTACTGTATTTTTTTGTGATTCTAGTTCAGGTAGGAAACACCATTGAATAACAAATAGTAAGGAAAATAACCCCGCTGAAATGACACCAACTAAAGCGAAATCGAAGTAGAGTAGAGATAAGCCTACCAATGGTCCTAGTAACATTCCTGCTCCGGACGTAAGGTTTTGCAGTGCGAAGACTTTATCTCTGGCTTTTTGCTCTGGGTATTCCGAGGCTAAATAAGCTTGGCTGCTCGGCGTGAAAAGTGCGCCAGCAAAGCCAGAGCAAAATGCTCCTAAAATTAGGGTGGGAATAGTCTGACCAACACCGAGTAAGGTAAAACCAATAATGCGAACGGCACAACCCAATAGAATGAGGCGCTTGTAGCCTAGTCTATCCCCTAAGGTACCACCAACTAGAAACATGCCTTGCTGGCTTAATACTCTAAGCCCGATGATCACACCAACATACCAACCACTGATGCCCAAATTATGCTGTAAGTGATCAGCTAAGTAGGGTAGTAGCATGTAAAAGCCAAGATTGAATGTGAAACCATTAATGACCAATACTCGGCCGGCAGGAGAGAGTAATTGCCAATCTTTTATTAGGTGTTTTGAAAACATGATGGTGTGATTGTAAGCCTTAATAAAATAATAACGTGAAACAATCGATTTCCGAGCCTAGAGCGATCAGATAATACCCTCAGCGATACTTGTTATTTTTTTAGTCTTAGGCTGATGATTTGCTTCTGTAGTCTTGCTGGTAGAAGCCCCCCGGATGTTTCTAATTGTGCGTACAAAAGGAATCCCTGAGGCATCTTTGGTAATATCAGCATTGACGTTATAGACATTTTTTACCAAAGACGGTGTGAGAATGTCGCTTGGGTGACCGTTGGCAACCAGTTTGCCATCTTTAAGAACGAGCAGATTGTCAGCATATTGAGCGGCAAGGTTAAGATCGTGAAGTACCATGATGGTAATCCAGCCTTGCTCTTTGGTCTGCGCATCTAGATGATCAAGAAGAACATGCTGAAAATGTAAGTCTAATGCGCTGACAGGTTCGTCTAACATGAGGATTTTAGGCTTACGCATTAAAGCTTGAGCGAATAAAATCATTTGGCACTGACCGCCACTCAGCTTATTTACTTGGCGGTCTGCAAGATGCAACAGACCTATCTTATCTAGAGCGGATAGCGCTTCTTCGATAACGCTGTCATCCAAGCGAAAACCTAAAGTATTTAATTGCCCAAGTAACACAACTTCTAAAACACTTAATTCCACATCGAGGCGAATATCTTGGGGCATATAACCAAACTGCTTGCGCCATCGAGATAGCTGCTTGCGCTGGAGTGTTTCGTTATCAAAAGAAATGGCGCCTGATTTAGCGTGAATATCGCCAAACAAGGTTTTTAATAGCGTGCTTTTACCTGTGCCATTTGGTCCAATAATTACGTTTACTTTACCTGGTTCTAAGGCAAACGACATATCATTGGCTAGAACGAGGTCGTCTAGGGTGACGTTAAGATTATTTACTGTCAGCATGGATTAGCGCCTTTTACCTAAGATCAACCAAAAGAAGAATGGCACGCCAATGATGGCGGTGACAATACCTATTGGGAAGAGGGCTCCAGGCACGATAACTTTAGACAAAACAGACGCACTAGAGAGTAAAAAAGCTCCGATAATAAACGACAGAGGTAAGAAAAAACGTTGATCTTCTCCTACTAACATCTTAGCAATGTTAGGTGCCACAATGCCGACAAATCCAATAATGCCAACGAAACTGGTGACGGTTGCCGTCATTACAGCGACGATCAGCAGAGTTCGTAACCTGAGCTGAGTGATATTAACACCAAGACTTTTTGCTCTTTCTTCACCTAATCGTAATGCGGTTAGTTTCCAAGCATCACGAATTAAAAAGAACATACAGACTACTGTGACGCTGGCGATAATAGAAAGATTGCTCCAAGAGGCTTTTGATAAGCTGCCGAAAAGCCAGAATAGAATTTGTTGGCTTAGCTCCGGTGAGGATATAAATTGCACAAGCGACAATAGAGATTGAAAAAGGAATAATAAAGCGATCCCAGCCAATATAAGTTGTCCTGAGCTAATGTGTCTCATAGTGGCTAGCGCAAATAAAAATGTAGCAGCTAACATACAGCAAACAAAGGCCCCTAAAGGCACGGCAATATTTGTATTGATGCCTAAAGAGCCGAAATACAACATCATAGCAGCACCAAACCCCGCTGCAGCCGCCATTCCTAATGTGTAGGGGCTCGCCATAGAGTTATTAAGTAGAGTTTGCATTTCAGCGCCACCCACACCTAATACGCCACCCACCACGACAGCCATAATAGCTATTGGTAATCGTAAGCTGGATACAATGACTTGTGTTGTTGCATCTACTTCGACAGGAAAACCAATAAGATTCAGTAGCGCTTTAGCCACATCTCTCACGTTTAGCAAAGAAGGGCCTGTTGCGATGTCTAATACAAAAGAAAAGACAAGAATGATGAGTAGGATGCTGATGACCGACCAACGACGCTTTTCGCTACGACGTTGGTTTGAAACCGCATCAGAGATTAGATCTGATTGCATAAATAGTTTTCATCAGGATTAAGTGATGAATATTGCTCCGTTATGTAAAGGGGAGAGACTGCACTATATTTGAGAATAATTTTCGTTTGGAATCTTACGGATAGAGAGGAATTTATCAAGAGGTTATTAGAATTTAAAGTGAATTTAAGACGCATTATCATCTTTCCGTTTTTTATCTCTGTGCTTATAGATAGATATTTCCATGATGTAGCGATGCTTACAGATAATTTACAAGAGTTTATCGTACTTGTAATTGAAAATGATTATCAATAAGTTTATATTTCTTTTTGATAATGGTTATCATTACAGGAGATATTATGGACATTACCTTCCCTGAACATACCAATGCTTTAGTTTCTGAGCGGCCGCAAGCTGATGTGTTTTTATTCAATTCGAATTCCAACCTTGTGCGTACTAATGGTATTCGCCAGCGCATTTCTATCCCACTGTTAAGTAATACTTTTCATCAAGAGGTTCAGGCTGTTTTTCAAAGAGAACAAGCTCAAGGAAGGTGTAATCCTATTGTGGTAGGGGCTATTCCATTTGACATGAATCAACCGGCTCAACTGGTGGTGCCTGAGTGGCATGAAAGAGTTAAGCCTCTGGATCGTACTTTCTCATCATTCGTCGATAAGGACTTTATTCATCACGCAAGTGAGCAAAGCTTTGCTCCAAGTCATACGGAGTTTTTAGATATAATAGAGCAGGCGCTGTCTTCCTTTGAAAACAGTCCTTTGAAAAAAGTTGTTTTATCTAAAATACTGAAGTTAACCTTGGATAGAAAAGTTGATGTTCCACGCTTGCTGTCTAATATTATGGCGCAAAACCCAAGCGCTTATCACTTTAGTGTTCCCCTTAAAAACAGTGTTTTAATTGGTGCTAGCCCTGAATTACTTCTTAGAAAGCAGGGTAACAAGATATTTTCAAACCCGTTGGCAGGGTCTGCTAAACGATTAGACAATCTTGACGCTGACCGACAAGCTGCAAAAACTCTTGCAAATTCAGCGAAAGATCAATATGAGCACCGCCTTGTTGTAGATGCCATTCGAGCGGCGCTGTTGCCTGTTGTAGAAAGTCTTGGGGAGCGAAAAGAATCTAGCATAATTGCGACACCAACAATGTGGCATTTATCAACGGACATTGAAGCAACACTTCCAGCAATAAATCCTCCCTCCATGTTTGATCTTATTAAACAAATACACCCAACGCCGGCCATGTGTGGCACACCAACTGTGTCCGCGCAGCAACATATTGCAGCGCTAGAACCACATCAGCGTGGTTTTTTCAGTGGCTTAGTTGGCTGGTGTGATGCAGAAGGTAACGGCGAATGGGCTATTGCCATACGTTGTGCCGAAGTATCAGGTAACAAGGTGACCTTATTCGCTGGAGCTGGGGTTGTGCCTGATTCAAATCCAGAAAGTGAGTGGTTAGAAACCAGCGCTAAAATGCGCACCATGCTGAATGCATTTGGAATAAAGGAAGATGTGATATGAGTATTGCTTTTACGCCTTGGCCAGAATCGTTTGCCGAGAAATATCGAGAAAAGGGTTATTGGACTGATCGGCCATTACTGGATTTAATTGACAACGCACCACAAGAAAATATTGCAGTTATTTGTGGTGAAAGATCGTTGAACTATCAAGATTTGTGCTCTCAATCTAAACGTTTAGCTGTGTATTTTCAGGGTCTCGGTTTACGAGCTGGAGATACTGCATTAGTCCAGCTTCCTAATATTGCCGAATTTTATGTGGTGTTTTTTGCGCTTATGCGTCTTGGTGTTGCTCCTGTTAACGCGTTGTTTAGTCATAACAAAATGGAGTTAACTGCTTACGTCACACAAATTGAACCTAAGATTATTATTGCCAGTGATGAACACGCTTTGTTTCATGATGGTGCTTTTTTCAACACGTTGAGTGCATTGTCAAAAGAGTTACAACACGCTTTGATAGTTGGTAAATCAGAATGGGCTGAGACCCTTAACAATGTACTTGGGTCATCGACAAGTACATTGTTAATGGCAATACCAAGCAAGGCTGATGAGGTTGCATTCTTTCAGCTTTCTGGTGGCAGTACAGGTACGCCAAAGCTAATCCCAAGAACCCATAACGATTACTTTTTTAGTGTGCGTCGTAGTACTGAGATCTGTCACTTTACGGCCACTACAAAGTATCTGTGTGCGTTACCTTGTGCTCATAATTTTCCTCTTAGTTCTCCTGGTGCCTTTGGCGTTTTTCATGTTGGTGGATGCGTTGTTATGTCACCAAGTCCTGACGCGAGTACGTGTTTCGAATTAATCGAACGCCATCAAGTGACTGTTACTGCTTTGGTTCCTCCTGCTTTGGCTTTGTGGCTACAAGCGGCACCGTCCAATAATTCGTCTTTATCTTCTTTGCAGCTAATGCAGGTTGGTGGTGCAAAACTGAGTGAAAGCCTTGCTCGACAAGTACCCGAAATATTGGGCTGTCAGTTGCAACAGATTCTTGGTATGGCGGAAGGTTTGGTGAACTACACCAGATTGGATGATGACATTGAGACAATAGTAACCACACAAGGGCGTCCCATGTGTTCGCTTGATGAGGTGAAAGTACTTGATGCCGAGGGCGAAGAAGTTGCTGCAGGGGAAATAGGCGAGTTGGCTACTCGTGGCCCATACACCATTCGTGGTTATTACAATTCACCAGAACATAATGCCAAGGTGTTTGATGAGGAAGGGTTTTATCATTCGGGGGATTTGGTATGCCGTAACGATAAAGGGTATTTGACAGTAGTCGGGCGTGATAAAGATCAAATTAATCGCGGTGGTGAAAAAATTGCGGCAGAAGAAATAGAAAACCTTTTATTAAAGCATGAGTTAATTATGCACAGTGCGCTTGTCTCTATGCCTGACAGTATGATGGGAGAAAAGAGCTGTGCTTTTATTGTTCCTAAAGTGGTTAGTCATGGCATGAAAAGTCTCTATTTGCGTAAATATCTAAGAGGCCTTGGTGTGGCTGACTACAAAGTGCCTGATCGGTTTGAATTTATTGATTCTCTTCCCCTTACTCCTGTTGGCAAGCCTAACAAGGTTGCATTACGCGAGTTGATACGCAAGCGCTTACAGCATAACTCACAATTTACTTCTCAATTAGATAAAACACTATAAAAGGACTTTATATGAGCATTCCAACGATATCTTCTTATCCTATGCCAACCGCTGATACGTTTCCCAATCAAAAAGTGAATTGGGTATTGGAGCCAAAGCGTGCCGTGTTTTTGATCCATGATATGCAGGCGTACTTTCTGCGCTTTTACGGTGCTGATTCGGAACTGATCAACACCTTGAAACAAAATCTTGCGGCTATAAAAGCCTATTGCCGAGCCAATGATATTCCCGTTGTTTATACCGCGCAGCCCAATGACCAGAAGCCGGAAGATCGTGCTTTATTAAATGATATGTGGGGGAGTGGCTTAAATGATTTTCCTGAGTTACAACAGGTTGTGAAAGAGTTGGCTCCAGACGAAAGTGATACGGTTTTAGTTAAGTGGCGTTATAGCGCATTTCATCGTTCGAACCTTCAGGAGCTTATGCAGAGTTGGGGACGTGACCAGTTATTGGTTGGTGGTGTTTATGCTCATATTGGCTGCATGATTACTGCTGCAGATGCCTTTATGCGTGATATTCAGCCTTTCATGATAGGTGATGCCTTGGCCGATTTCAGTGAAGATGAGCATAGACAGGCATTAACCTTTACAGGAGGAAGAACAGGTCGAGTGATTTCAACAAAAGAGGTGTTGATTGCAACTGATATTGTGGACACTGGCTTTCGCTTTGAGCAGTTAAAAGCGCAAGTTTTTGCCTTCCTTGATGATGAAGATATCCAGGAATTTGATGCCGATGAAGAGTTGATTGATTATGGCCTTGATTCGATTCAAATTATGTCATTGGTCACCAAATGGAAAGCGTTGGGAATTGAGGTTTCTTTTCAGGAATTGGCCAGTGCTGCAACACTAAATGGCTGGTGGCACCTTATTCAAAATAAAAGAGCGTTAGCGGCATGATTAATCCATTAGATTTTTCAGGTAAAACTGTCTGGGTAACGGGGGCTGGAAGCGGGATTGGTTTGGAGGTAGCGAATCAATTTACTTCTTTTGGTGCCAAAGTTATCGGCTTTGATTTAGCGTTTGATGGTGATTTTTACAGTTTTGACTGTGTAACTTTAGATATTAGCGATGAGGAGGCTGTTTCTCATGTTGTGTCGGAGATACTGAGTGATTTTCCACAACTAGATGTATTGGTGAATGGTGCGGGAATATTGCATTTGGGAAGTATTGAAGAAACAAGCTTGGATGATTTTAAGCGCTGTTTTAACGTCAATGCGGGCGGTGCTTTTTTAATGATTAAGCATGCGGCACCTACTTTTAAACGCCAAAAGAGTGGTGTAATTGTCACTATTAGCTCGAATGCAGCAAAAGTGCCGAGGCAAAATATGTCGGCCTATTGTACATCGAAAGCGGCTTTGTCTGCATTGAGCCATACGGCAGGATTGGAGCTTGCCCCTTATGGCGTACGTTGTAACCTTGTGTGCCCCGGCTCCACCGACACACCTATGCAGCGAATGTTATGGGCTGATGATGAAGCTGAGAAAAATACTATCAAAGGTTTTCCAGAGCAATATAAATTGGGTATTCCATTAGGTAAAATTGCTCAGCCGAGTGATATTGCTCAAGTGGTATTGTTCTTTGCTTCCGATATGTCGAACCATATTACTATGCAGGATGTGGTTGCGGATGGTGGGGCTACGCTAAACGCGTAGAGGTTTCGTATCGAGAACTATATATTTCCTTTTAAATAAATGAATTTGCTCGGTATGATTTTCATATCGAGCTTTTTTATATGGATGTTAAAGTGAGCGGTTATTCTCAAACACAAATACTGTTACCTGGATCTCATGTTTTACATGTGAGCCATTTTGTTTTTAAAGAAGGGTCTTTAGTTGCGACAGACTATGAGGTCAGTGTTGCAAAACCATCAGGCTATAACAATTGGCGAAATAAGCGTAAAGAAACCTTTTTGGCAGGGCGGCTTGCAGTTAAGCACGCACAAAATTTTTTGAGTGTGCCTGAAGTAGATATCGCAAAATCTGAAGATGGTGCACCTGTATGGCCAAACGAATACACAGGCAGTATATCCCATACGGATAATCAGGCGGTTGCAGTCTTATTCCGATCATTGCAAATAGGGATTCAGTATATCGGCATAGATTTAGAGCCTTTTGGTAATGCCGAAATGCTAAATGTAACTGATTCAATAGGATTGCAGTGTGAGTTTGAGATATTGATATCTGCTGGAGTTAAAAAGGAGTTATCAATCTTGCTTCTCTTTTCACTTAAAGAAAGTGTTTATAAATCACTTTACCCTATGGTGGGCGAGTTTTTTGACTTTCGAGATGTTGAGTTGACGTCTTGTGAAGGAGGTGAGTATTTTGAGTTTCAAGTAAAGCGGCAGTTAAGTCAGAGAGTGCCGCTTGGTTTTGTCTTGCATGGGGGGTATAAGGAGCAAGAAGGGCACCTATTAACTTGGGCGTATTGTTAACGAACAAAAAAGCGACACCTTTCGGTGTCGCTTTTTTATATGTTTACCCGATTACATGCGGTAGGTAGCGCTTAGGCCGATAGTGCGTGTTTGACCTACAGAGGCTCGAGCTCGATCGCCTGTTCCACTGATAAGATAGACAACATCTTCGTCTGTTAAGTTTTTAATGTAACCACTTATCAGCAAATCACCTATTGTATAGTCAACGTTAGCGTCTACAAGTGTATAGTTCCCAGCTTTTAAGTCCGATGAATTTTCTAAATCTGAGTAATATTCTCCAACATAAGTTACATCCGCGCCTATTGTTAAGTTATCACCTATATATTGAGTGAATCCCAAAGCCGCATTCCATTCAGGCGCATTAGATAGTTCATTGCTTTGAAAGCTACTGTACTTATCAATTTCAGATTTCATCATCCCAATAGATTGGCGAAATTCTAAGTTTTCTGTCAACCATTGATTGGCTTCAACTTCAATTCCAACAGTATGTGCTTTTGTAATGTTTCGAAGGCGATTATCATCAGTTGCTTGATAGTCGCTATAGTCGTTGTAAAATAAGGCTGCGTTTAAACTTGCACCGTTATCTAGCGATGTTTTTGAGCTAAGCTCGAATGCATTTACTGTTTCTGCGTCGAAGTTGTAAGCCTCAGTAACCCCAGAAGAATAGCCGTCATCGTATCCAATACCTCCTGAGTTATAGCCCTTACGTGCTGATAAGCCAATTGTCGTTTGGCTTGTTATTGCGTATGTTGCACCAATTTTAGGTAAAAAGTAATTATCATCTACAGATTGGTTTATGTAGGTGGTGTCACTGTCCGCATAAAAGCGATCTTGTTCTTCACGCTGGAAGCGTCCACCGGCGATTAAGGTTAGTTGCTCTGTGATGGCGTAGTGGCCTTCGGCAAAGAGTCCTATTCGAGTTTCTTCTGTTTTACCTTGTGTATTTACGTTGTCCAACGTGTTATCTCTATCAGCAAGCATTACCCCCGCATAACCATTCAGTGCAGAGTCAGTAGGTGTGTACTGTAGGCGGCTTTCTAAAGTATGGGTTTTATCTTTAAATATATATGTTTCTTCTCTTGGATACTGATCAAATCTATTGGTTTGGTTGTTGCTAGATAGAGTTGTTATGCTTGTTAAGCTATCATTTAGGACGTAATTTACTTCGGTAGAAAGATTATTTACTTGTGAGTCTTGTATGCGAGTATTTTTTCTATTTCCAAGAGTCAGTGTTTCATTTGTGTTGCTTGGGCCATTATTCCAATCAGCCCAGTTCAAGTAGCTTCCCTCTGCTTCACGACGGTTTGCAGTGACTTTAATAGATAAGTCGTCTGTAGCTTTCCAAAGTAATTTTCCGCGAAGGTTTAGATTGGTTGACTCTTCTGGATCTACAGGAACATTATCTGTGTCACCAGCATAACTTAAGTAGCCTTTTCCATCTGTGGTATCAGCAGCTAAACGATAAGCTACGTTTTCAGTAATTGGGCCAGAAGTCATGACAGCCAAGTTTTTCATTATATTGCCATTTTCGTAGGTTTCTAAACCAAGGCGTACAGCGGCTTCAGGATTAAACGTCGGATCATTCGTTTTTACTGATACGGCACCACCAATGGAGTTTTCACCTTGAGAGGTCGATTGTGGGCCACGAAGTACTTCAATTTGTTGAATATCCCATACACCAGATCCACTAAAGTTGTAGCCAGTAAATGCATCCGCAACACCATCCACAGAAGTGTTTACCCGCTGTCTACTGCCGCTCACTGTTGCATAATAGCCAGTAGCTGCACCGCTACCATTAATACCACGAATGTTAACAGTGCCAAATGCGGCTGTTATTACGTTCGGGGCTTTTGTTACAACATCGTTAATGGTTTTTGCGTCTCCTTTTGCAACATCCTCGCCACGAATAATCGTCACCGCGGTTGTGGTTTCTTTAATGTCTTTATCCATTTTTTCACCCGTTACAACTAATGCAGGAAGCGCCATGGGCTCTTCAGCAAGTACGCTCGATGAGACGCAAGCCGCATTAATGCTAATGACCGCAATAGCAATTGTTGATAGGGAGCTTGGTAATTGAGTGGATGAGGTTTTTTTGGAGTGATACATATTTATCCTTTTTTGCATCAATGAAGTAAAGATTTTGTTAATGTTATTGATAACGAGAATGATTCGCAATAGTATTTGTTCATATTTTTGAAATAAAGGATGAATGTGTTGAATAAGGAATCTACGTTGCCAGCATGGCTGGAATATTTTGGTGTTTGCCAAGAGCAGGTTGGCAGCAATGTTTGGTGGCAAAGCGTCAGTTCTGCAGGAGCGCCTTTTATACAAGAGGAAAGCGAGCAAACCAGCTCCGTGTTGTTTGTTTGGCAAGATCCTCAAGGAAATGAATATGAATCAAGCATTGCAAGTGTGTTGCTTGATGTTAATTCGTTGACAGACCATCACAGTTGGGATCCGGTTTGCCTTCATCGAATAAGTGGTACGGATGTGTGGTTGGGAGAGTTACAAATCAATTCTAACTGGCGAGGCAGTTATTCCTTTATTCCAATAGAAAAGCACCAGTTGCCAGATTCTGTACGACAAATGGGCGATGGTTCTAGGGAAGCGCAACGTGCTTGGTGGATGTCTGTTGCCGTAAATCAGATTTCTGATCCATTAAATCCATTACCTGAATTGATTTCGGGGTGGGGGATAAGTTCACCGCTTCATCTTCCTAAAGCCGCAGCTGAATTGGGTTGGCAAGAATGGGATCGTGGAGAGTTGAATGCTATTTCAGCTAGTCGTGTGCATGCGATCAATTGGTCCTCAAAAGAGTTAGATAACCAGCGAACTGCTTGGCTTTTCTCGACCGCAACGAGTGACGCACCATTGGTTGTATTGCTTGACGGGCAAAAATGGGGAGCGCCAAGTGGCACACTATCGGTTCTCCAGTATTTAACAGACACCTTTAAAATAGCACCTGCTCATTACCTTTTGGTGCCTTCAATAGATGGGCCGACACGCTGGAAAGAGCTGGGTTGCTACAGCTCTTTTTGGCAGTCTTTGTTAGATGAGCTTTTGCCAACAGTAACATCAGAACTTGCACAGGAAGATTGCTCCGTGTCTGATTTTCTTGTCGCAGGCCAGAGTTTAGGCGGACTTTCTGCCTTGTACGCAGGCGTTACCTTTCCAGAGTATTTTTCAAAAGTGATTAGTTTGTCTGGCTCGTTTTGGTGGCCAGAAGATAGTCGAATGCGAGCACCTAATAATACGACCTCTAGTAACGAATGGATTAAGAATGTACCTACAAATAGCCTTGCCGACCAAATCCTCAAAAATCAAATAAGTGTTTCTCATTTACAAGCTTTTTTGAATGTAGGGAGTGGCGAAGCAGATATGTGTCTATATAACGAAGCGACTTATCAAGCGATTCAGCAAAAAGGCGGACAGGTGCATTACGAGATAGTTTGTGGTGGTCATGATTGGTTGTCATGGCGCTCAGGTCTTGTTGATGGTTTGCGACATTTAATACCAGCTAGATCTTAACTTTACTGAATTAGACAGGGAGAAAAAAATGAGTAATGAAGCAATTAACCCATTTGACGATGATTCATTGGCGTTTTTGGTCTTAGTAAATGCACTGCAGCAGCATAGTTTATGGCCGCTTTTTAAGACTATACCAGCAGGTTGGCAACAGGCTTTTGGGCCGAGCTCTCGTGATAATTGTCTTGAATATATCGAAACGAACTGGACGGATATTCGCCCACAAAATTCCCCTTCACTTTCTAGCGGTTCTTAAAGAAGTTTATTATGGAAAATAACATCGCATCGCGCATTAATAAATCGATAGGCTTAGAGGATAGTACGGTTGCACCCCTTACGGATGTGCAGATGGGCATATGGCTAGCCGATCATATTTCTTCACAACGTAATACCTTTACTATTGCGCATAAGGTCCACATCACAGGGAATCTTGATTCTAAGTATTTACTAGAAGCTATTCAGCTAGGGTTGAAAGAAGCCGATACCGTACAGGCTGTTTATCGCGAATATAATGGCGTTCCGACCCAACAGTTGGATTGCAGTGATCTCGAGTTTACTCCTGCATGGATGGACATCTCGAATCAAAGTGATGGACAAGCTTATATGGATTCGCTTATTCAGCAAGACTTGGACGCTGAGTTGACGCTGTCTTCGACTATGCCATTGGTTCGTCAGATTGTTTTTAAACTGTCAGACCTGCAGTACGTTTGGTATCAGCGTTTTCACCATATCATGCTAGATGGTTTCAGTTTTAATGCCTTTACCGCCAGAGTGGCGAGTATTTATCAGGCGCTTGTTCTGCAAAAAACCATCACTAACTCACCTTATGCCTCTTTTTTTCAGGTGGTAGAGGAGGAGCAAGCCTATAAACGATCAGATAAATACCAACGTGATAAAGCTTTCTGGACAGAATACTGTTCCGATTTACCTAATGTGGTCAGTTTATCTAATCGCGATGCATTGACGGAGGCAGGAAATGCGTCGGTATCCCAGCGTTTAATTAGAGTAAATGGCCGTATTGGTGGTTCAGCTTTACAAAGCTGCCTAGATCGATTCCCTTCTTCTAATCTTACCGTTGCTGATCTGGCAATGGGATTGATCTCAGCGTATTTGATTCGAATGACGGGGCAATGGCGAGTTCCGGTTGGTTTGCCATTTATGGGGCGCGTTGGCAGTGTTTCTTTAAGTGCGCTTGGGCCAGTGGTGAATGTCTTGCCCGTTTTTATTGAAGGGCATTTGGAAGACGGTATTTTTGAGCTGACGCGACGTATAAAGCAAAGCTTGAAAGCCATACGCAAGCACCAAAAATACAATGCTGAGCAAATTTCTCGTGATTTAAATCGTGTGGGAGAAGCCTTATATGGTCCAACATTAAACTTGCGGCTGTTTGATTATGACCTCTCGTTTGGTGAGGCCGCTGCAAAAATAGAACATCTTGCTGCTGGACCTGTTGAAGATCTGGATTTCGGCTTGCACTTTGACAGTGGTGACCTTCACATAGAATGGGTGGGGAATGATCAAAAATACGATGTCGAATTGTTAAATACGCATCTGCAGCGTTTTGAGGAATTTGCTGAAAGACTTTTAGGTGATTCTGAAGCTCGTATTGCCGATGTTTCAACGTTACTAACCTCTGAGCAATTGCAGGTTCAACGTTGGCAGAAGGGGGTAGTTGGATCTAACAGTCAATATGCGAGTTTGATTGAACAGTTTCATGGATTAGATCCTTCTTTGGCAACTAGGCCAGCGCTCGTAGTGAAAGATCAGTCAATTAGCTTCGCACAATTAAATGACAATGTCGCAAAATGGGCGCAAGTGCTGAATGAGTTTGGGGTGAAAAAGGGCGCTTGTGTTGGGCTGGCTTTACCGCGAGACGAGCGCATGGTTTACGCCATGTTTGCGACCATGGGGCTAGGCGCTCATTATTTGCCTATCGATCCGACTTATCCTGAAGTGCGCATTAATTGGATGCTAGAAGACTCTGCGCCTCAATTATTGATTGCTTGTGATGCTTATGGCTTTAACGTGTCTGATACGACATCTGTTGTGTCAGTTGATGATGCCAGTTTTATACAATCAGTAAATCAAAAAGATCCCTTAAAAGCCGTGTTTGATTTTCCTTCGTCAGATGACTTGGCTTATATCATGTACACATCTGGTTCGACTGGAAAAGCAAAGGGGGTGGCGATAGCTCACAAAGGTTTAGTTAATTTAGCGTTTTCCCATTGGCTACGCGATGGCAAGGCGTTGGCAGAAAAGCATTTGAATGTGAATGCCATGCTGACCGCTTCTTTTTCATTTGATACCAGTTGGGACTCGCTATATTGGCTGTGCTTTGGACACACCCTTCATATTGTTGACGATGAAATATGTAAGGATTCTGAGCTTATTAAGCAGTATTTTAATAAGCATCATGTTCATGCCGCCGATCTGCCTCCAACGGTACTGGCTCAGCTTTTTGATCTTGAGGCGATAGAGTCAGCCAAGTGCTTTCCTGAGTTAATTTACATTGGTGGCGAAGCACCATCTTCTCGTTTATGGCAACAAGCACGACGTTACCCAGCATTGAATGTTAGAAATTACTATGGCCCTACGGAGAATACGGTAGACAGCCTAGGAGCCGATATAAAAGACTCGGACCAAGTCGTGATAGGTCGTCCTATCGCCAATACGGAATCCTATATTCTCGACTCCAGCCTATCGCCAGTTGTCATTGGAACCACCGGAGAGCTCTATGTTTCAGGTCCTGGCTTGGCGCATGGATATCTAAATCAAAGTTCATTAACCGCAGCTCGTTTTATTGCTAATCCATTCAAATTGGGTGAGAGGATGTACCGAACGGGTGATTTAGCGAGATGGCTAGAGGATGGGCAAGTTGAGTTTATTGGTCGGATAGATCATCAGGTCCAAATTCGCGGTCATCGTGTTGAGCCTGGTGAAATTGAGACGGTTCTGAATGCAATTGAAAACGTGAAAAGCAGTCTTGTTGTCGCCAATAAACTGGGCAGTACGCATCGTTTAGATGCTTATGTCGTACTTGATCACTATCAAAAAATGACTACTGATGAGCAAGCAACACAAAATGAAGCTCGAGCCCTGTTAGATGTTTTGTCTTGTCAACTTCCTTCGTATATGGTTCCGGCTACTGTGACGTTATTGGAGCAATTTCCATTAAACACAAACGGTAAGATAGATCGAAACGCGCTACCTGACCCTATTATTATTCGTAGCCGTGGAATTTTGCCAAAGAACGATAAAGAAGCGTTGGTGTGCGAATGGGTTCAGAAGGTTTTGAATCTAGATTGTGTCTTTATTGATGACGACTTTTTTGCGTTGGGTGGTGATAGTATTGTCGCTATGTCTTTAGGCGGTTTGGCGCGAAAAGAGGGTTATTCTTTACGCGCAAAAGATGTTTTTGAAAGCCGCATAATCCGTTCAATAGCAACGCGATTATCACGAGTAGATGCTGTTAAAAAGCGGCCAAGTGTTCAATCTGGTCAGCTATCGAATTTACCTATTTATCAATGGATGCAGGAAGCTGGAGGTCTTAACCAGCCTTATTTTCAGGCTGTATGTTTTGCTTTACCAGATTCTATGTCACATCAGCAGTTTGAACAGGTTATTGCCAAACTGATTGCGGCTCATAGCATTCTTGCGGCTCAGGTTCATGCTTCTCACCTTGAGATCGGCTCTTCTGAAAATGCTTTTTTTGTAAAAGTATTTGAGAAACAAGGCGCTTTATCGAATTTGGCAGACGATGCTTTCGAGCAGCTTGTTCGCATTGAATCAAATGAGCCTTTTGCTGCTATGCGAGTGGCTTATTTGCGTAATGACAATAAAAAAGCGGCTGTGTTTGTTATGCATCATTCGATAATAGATGGGATGTCATGGCGAATTCTTTTTTCTGATATAGCGGGTTTATTGAAAGACCCAGAGAGAAGCTTATCAAATTCACCCAATAGCTTAATAGATTGGCAAAAGGTTCTGGCAGATGAGATGCCTCGCTGGTTGTCCCAGCAAGCATATTGGTTGGAGCAACGAAAAGGTAAGCCACTGATAGCGCGCGAAGCTTCTAATGAGCGTGCGCATCAACGGATTTTATTAGATGAGAACGTCTCTAAACTCTTATTAGACGTAATACCCAAGCAATATCAGTGTCAGCCGCAAGAGGCTATTTTGAGTGTTTTATATATTGCTCTCGCTAAGCAATATAAGAAGACAGACATCTCAATGATGCTGGAATCCCATGGTCGTGCTGAGGTTGGTGAGCTAGATTTGACTCGAACCTTGGGCTGGTTTACCGCTGAATACCCGATACGTTTGGCCGGAAAAGACGCTCTATTATTTGATCTTAATCATCCTGAAGCGCCTTATGAAGAAGTCGTACAGTTGGTGCGTAGTAGCCTACTCAGAGTGCCCAATGATGGTGTGGGTTATGGTGTGTTGCGCTATTTGAGTGATCAGACTTCACTTGCTGAGAGTAGCAACACAGTAGCCCCGCAAATTTTATTTAACTACCTTGGCCGTTTTCAGCGGGATGATCTTTCTCTGCTGCAAGGCGAACGCTATTTTCAAGATACCTTTGAAGTACATCAATCCGATCAGCTGAAATCATCCTATGCGTTAGAATTAAATATTTTTGTGGATGACAGTCAGGGCGCTCCGCAGTTAGCCATTTATGTTGATCACGATGTTCAACAAATAGCGCCTGCAGAATCCCAAGAGCTGATTAATCAGTTGTCTGCAGTCTCCTTGACTATGAGTAAATTCGCTCAAACGCACCAAGCTATAGCGGCGGACACCTTGGTGCCAGAAGATCTGAAAAATTTGGATCTGAGTGAGCAGAATTTACATAGGTTAAGAAGCCAATATGGTTCCTTACAAGCCATCTTGCCTGCTTTACCTTTGCAAGAAGGACTACTTTTTCATGCGCAGCTAGAAAAGGAGAGTAGTGCTAAGGATGCACGTTATAGCTCTTTAGTACGCCTAACATTTTCTGGTGTTATGGACACTGAGCGGTTTAAAGCATCGTTAGGGGCTGTAATGGAAAGGCACCCTCAACTCGGCGCCTTATTTGATTTTTCTCAAGGCAATACCGCGTTACAAATTCTACCTTGGCGGTGTGGCGAGCGGAAAAATTGGGTGCCACTACAGGTAATTGATTTAACGGATCAAGATATTCTAGCCCAACAAAAACAATTGCAGGACATTGAGCACGAAGAACTTAGCCGAGATTTTATGGCGTTTCAGTCGGCAGGTATTCCATTGTTGCATACTGTTTTAGTTCGTATGTCAGATAATCAACATTGCTTGTTTTTAAACGCCCATCATTTAGTTGTTGATGGCTGGTCAACGCCTATCCTAATTCGTGATTTGCTTACTGCTTATGGCAATAGTGCTATTGAATTATCTGCTATTCCAGTTCCGTATTCTCAGGTTGTTGAGCGATTGATGTCTAGAGATAAAACGGTGATGCGAGAGGCGTGGAAAGGGGCATTAGCGGATTCCACGCCAACGCTGCTATTTGCGGATCAACCGCCTTCATCGCAAGTCACAACTCATACATTGACAATTTCCGAGGATAAGTTTACCGAGCTCAAAAGTTGTTATCAGCAGCGAGGACTTACCTTAAATAGTGTATTGCAAACCTTGTGGGCTAACTTACTTTCGGGTTTAACAGGTCGCTCTGATGTGATCTTTGGTACCCCCGTTTCTGGTCGCTTTTCTGATGTGGCGGGAATAGAAGAACATATAGGGCTATTCAGTAATACGGTTCCTGTCCGTGTGCAATTACAGCCTGAATTGACCTTATGGGAGCAAATGCAACAAGTCCAATATGAACAAGTTGGTTTGTTAGAACACGACGGATTAGGGTTGGCTGAAATCCAACGCTTAGGAGGGCACGCTAATTTATTTGATACCTTGCTGGTGGTGGAAAATTTTCCTGAGCAAACAGAATTATTTGCTCAGGACTACCAAGGAATTCGACTTTCAGAAGTGTATAACCGTGGCTTTACTCATTATCCATTGACGGTATTAGCTCTGCCTGCTGAGCAGTTAAACTTGCTGTTTGAGTATCGAGGTGGTACTGAAATTAATGATCTGATAGCACGTTTCGATAGCTTAGTAACCTCGTTGTTAAGCGATGGCAATTCGCCACAGCAAGCATTAGATCTTAGGTTACCAGCCGAAAAAGCCATAACAAAAAGCGTGAATGACACTTTTCAGGCTTTGCCTAGAATGACGCTCCGTGATGGTTTAATGGAGCAGGCTAGTCTGACACCACATCAGGTTTGTGTATCTGATGATGAGTATCAATTAACGTATTTAGAGGCTCGTTACCAAGTTGTTACGCTGGCCAAAGAACTACAATCTTTAGGTGTTCAATCTGGTGATGTTGTGGCGGTTGCACTGCCTCGTTCCGTTAAGTTAAGTCTTGCCTTGTGGGCAACTATTGAAGTGGGTGCTGCTTATCTTCCTCTTGATACTGGGTATCCAGATGATCGACTCAACTACATGCTGGACGATGCCAAACCAGCAGCATTGATTACGTTAGCAAGCGAAGCGAGCCGCTTTGTGACGACTAGCAAACAGTACTTTTATGATTCACCGATTAGATCAGCTGAAAGTGTTGAATCACAGCGAGTACTAGATAGCTGGAATGCACCTCTTTTAAGAGTAAATGAAGCCGCATATTTGCTTTATACCTCGGGTTCAACGGGGCGGCCGAAAGGGGTTCTAGTCTCTCATCAAGCGATTGTGAATCGTATTTTGTGGATGCAAAACCAATATCCACTGACTTCAGAAGATGTTGTTCTACAAAAAACACCTTGCAGTTTTGATGTGTCGGTTTGGGAATTCTTTTGGGGTGCTATGGTGGGGGCCAAATTGCATATGGCACCGCCAGAGTCTCATCGTGATCCGCTTCAATTACAGCAATTGATAATCGATCATAAGATTACCATTTTGCACTTTGTACCTTCTATGCTGGCTGCGTTTGTGTCTTCCTTAGGCGATGAAAACTCAGCAATTTGTCATAGTTTGAAACGGGTCTTTTGTAGTGGTGAAGCTTTGCCTGTTGAGCTGTCAAAGCAATTCGAAGTAAGTGTTGGTTGCGAACTTCATAATTTATATGGACCAACGGAAGCGGCAGTGGATGTCTCTTATTATCCTGCTTTTGGTCACGATTTAGCTCAGCTAAAAGGCGTTGGTGTGCCTATTGGTTATCCTGTTTGGAACACCCAGCTGCGTATACTGGATAACTTCCTGCGTCCTGTATCTATTGGTGTTGCAGGAGAACTGTATCTTTGTGGTGTGCAGCTTGCAGATGGCTATTGGCGTCGGCCTGAATTATGCGCCACTCGCTTTGTGGCTGACCCAGAAGCCAATGGTGAGCGCATGTATCGCACTGGTGATGCGGTTCGTTGGTTAGACAATGGGGCTGTTGAATACCTTGGGCGAAGCGATGACCAGCTTAAAATTCGTGGTCAACGTATTGAGTTGGGTGAAATAGAGCAAGTGCTCGCGGCACAAACCGGCGTGGATCAATCTGTTGTTGTGGCGAAAACATTAGGTCAAGACAACAGTGCAATGGGCGCAGATGCTCGTCAATTGGTGGCCTATGTCACTAGTCGTTCAGGGGTGTTGGACACCGCACAAATCCGCACGTCTATGAGTGAATTATTGCCTGCCCATATGGTGCCTGTTGCAGTATTGCAGCTAGAGGCTATGCCACTAAGTGCGAATGGAAAGCTTGATCGAAAAGCCTTGCCGCAACCATCTGACCTTTTAGGGGTGAGAAAAGGAAGGGCGCTCAAATTAGGCCTTGAAACTGAAATAGCCAATGCTTTTTCTAAGATATTGGGCGTGAGTGACCTTAATGCGAGTGATGATTTTTTTACCTTGGGCGGGCATTCTATTCTGGCAGTGCGCTTGGTTTCAGAGCTGCGTAAGGTATTGAAGCTAAATATTACGGTTGGTCAGGTTATGGTGTCCCCAACTATTGAATCATTAGCGCTGGTAATTGCTAATCAAGACCTGACACGCAGTCGCGACTTGTCTGGCTTTGGGGCGGTGTTACCGATAAAAGAGGGTACTGGCTTACCTATTTTTTGTATTCATCCTGCGTCTGGTTTTGCTTGGCAATATGCTGGCTTTGCTCGTTATCTATCGCACACTTTTCCCATGATTGGTTTGCAGTCTCCACGGCCAGATGGGCCCATTGCAGCACAAACTAATATGGACGGTGTTATCGAGCAGCACTTTAAAGTGCTAAGAGAGAGGCAGCCAACAGGGCCTTATCGTTTGATTGGTTACTCCTTAGGCGGTGTTATTGCTCACGCTCTGGCGGTTCGATTACAAGCAATAGGCGAGGAGGTGAGCTTTCTTGGGTTGTTGGATACTTATCCACCCGACGAGCAAGATTGGTCCGAATCTGTTGATGCTGAAATTCAGCATGAAGTTGAGCGTGAGAGGACAAAGTTCATGGATACATCGGAAGATATGTTAGATGAGCAGGTTGAAGAAGCACAAGATGCCATGTTTGCCGATATTGTGCAGAACTATGCCGACTCGGTTGTTTTACTTTCAAAGGCAAAAACGCAGCGTTATCAAGGCAAAGCTGTTTTGTTTGTGGCAGATAAAACCCTGCCAGAAGGCATGGATATCCAAGCGACTTGGGCGCCTTATGTCGATGAGCTTGAAGAGCATCATTTTGAGTTTGCGCATGAAGATATTTTATCGCCTGAAGCACTTAATGCGCTGGGGCCTGTTTTTAACCAATTAGTCTCATAGCTATAGCTTTAAAACAACAACTTCAATCGTATTAGAGCGCGGCGAAATGTCGCGCCAGATTTAAAGAGTGTATATGTCAAAATCGAATATTATGTTGGATTTTAGCTTGCTAAAAACCAATAGAAACTTTCGCGCTATTTTCATTGCTCGGCTGATGTCTGTGCTGGGTATTGGCATGCTAAATGTCGCCGTGCCGGTACAGATATATGAGTTAACGGGATCCAGTTTACAGGTTGGTTTTGCCGTAGCGTTAGATGGAATGGGGATGTTTGTTGGTCTGATGCTAGGTGGTGTCCTAGCGGACAGGATGGACCGTAAATGGCTGATTCTATTTTCGCGCTTTATTTGCGGTGTTGGCTTTGTCTTGCTTGCAGCCAATGCGTATTTGTCAGAGCCAAGTCTGTGGGCTGTTTACGCCATTTCTCTCTGGGATGGTTTTTTCAGTGCCATTGGAATGACGGCGCTAATGGCGTCTATTCCTCACCTTGTTGGTCGAGAAAACTTGCCAACTGCAGGCGCATTGAGCATGTTAATTGTCCGAATTGGGTCGGTCATTTCACCCGCTGTTGCCGGTGTGGTGATTGTGTCATTTGGGGTGACGTGGAACTATACCTTAGCAGCGATAGGAACGCTTTGTACGTTAATTACCTTGGTTACCCTGCCGAATATGAAGCCGCAAGAAGGTGGGCCTCAAGAGCACCCCATTCGCTCATTAATGGACGGATTTAGCTTTGTGTTTACGCATAAAATTATTCGTGCTGTTGTTGCATTGGGTACGCTAGAAGCGGTCACCAAATCTATTCGTATTTTATTTCCTGCTTTAGCGGCAACCGCGTTTGGTGGCGGGGCGTTTGAAGTTGGCCTTATGTACGCGGCAGTGCCTGTTGGGTCGACGTTAGGAGCACTTACTAGCGGTTGGGTTCGTCATGCGAAACGGCCTGGGATGGTGATGTTGTTCACGGCATTTTTATCCTTCTTGTGTGTCGCTGCATTGGGGTTTATGGGGCATTTAGTGGTTATGTTGCTGGCCTTGGCTGTGTTTGGTTATCTCGGTTCTATTGGCGGCTTGCTGCAATACACAATTGTGCAGGGCCACACGCCAGATCACATGTTAGGTCGAATTGGTAGCTTCTGGACTGCGCAAGATGTAGTAGGGGATTCTGCCGGTGCATTAGGCATTGGTGCACTCGTAAAGGTGTTGTCACCGATTATGGGGTTAGTCGCCCTTGGCTTTGGTTGTGCTGCAGCAACGGTATTATTAAGTGCCGGAAATCGCTCATTACGAAATGTCAGCTTGATCGATACCACGCTCTTCCCTGATGAGGATGTTGCTAAAGAAGGATCTGATAAAAAAGAAGCCGTCGAAGCAAAAGAGGTAACGGCGTAATGACTATTTAGAGGGTGTTACCTTAAAAATGGCGATGTCGCAGGGCATCGCCATTTTTTATTTATAGCTTTCAGCTCAACGACACTTGTCGGCCTTTGGGAATGATTAACGGTGTACCTGAAACTGGGTCTTCCATAATAATACAAGGTAAGCCAAATACGTCTTCAATAAGCGCTTCAGTGACTATGTCTTTTGGGGCGCCAGAAGTAATGATTTTCCCTTCTTTCATAGCAATAAGATTGTCAGCGTATCGGCAAGCATGATTAAGGTCATGCAGAACCGCCACCATGGTATGACCTTGTTGGCGGTTTAAGTCTTGAAATAAATCCATTAGCTCAATTTGATGGGCAATATCTAAGTACGTTGTTGGCTCATCTAATAACAGTAACGGTGTTTCTTGAGCCAAGGCCATTGCTACCCACACACGTTGTTTTTGCCCGCCAGACAGTTGATCAACATGATGCTGAGCGAACTCCATGATGCCTGTTGCTTTCATTGCAGACTCAACGGCTATCTGATCTTGTTCGCGCCAAGGTTGAAACCACTTTTGATGGGGGAAACGGCCACGAGCGACTAAATCGACCACTTTTATTCCATCTGGAGCAATGGCGCTTTGTGGCAAGAGTCCCAGTATTTTTGCTACCTCACGGGTCGGTAAGGCATGAATGTCTTGGCTATTTAGTCGTACTTGGCCAGATTTTGGCGGCAGTAATCTACTCAGCGCTCTTAGCAAAGTGGATTTTCCACAGCCATTTGGGCCAACAATGATACTGAATTTTCCTTCAGGAATATCAATCGATAGATTGTCGGTGATGATGGTTTGATCGTAACCTAGGGCAACAGAATGGGTCGACAAAGAAAGTTTTGGCAGCGCTTTAGAGGTGCTGTTGTTCGGTTTGTTCTGATGAATTTCTGTGACTGTCGCCGTCATTTTCTTCCCTCACGAATAATTAAAAACACTAGATAAATACCACCCAAGCTCACGGTGATGAGTCCTACCGGTAATGTCGAGCCTTCCCAGCTATGTTGCGCGATAAAATCTGCGCTAAGTAATAATAAACCGCCTACTAGAGCAGATGATCCCAATGAGATACTCGCGCTGTTTTCAAGCCGTTTTGCTATCTGAGGCGCCGCCAAGGCAATGAAGGCTATTGGGCCAGTGATGGCGGTGGCGACAGCGGTTAGAGCAACGCCAACAAACATTAGGGCGAGACGGGTTTTATTCACTGAAACGCCCAGAGAAGCCGCGGTATCGTCGCCCATTTCGAGCAACTTCATCCGAGTATTAAGCAAAAAAGCACAGAGGATAAAGGCCGCAATGAGCACCGCGGCGGGCAATATACGCACCCAGGTCATACCATTAAGTGTGCCAGCGCCCCAAAGCGCGGCGGTCATTGCTGTTTCTAATGAAACGCTAAGAATCAGCCATTGGTTAAACGCAGAAAGGGTGGCGCTAATCGCGATGCCGACAATAATTAATCGAAAACCGGAGTGACCATCTCGGTAGGCGAATAAGTAGACGAGCAAAGCAGAAAAAAGACCGCCCAAAATTGCGCCCAACACACTGAACCAATAGAGATTGCCAAACAAAGCAATAGACAACAAAACCCCAGTAAAGGCTCCCACATTAAAACCCGTTATATCAGGACTACCCAAAGGGTTACGAACCAATGATTGAAATACGGCACCGCTGATTCCTAGCGCCGCACCGAGCACTAAGGCGGCAAACAATCTGGATGCTCGCCATTGCCACACAACAATGGATTGATAGGGATCTGCTTGGCCTGTAACAAGTTGCCAAATATCTTGAGCATTTTCGGCAATGTGTTGGCCAAAAAAAAGTGTGGCAGTGACCAACAAAAGAGTAAAAAGACAAATGATTTGCTTTGGGTAGTGGCTGACAAAGTTAGTTATTGTTATTGAGTGGGGACGATCGATCTTCATAGTCCAGAAGCTCCTTTTCTGCGCACTAAATAAATCAGAATAGGTGCGCCGATAAACGCTGTAACAATAGAAACCCGTAATTCCCCAACAATTAAGACACGCCCGATGATGTCAGCGATTAATAGCAATATGGGCGTTAAAATAAAGCAAAAAGGAATGATCCAGCGTTGATCTGGGCCCACCATCCAGCGAGCAATGTGTGGCATCATTAGACTGACAAAGCCAATGGGGCCGGCCGCCGCAGTGGCAGCGCCACAAAGTAATGTAACCGCTATTAGTCCCAATAACTGAATGCGAGCGGGTTTGCTGCCCAGTGCAGATGCCAAAGAGTCGCCTAATCCAAATGCATTAAGGGCTGGGGTAATCGATATGGCTAACAAACAGCCCCCAATGACAATAGGGGCAATAAATAATGGGACAGATATCGCGCGAATATCTAGACTACCAACTGCCCAAAAACGCATTTGATCAAATGCGCTAGGGTTGAAAAGGGTAAGGCCAGAGCTAATACCGCCAAACACAGCGCCAATGGCAACCCCTGCTAGCGTCAGTTTCAGTGGGTCGGCTCTACCACCGCCGATGCTACCAACGAAATATACTAATAAACTGGCTAAAAAAGCCCCCAGAGCCGCATAACCAAAAAATTCGGTCAGCTGAGTTGCGCCTAAAAAAACGATGGCGATCGCGATGGCTAAACTGGCACCTAAGTTAACGCCAAGAATACCGGGGTCCGCCAAAGGGTTTCGGGTTATTGCCTGAATCAGTGCGCCAGACGTTCCAAGCGCCATACCAACAAAAAGCCCGTTTAAAGTGCGTGGTAAGCGACCTTCAATAACAATGGTTTTAGCCAGTCCATGCTCTTCGCCCATGAATATATTCCACAGAATGCCCATGGAAATCGGCTTAGCCCCAATGCATAAACTGGCGATCATAATAATGAGTAAAAATAGCAGCAATGCGAACAACCAAGCGTATCGCTTGTTCTTTGACGCAGACATTGTGTTATGGGTCATGACTTTTCACGCCCAAACAGTATTTGCAATCGCTTCAATAAATTGGTGGCGCTGTAATAGTCTAAGCGAAAAGTGTCTTCGCCAACGGCGAATACCTGATGGTTTTGTACAGAACTTGTTTCATGTAAATAAGGGTTATCTATAAAGGCTTGCTCTCTATCAGAGCTGGCTGAAAACAGTAGTGTAGTATTGCCAGTTACCGCATCAGGAAAGCGTTCCCCAGTAGCGATGATAATGTCATGACGAATCCCCATGCTGATATTGCCTTTTACGCTCTCAGGGACGTCAGCTAGAGTAAAGCCAAGTTCTTGTAATAATCGACCCTGTGCAGATTCTGAGGTCCAAATATTGGCACCAGTGTCGTCTTGGTAGTAGACCATGGCCGTGGTCGGTTGAGGCGGTAAGTTGATCGTAGTTTTGGTGTGTTCCACTTCTTGTTCAAAGCGTTGGATCATGTTTTTCGCTTGTTCTTCTAAGCCTAGAAGGTCACCAAAAATGTTCGCTAATTGCATCCAGCTTTTGTCGTCATACGCAATAACCAATGTTGGTGCGATATCTTTAAGTTGCTCATAGAGCTTGAGGGCGGAATCTCCACCAGTTGCAGAAATGATGATTAGATCTGGGTTGGCCTTGATAATCGCTTCGGCATTGGGTTCGGTTTGATAGAGGGGAGTGACACCTCGAGTTTCTGCGATGTCTGCCCACTGGCGCATAAAGCCTTGTTCAGATGCTACGCTGGTATTCGCCATAGTAGCGCCAGAAGCAACAAGGGGGGCCTTGATAGCAAGTAACGTCCCCGTCAAGGTGACGCTGGTGGACACAATTCTGGTTGGTTTTTTATTAAGAGTGAGCAGACCTTCCGGGGTCATGATTTTTCTTGGCCAACCCGATGTGCTTTTTTCTACCTGATCTATTTTTAACTGTGTTTTGTCTGGCGCGGCTGTGGGTGATTGATCACAGCTTGCTAAAGTAAGGCTTAAAAAAAGAAGAGCGAAAACTGGTGTGAAGCGTGTCATAAAGCGAACCATGTCTAAAATCCTGTAGACCGAGAAGAACGCGCCATTATATAGATGAGAATAGAATATTTATACTATTGACAATCATTTCCATTTATTTTTTTAAGTGTCTCTATTTGTTACACAGTAAAACACCAGAAGTTAATGCTATAAGGGCTGACGAGGTTGAGCTTGGAGAGCTTAGGGAAATCACTGAGTTTGACCTTGCCATTTCTAAATTTTGGTTTGAGGCCGTTGATACGAATTTTTTTTGAAGTGAGAGAGTCCGCGGTGATTTCAAAGCGCTTCTTTTTGGCACCAAAACCGTTGCAGTGTAAAATTTTGGGATTGGCAGACATATTGATGATAAGAAGGGTGCATTTGCCTACTTTTTTGGCACTATGGCAATAAATTTGTACAAAAGGGTCGTTGCTGTGAACATCAAAAACTTGCTCACCCATGAGTTTGCCCCAGAGCCAGCTGACCCAATAATCGGGGTTTGGTTTTAACGTTTGGCGGTTAATAAGAGCGTAATCACCGCCTATTAAGCTCTGTCTTATCATGACTTTTTGGCCGATTTTCGCGCCTCTTCCTAATTGATCGGCCCACCAAAAGCAGGATACAAAACGGTCTGATAACTTGGCTTGTCCACCGCACTGAGCTGAGCCAGTCTCTCCTGTCCAAAGTTGTGCTCGAGGCTGGTACTGGTCACGAAGTTTTTCGAGTTGCCTCGAATATCGCTCATAGTCCATAAGAGAGCTTGGTGAGAGAATATTTTTGATGGTTGCTGCTCGGGTTTTAACCGGAGATCGGCTGCTTTGAAATGGGTAATAATGCCAATCAACAATGTCGAGAGGTTCTTCTAGGTAGCTTAGGAATGGTGCGGAAATATTACTCAACGGTTTGATGGCTTCTCCGATTCTTGGCCAAAAAGCGCTGCCTGGGCCTGCAACCTTGCTATTTGGGCTACATTGGCGAACACAACGGATAAAGGTATCGTAGTCTTTGGCAAGATTTCGCGCACTGGGTTGAGACGTTAATCCATGAAACGCCCAATAGGCATTGAGTTCATTGCCCAGTTCACAAATGTCGATGTTTTGTCCGTGCTCTTGGCTATATTCTAACAGCGCTTTGACTTCGCTTGCTTGCCAGTTACCTTGTTGACGCCGCTCGAATAGACCATATTTCATGGTAAACATGAGGGCTAATGCATTTCGCTGGCAGAAATCATGAAGCTGATGCCACATATCCCGAGTAAGAAGCAGAGCGTTTGGAGAGGCTTCACTATTCATGTTTTTACTGGTGAAATAAGTGACGTTATCGGCTTCTGATCCACCGACACGTACGTAGGCACTACCAAGACCTTTGACTAATAAATTCAGTTTTTCTTGGTTTAAATCCAAAGGAGGAACTCGTTGTGTGCCAAGTCCTCTTTGTGTGCCTTCACTGCCTTCCCACCAGAAACCACCAGCCAATACGGAAATATCAATCGAGAAAGATAAGTATCTTGGGTCTATAGTGGTAATGGGTGTCGTGCTGTTAAGATTAACGAGCAGCGATTTATTTTGATGAATATTGTGCCGTCTTTGCAATCTAGAATAAAACAAGAGTTCATATCCCTCATAAAAGGTTTTACTAGACTGCGATAAAAGTGTGACATTTTTATGATGCTTTACATGTACCATTTTTTATAAAGGATACTTAGATGAAAATAACGAATGGGATAAAGACGATTTTGCTTGCAGGCTGCGCTTTATTGATGGGTTGTACCAGTGCGCCTAAAAACATTGATCCCGTGACTGAGTTTCAAGTTAAACGTTATTTAGGGACTTGGTATGAAATCGTCCGCCAAGATCATGCTTTTGAAGAAGGTTTGTCAGAGGTGACGGCGACCTATTCTATGCGAGAGGATGGCGGAGTATCTGTATTGAATCGCGGTTATTCCGCGGAAGATAAAGCATGGCGAGAAGCTGAAGGGCGGGCTTATTTTGTTAACTCTTCTAATGTAGGGCATCTGAAGGTATCGTTTTTTGGGCCTTTTTATGGCGCTTATGTTATTTTCGAACTGGATCAAAAAGACTATCAATACGCCATGATATCCGGCCCAAGCCGTGATTATTTTTGGTTGTTATCTCGCACACCTACTATGCCTGAAGCCGTGAAACGTCGGTTATTAGCCAAAGCAGAAGCGTTAGGTTTCCCCATGGATAAGTTGGTGACAGTGGTGCATACCCCAAAGGGGTCGTGAGATCAAAACAATGTGCAGGTGACCGATTGCTTGGCCGCCTCGCTTGAACAGACTTCAGCGTAGGCTTCTGGAGTTTGTATCAGGGCATAATGAGCATTTGAATCTCGGCAAAGAGCAAGAAAGTCATCATAGCGACGGTTGAAGTTATCTTTGGTGATCTCATAATCGGTGATGGCATCATTGCCACCCCAGCCACTTCCGACACTGTCTGTTTTTGCGCTTTGAATTAAATAGGCTATCTCGTGAAACCTAAGACGAACTTGGTGGCAAAAAGCACTATTTGGCGTGGTTTCGCTGCACTCTGCCATATCGATTTCTAACAGTTCTTTTTCTGCCTGATAGCGATCTAAACGATCTATTGATCTATTACTTCTTCTTTGTTTTCTTTCCGCTCGAAGAGACAGTGCTTCCAATCTATTTTGGGCTTTATTAAGTCGGTCCTCTTTTACCAAGCATTTTTTTCCAAACTCTACCAAGCTGCTACTATAGGTAAGGTTGCTTGCCATGGCTAAGCTAAGTATTAGAAGGCTAGATTTTATGATTGGCATCGACATTATGCTATTAACCTGCTTTATCATCTTTAATTCATTTCTAGTATAAGCACAGATTGCTGCTGTGTCCTTACCTTGATTAAGTAGGAGGAGGACAAAGCTGTAAGATTTAGTATGAATTTCTATGTCTGATGATATGCTTGGGTTACAAGAAGAAGAGGCAAAAGCCGAATATTATAGATATCACTGGGTAGATTATGTGTTTTATTCCGCACGTGTTTATCTTAATAGGATTTTTGCTGAACAGACATTAACCAATATTAGTTGGAACAATACAGTGAATCAGGTTAACAACTCGTACGGATTAGATGTCCATCCATTACGTGACTCCTTGTATGCAGAATTGCATTCCCGTCCTTTCCAAGTTCTTCCTAGCCCAGCCAGAATAAGCTATCTTGCGGTTATTTTGAGGCCGGAGCAAAAAAAAGCTGAATTCGAACATTTTTGTTCGCTGTATCAATACTTTTCTGGCACTCCTCCAAAAGAAGATGGGGCCTGTATTGAAGTTGATTTTGGGCATTGTAAAATACGTCGTGATAAACATTTAGAGTTCACGTCTTACATAATCACACATGGCCAAGTCGATTCTAGGCTTGGTTTTTTTGATCAAAATGCCTTGTCGTGTTTGCCTGTCGATTGGCTTTCTACTATCCCAGGCGCCGTCATCGCTGCTTTTCATATAGCTATTGAAGATGCACGAACGATACCTGAACCAGATTTAGCCTTGGTGAAGAGTCATTTTGAAGGGATGCGTTTAGTTGGCAGTCGCCCACAAAATGGCGATGCACAAGTTTGGACTAGTTTTCAGTTGCACAGCGACGGCTGTGGGCGGTTTTTGATTTATAACAAAAACATGAGTGACAGCCAGCTAGGTCGGATGGTGCAGCGTGTTATTGAAATAGAAACCTACCGATTAATGGCGTTACTGGCTTTGCCTATGGCACGTAAATACAATGCCGAGCTGGTTGCTATGGATCAAGAGTTGGCAAAAACCACTGCCAACTTATCTGATGCAATAGAGCCTCTTGATGAACAGGCTTTGTTGAGTGAATTAATTGAAATGGCCGCTTGGGTAGAAGCGACTCGAGCGAAGACCACGTTTCGATTTAGTGCTACAAGGGCGTATCACGAGCTAGTATTAAAGTGCTTAACTGAATTGAAAGAAGACGAAGTATCAGGGCACTTAACCATCACCGAATTTATGACTCGCCGACTAACGCCTGCCGTACGGACTTGTAATACAGCTGGTAACCATTTAGAGAGTCTTTCGACCCGAATTGATAGGGTGTCAGACATGATGCGCACCCAAGTAGAAATGTCGATTCAATCTCAGAATCAGCAATTGCTAACCTCCATGGATCGTCGCTCAAAGATTCAGCTTGCCATGCAACATACGGTTGAAGGTCTGTCAGTTGCTGCAATTAGTTACTACAGTGTTGGGTTGTTAAAATTTTTGATCGAAGCGGTATACGACAAAGGTCTGAATTTCGATAAAAGTCTAGTGATTGGTTTGTCAGTGCCTCTTGTTGTTGGAAGTGTGTGGTTTGCGACACGAAAAATACATAAGCGGTTTTTGTTGTTAGCTAAAGCAAAAGAAGAAAAATAGCAGGCGTTTTGATAAGCCAAACCCTAGAAAAAAGGCTTTCTAATTTAACGTAGAAAGCCTTTTTGCGTCTGAATAGAGAAATACTGATTATATGGTGTTATGAATTTCCGCCACGAAATCATAAGAATCCCCAGGGAACCATGAGCGCGTAAACTCAATGGGCGTGCCAGCTTGCGTAACTGCGGTACGTTCAATGTAAAGCACAGCGCTAAGCTCTGGGATGTCGAGCAACTGGGCTCGCTGTTCATCAATACTTATTGCTCGCAAGCGTTGGAATGCACGAACAGGGCGGCAGCCTTGTTGTTCTAATAAATCGTATAGCGATCCTTCCATTGCAAAAGGGTTAAGAATGTAATTGCTTGGGATCGTTGCTAACTCGAGAGCCATGGGTTTGTCGTCGGCATAACGCAAACGATAAAAGCGAACTACCTCTTGTTCTGGAGAGAGTTCCAGCGCTTTGCACTCATCTTCGTGGGGCATTCCCAAAGAACGATCCAACCACTTAGACGTAATGGCTTTGCCGCGGGCTTTCATGACTTCAGTAAAACTGCGCAAGTGATTCAGTGGTTGTTCCACCCGCTCGCTGACAAAAGTGCCTGCACCCTGACGTTGAGTTAGAACATCCTCTTTCACCAACTCATCGATTGCACGGCGTACTGTCACCCTTGATATATCAAGATATTTAGCAAGATCGCGTTCTGGCGGCAGCGTATCACCGCCAAGTACTCGACCTGCAGAAATAGACGCTAAAATGGCTTTCTTTACCTGCATATAGAGAGGAATGCCTTTTTCTCTCAGTTCTTCGGCAGCACCAAATAACTCATTAACGCGATTTTGGTTCATAGTCAGTGTCCTGAACGGGAAGGGGTTCCCGTACTTGTTATTGCTAAGGGCTAAGTATTCCAGCGTTAAAAGGGGATAGCCGCAGACGTATGGGCGTTGACCCTCGTTAAGGCGTTACCTTGGTGATCAAATAAATACAGTCGATTAGGTTGAATGCCAAAGGTGATTTTGTCGCCTGCTTGGTGTTGATTATCGCCATCTACTTTAAGCACCATTTCGCCTTCCTGACCGATATCGACATACAAATAGGACAGTTCGCCAAGGTGTTCTATCAAGGTAACAGTACCTTCAACGGTATTGTGTTCGCATTCGAGCGCAATATGTTCTGGTCGTAATCCAAGTTGCACTATGTCGCCTTTGTTTAGCGATGACGTATCAATGCAAGCCTGAATGGCGCGGCCGGATTCTAGCACAAGTTGCGTGTTCTCTGGGTCAGGTTGACTGATTTTTGCGGTTAAAAAGTTCATCTTTGGCGAACCAATAAAAGCGGCAACAAATTGGGTTTTGGGATGGTGGTACAAATCCAAAGGTGCGCCGACTTGTTCTACACGACCCTTGTTCATGACGACAATTTTATCGCCTAATGTCATGGCTTCTACTTGGTCATGAGTCACATACACTACGGTGGCTTTTAGCTCCTGATGAAGTTTGCCAAGTTCGACACGCGTTTGAACCCGTAAGGAAGCGTCTAAGTTAGATAAAGGTTCATCAAATAAGAAGACTTTCGGGTCTCGTACAATGGCGCGGCCTATGGCGACACGCTGGCGCTGGCCACCTGACAGCTCTCGAGGTAATCGTTCCAGTAGATGATCAATCTTTAGCTTTTTTGCGGCTTCCATTACCTTGTTGTTTACAAAGTGTTTGTCTTTGCCTGAGATTTTTAAGCCAAACGCCATGTTTTTGAACACATTCATATGTGGATACAAGGCATACGATTGAAACACCATAGCAATACCACGTTTGGCTGGTGAGCGCCCGTTAACGCGCTCTTCGTCAATATATAAGTCACCTTCAGTGATGTCTTCTAGCCCAGACAATAAACGTAATAGAGTTGATTTTCCGCAACCGGATTCGCCAATCAACACGACAAATTCACCGTCTTTAATGTCAAGGTCGATGCCATGAAGTACGTCAACATCGCCAAAGCGCTTTTTAATATTGTTAAGTTTTACACTAGCCATGAAATAAACCTCCAACGGTCAAAGATATAAACTGTTATTTGACCGCTCCGCTGGTTAAGCCGCGGATCAATTGTCTTGAGAAAATGGTATATAGGATCAGTACAGGAACGATCGCCAAGGTTAAGGCGGATAATACTGAGTTCCAGTCCGTGACGTATTGCCCAACAAATTGCTGTACGCCAAGGGTAATAGTGCGTGTTTCTTCCCCTGGAGCGAGTATCAGCGGGAACCATAAATCATTCCAAATCGGAATCATGGTAAATACAGCGACGGTCGCCATCGCGGGTTTCAATAGTGGCAAGATGACACAAAAGAAAATCTTATATTCGCTAACGGAATCGCAACGGGCTGCCTCGGTGAGTTCCTTCGGAATAGTGCGTACAAACTCTGACAAGATGTACACAGCAAGCGGTAAGCCTTGGGCTATGTATACCAACACCAGAGCGGTAAGTGTATTCACAAGGTCCAAGCTAACCATCAGGCTCAAGATACTTACCGTACCCAGACGAATGGGAATCATGATACCCATGGCAAACAAAAAGGTAATCAGCAAGTTGCCTTTAAATTTGTATTCTGTCAGTGCCCAAGCCGCCATTGCGCCTAGTAAAAGTACTAAGCCGACGGCCAAAATAGTAACAACTAAGCTGTTCCACGAATACAAACCGAAGTCAGATCTCAGAAGTACTTGCTGGAAGCCCACCAAGGTAAAGGAGTCACTGTCTGGCAAGCCGAGTGGGTCGCGGAAAATAGCACGACGCTCTTTGAAGGCATTGATCACAACAACAATAATTGGGAAAAGGGCAATTACGGTGTAGGCCAATAACACGGCATGTATCGTGACGCTTTTTGGGACTTGTCTTATTCCAGAGGAGGGCATAAGCCGATCTAATAGTTTCATCATAGCCTCCTTAAAATTGGAATCGCTGAATGCGACGTTGAATAAAGAATAGGAACAACATAACGCCCACCAAAATGATTAAGAACATCAGAGTAGCCACCGCGGCACCCATGGAAGCGCTGCCTTGTTGTAGCTGGAAGCCAAAGAAGGTTCGGTAGAAGAAGGTCCCCATTAAATCCGTTGAGAAGTTAGGGCCAGCAAGAGCGCCTTTCACGGCGTATATCAATTCAAAAGCATTGAAGTTCGCCACAAAAGTCAAAATCGAGACCATGGCGATAGTCGGTAAAATCAATGGCAATTTAATGTGCCAAAAAGTCTGGAATGAATTAGCGCCATCTACCACGCTGGCATCGACAATATCGTCAGGAATATTCAACAAGGTGGCGTAGATCAACATCATCGGAATACCGACAAACTGCCAGACGGAGATAAAGGCCAAAGTAATTAGCGCACTGCCTTCTTTGCCAAGCCATGCATCGAAGTATTGGCCAAGGCCAATGTTATAAAGAAAGTCTTCTGAAATTCCCCAGATAGGGCTTAGTAAAAGCTGCCAAACGAAGCCGATGATAACCACAGAAAGCATAGTTGGCATAAAAATGAGCGTTCGATAAGTGCCAGAGAGTCGTAATTTTGGCGCGCTTAATAAAACAGCCAAAAGCAGACCGATAGGGTTTTGCACAAGCATATGAATGGCGAAAAATTTGAAGTTGTTGCCGAGTGCGTTCCAGAAAGCTTGTGACCAAGTATCGTCCGTTACCAAGGTTATAAAATTTTGCAAGCCGACAAAGCTACTTTGTCCCTGTTGCTCGTTATACAGACTTAATACGAGTGTATCGAGCAAGGGGTAAACACTGAAAACAACGTAAATCAGCAATCCTGGCCCAAGGAAAAACACCAAGTGCCATGGGAAAGGTTTCTTTTCGTCATGTTGGTTGGATGGCGTCATAGTTCATCTCAAATGGTTATTAATCTTAACCCCCTCCCAGCCTCCCCCTTGGCAGGGCGAGGAGCAGGCTAGTTATTACCCTCTCCCCTTATTTTCAAGGGGAGAGGGTCAGGGTTGGGTGTAACTTATTGCTGAGGTTTGTACCATTGTTCCAAACCGTCCTGTGTTTCTTTGGCGGCTTCTTCTGGTGTCATGGTGCCATTGATAACCTGAGCACTAACGTTCCATAGTTGGTTCTCTAAGTTTGGCGTACCGCGAGATAGGATTTGATAAGAGTTACGAATGGTCGACTCGCACTGCTGACGCCAGCTCATAAACTCTTGCGCCACTGGGTCTTTGATGTCGATTTGATGATTAGACAATGGGAAGAAGCCCGGTACCGCATTGGCATAAAGTGTGGCGAATTCTTTGCTGGCCATCCAGTTTAAGAAAACTTTAGCAGCTTCTTTGTTAGTGGAATTTGCATTTATGCCAATACCCATATCGGTATGGTCACTGATGTAGCAAGTGTCTCCAGCTTTAGCAACGGGTGGCGGGAAGGCGCCAAACTCAAAATCCGCTTGATTGTTGAATGTCTGAATATCCCAAGAACCTGCTGGGTATATGGCTGCTCGACCTAGAGTGAATAGGTTCTGTGAATCAGAGTATTTTTGTGCCTCAAAGCCTCGACCTAGATACGGTTTCCACTTGGCAAGCTCTTTCCAAGTGTCCACATAGGCTTTATCAGTTAATTTTTCTTCGCCTGTTAATAATGCCTTACGACCTTTTTCGCCTTTCCAATAGTTCGGCCCAATGTTTTGGAACCCCATTGTCGCGGCTTCCCATTGGTCAGCAGTACCCATAGCTAGCGGAATGTAACGGCTTTCAGTCTTGATAGTTTCTAGAGTGCTAAAGAACTCATCGCGTGTTTTGGGAATCGATAAATTGAGCTCTTCAAATATTTCTTTGTTATAAACAAAACCATGTAAAACAGAAGCAACAGGCATACAGAATTGATCTTTACCGTCATCTGTTACCCAAGCACTTTTCGCAACATCAGAGAATTGTTTTAAACCTTCTAAATCATTAAGTTTGGCAAGGTGGCCGTCTTTATAAAGGTCAAGAGCGGTATCGAATGGACGGCAAGTGATTAAGTCACCAGCGGAACCCGCTTTTAACTTTGCCTGCAGTGCCGAGTTGTATTCAGTTGGAGGCGTCGGTGCGAAATTTACTTTTGTGTCTGGGTGGCTTTTGTTGAAGGCTGGAATAATAACATCTGACCAGATATTAGCGTCGTCACTACGCCAACTTTCAATAGATAAACCATTTGCTGCTTGCGCTATGCCGGTACTGCTGAGCATGATCGCTGCTAAGCAAGTGAGCTTTGTAACCGTTGTTGCTGTCGGTTTTTTGTTAAGTAAAGCGGAACGAACATTTAACATGATTACTCTCCGATTGTGTTTTCCAATTGTGATGTGAGTGTTCTTTTTATTAGGTAATTAAACTTAAATGGTATTTATTAGGTAATTAAACTTAAATGGTATTTATTAGGTATTGCTAGTTTTTAAAAATTAGCACCAATTATGTTGTCAAGCAAATAAATATGACAATATTATGGAAAATAATTTGATCTTACGCTTTAATTGGTATTTTATTGGTTGTGTTTGCTCATGTTGGGAAAGAGGGTTCTTATGCAAGTTATTATTCTCCCATCTGCTCATGGTGTGGCTTTGTATGCGGCTGATCGTGTGGTTGATGTGATTAATACCAAACCGAATCCTGTTTTAGGGTTGGCGACTGGGTCTACGCCCATTGCTTTATATAAAGAGTTGGTGGCGCGCTATCATGCTAAAGAGATGTCATTTCGACGCGTGGTTAGTTTTAATTTAGATGAATACATAGGTATTGCTGATACCCATCAACAAAGTTATCGAGCTTTCATGGAGCGTTATCTGTTTGAGCACATCGATATCTTTGATGAGAATACGCATGTTCCTATTGCAGACAGTCAGGATGTTAATGTATTGAAACGCAGCGCGCAGGACTATGAGGAGTGGATTCTGCAAGCTGGTGGTATTGATTTGCAAATCTTAGGCATTGGCTTAAATGGTCATATTGGTTTTAATGAACCCACTTCCAGTTTTGCTTCACGAACGCGTATTAAAACCTTGTCAGAGTCGACTGTTGTTGCGAATAAACGTTTTTTTGAAGAAGGTGAGTATCAGCCGCATTTAGCGCTAACCATGGGGATTGGTACTATTTTAGAAAGCAAGTCAGTGTTGTTGATGGCTACTGGTAAAGCGAAAGCAGAGGCGGTTAAAGCCATGATTGAAGGCCCATTATCTGCCATGTGTCCAGCGTCAGCACTGCAACTGCATGAAGCGGCAACCATAGTATTAGATGAGGACGCCGCTAGCTTGTTAACGTTAAAAGAGTATTACCAATGGTGTGAGCAAAAACGC
Source organism: Marinomonas foliarum (assembly GCF_003337275.1). Lineage (GTDB taxonomy): Bacteria > Pseudomonadota > Gammaproteobacteria > Pseudomonadales > Marinomonadaceae > Marinomonas > Marinomonas foliarum. The sequence goes on along the minus strand of NZ_QPJQ01000021.1, from coordinate 3,685 downwards.
CAACAATTGCACGAGGGAAGTTTGGCATGAGCGGTTTATATATTGGTGTGGACGGCGGCGGTACTTTTTGCCGCGCCCGCTTGGTTGACGGCGATGGTAATGTATTGGGTGAAGCCGTCGGTGGCTCTGGTAATCCAAGAATTGGTATCGAGGCCGCTTGGCAGAATATTATCAACGCCTGTCTTGAAGCGTGCCATCAAGGCAATATTTCTCCCGAAGTTTATGCAAAAATTACCTTAGGTTTAGGCTTAGCGGGTGCTAATCAGCCATTGGAACAAGAGTTGGTGATTTCTCAAAAGTCTCCTTTTGGGCAGCGTTATTTATTAACCGATGCCCATGCGGCTTGTTTAGGGGCCTTTAATGGCGAAGATGGCGCGTTATTGATATTGGGCACAGGCAGCTGTGGGGTTGTTTATCAAAATGAACGATTCAACATTGTTGGTGGTTGGGGGTTTCCCTTATCGGACCAGGGCAGTGGGGCGCGTATCGGCCTTGCTGCTTTAGAATATTCACTAGCGGCCTTGGATGGTATTTCTCCATCGACACCTTTTACCGATAGCATTAATGCGGAATTTTCTTTGTCTGCAGAAGAATATGTCTTGTATCAAAACAAAGCTCCCTTGCCAAAAGAATACGGTGCCTTTGCTGTGCAAGTATTTCAATTTGCTCAGCAAAAAGACCCAATTGCCCTGAAAATTATCCATCAACAAGTGGAGTGGGTCAGTCAGTATTTAGACGCTTTGGTAGCTAAAGGTGCACAGAAGATAGTTTTAGTTGGCGGGGTCTCAGAAGCCATTTTAGAATATTTGCCAGAGCGTTTTTTGCCTTACTTTTGTCAGCCAAAGGGTGATGCTATGGCGGGTGCCATTTTGATGGCCAAAGCTCAAATAGGAAGGAAAGCAATATGATGGAACATAAGGTAACAACCTTGTTTGCCAAGCGTTTGTTCGATGGAGAGAATTGGCTCACTAATCAAAAGGTGACCTTTAAAGGGCAAGTGATTGACTCTATTACATCTGTTGCTGATTTAGCTGTTGAGCAATCCACTGAAAATACAGACGTGGTTGATATTCTGGCGCCAGGGTTTATTGATGTACATGTCAATGGCGGCGGCGGGGCCTTGTTTAACCATACGCCGACTATTGAAGCATTAGAGCGCATGGTGGCTGTGCATGCTCAATTTGGCACTGTGGCCATGATGCCGACATTAATTTCCGATGATTACGAAATTATGTCGCAAGCGCATCAAGCGGTTTGCCAAGCACTCAAGCAAAACATGGCGGGTATTTTAGGGATGCATTATGAAGGCCCTTATCTTAACCCTATTCGAAAAGGGGTTCACAATGAATCGAAATTGCGCAAGCCGACAGAAGGCAAATTGGCCGCTTTATTGGAAGTAAGTCGTAGCGGAAAACTTATGGTGACATTGGCGCCAGAGCAAGTGCCAGAAGGCTTTATTGAATGGCTTGTTGCCGAAGGCGTTATTGTTTGCATTGGCCACTCTGCTGCGAATTATGATCAAGCAAGGCAAGCTGTGATGGATGGTGCTCGTGGTTTCACCCATTTGTTTAATGCTATGACGCCTTTAATTAGCCGTGAGCCTGGTGTGGTTGGTGCAGCATTGCAAACGGATAAGCCTACCTGGTGCGGATTAATCGCCGATGGCCATCATGTTCATCCTGCGAGTATGCGAGTCGCGATTGCCGCGAAAGGTTGCGATCACATGCTTTTGGTGACTGACGCGATTCAGAGTGTTGGATCTGATGAAAAAGAAATGCCATTTTTAGGAAAAAAAGTCCTGCGCAGCGAAGGTAAAGTGACCACCGAAGACGGCACTCTTGCAGGGTCTGATTTAGACATGGCAACGGCCGTACGTAATACTATTCACCTAATCGGGCGAACACCTATGGAAGCGTTGCAAATGGCGTCTTTAAGGCCTGCTGAATTTTTAGGAATAGAACAATCTTTTGGTCGTATTAAAGCGGGATACCGAGCCAGTCTCGTCGGTTTAAGCGAAGATTATTTTGTCACATCAACATGGATTGATGGGCAGAAGGTGTGGGGGTAATTTAAAATAAGTTGTAAAAAGCTATCTATCCTAAGTTAATCTCTATAATATGGCGGCACAAGCTAGAAAGAAGTCTAAAATTATTAACTCTGCAATACGTTGTTTTATTCATAAAATCCTCGTCCTGAAAGTTTCTAAGTACAAGTCTATTTTTTTTGCAAAACCGGCCCATTAGGGCTATTTAAAACTCAGGTGATTATTTATGTCTAATACAGTGAAAGGAACCGTTAAGTGGTTCAACGAAACTAAAGGTTTTGGTTTTATCGAGCAAGAGTCTGGCCCAGATGTGTTCGCACATTTCAGCGCGATTGTTAGCGATGGTTTCAAAACATTGGCTGAAGGCCAACAAGTAGAATTCGTTGTTACTGCTGGCCAAAAAGGCCCTCAAGCAGAGAATATTACAGTAGTTTAATTAGCTACTAAGAATATTTAAAAAAGGGTAAGTTCTTCGGAACTTGCCCTTTTTTTGTCTTTAAAACTTTCCCTAAACCCTTCTCCAAAACCTTTTCTAAAGCCTTTTTCTGAAACTTTATTGCTCCTGTCTCGTATTTCTAAGTATGAGCTGAATTTGCTAAAAGCATTTAGGCATTTTTTATTTGGAGGTTTTGTTATGAATCGTCGACATTTTCTTGTACAAGCGGCTTGCGCGGCAGGTGTTATTAAATTTTCAACTATGCCCGCGACTGCAGCGGTATTAGCTTCTAGCTCACATTTTGAGGTGTATCGAACTAAGCAGCAATGGAAAGCAAAGTTAAGTGATTTTGAATACCAAGTAATGAGAGAAGAGAAAACAGAGCGTGCTGGTAGTAGTCCTTTGCTGAATGAAAAGCGAGAGGGAACGTATCTCTGTAAAGGTTGTGATCTTCCTCTTTATCCGAGTAATACAAAATATGAGAGTGGCACAGGTTGGCCAAGCTTTTATGACAGCTTGCCAAATGCGATTGGAACAAAAGAAGACAATGGTTTCTTTATGGAGCGAACTGAGGTGCATTGTCGTCGATGTGGTAGCCACCTTGGTCATATATTTGATGACGGCCCACAACCAACGGGATTACGCCATTGTTTAAATGGTATTTCTTTAGTATTTCAACCTGATTAAATATTTTTTTATAAAAAAATGAAACCATTTTAAATTCGCTGCGTATGTACTTATAACCATGGCGAATTGTTATGGAAAAACAAACTGGAGAATAACAATGAAATTACTAAGTCTTGTTTCTGCTGCAACAATTGTAACACTTGCTGGCTGTTCTGCTGGTGGTATGAAAACGACTGATGACAATGCTAATCCAATGGTCGGTGGCGCACCAATGTATGCGAGCAAAAATATCATTGAAAATGCGGTTAACTCTAAAGATCACACGACATTAGTGGCTGCCGTTAAAGCAGCAGGTTTGGTTGAAACTCTTCAAGGCCCAGGTCCTTTTACTGTCTTTGCGCCAACCAATGCTGCTTTTGATAAATTACCAGAGGGTGCCGTAGCCGGTTTATTGAAACCAGAAAACAAAGCGGCTTTAACTAAGGAACATACGAACAAGTAAGACAATTTTTAGCTGACTTTCAGCTTGTGACAGTATTTCCTCAGAAGCGACATTTAATCACCACTTAACCCACTTG
>NZ_QPJQ01000020.1 GCF_003337275.1 Marinomonas foliarum | reverse complement strand
AACAATCAGTCACAACAAAACCCCTAACCTATAAGGGCATTAAAACCAGATAAACACTAGATGTAGTGTCTGGTTGCTCTAAATGGATAGCCCTTATAAATGTACAGTATTATTTTCCCTTTTGTCTAGTTCTTTTATTTGTTGATATGAGCAATGGTTGTTAAAGTTACGCCCTTGCTAAAGGAAACACTTTTTATGTCGATCGATTTCTCTCAGTTAGACTTTTCTATTGTAATGGATCATGTTGAGATCGCTTTAACACTCGCTTGGGTTTTGTTGTCTTACATAGTGCGACGTTATACGAAGCGTGTCATCCGTCTGCACCAAAACATTGAGCACGATAAAAAACGTCAGAGAATCAACACTGTTGATAACATCTTTAACCTTTTTTTAGTGGTTGGCCTGGTGTTGATTTGGTCGTCTGAGCTACAAAACATAGCTATTTCAATCGCCGCATTTATGGTGGCTTTGGTTATTGCTACTAAGGAGTTTATTGCTTGTATTATTGGTGCATTTTACCGAGCGAGTACCCGCCCTTACCAGGTTGGTGATTGGATTCGAATCGCAAACTATGAGGGTGAGGTAACGGATAGTGACTGGCTATCAACTACTTTATTTGAAGTGGATCTGAAAGGCGGAACTTACTCTTACACTGGCCGAACTACAGTGGTGCCCAACAGTGTGCTGTTATTACAAACCGTTCAAAACTTAAACTATATGCGTCGTTATGTTACTCATACATTTTCTATTTCACGAGCCACTGACGATGTAAATTTATTTACCATAAAAGAGCAAATACTGGAAAAAATTCGTGGATACAGCGAGCATTTTCATGAAGTTGCTATTCGTTATAACAGCCTGATTGAAAAGCGTTTGGATATTAAAATTTCCGGTCCTGAGCCGCGAGTGCGTATTACGACCACGGTAGAAGGCTTTAATATTTTTAGTATTTCACTTTTTTGTCCGACAGAAGAAGCTGTTGAAATTGAACAAAAAGTAACCGAAGACTTTATGGCATTTTGGTATGAAAGTCGTGATGCTAGATTAGATGCTGTGGGGAAAGAGCAATGATTCAAGCTCGTACACTAACGCTATGTTTTATACTTTGTGTCACCTTATTAACAACAGGATGTAATAGTTTTCGTGTCACTGAAAGTAAGGTTAACGAAGAAGTAGCAAAGGAACTTGCTAAACCACAACAGAACCAAATTGCGCTGACATTAGATGGCAATACTCTAAACTTAGATTTCCTGGTTAGCTCCGCAAAAATTGATTTTACTGAGCGTGATGGTGGTTTAGTGTTAGTTGATCTTGTTGGCAAAATGACAGGGACATTAACAGCATTCGGTCAGAACTTTTCGCTTACGACAAGAGTAAACCCTTCTTTTGAGTCTGGTGTTCGGATTGAAGAGGACCGACTGTATTTGGTGGCGCCAAAAATTACTAAGATTGAAGTCGAAGGTTCAAGCTTTAACGATAAAATGCTGCGCTCTACTTTAGGGTCACTGCACGATGATTTCGAAAAGGCACTGGTACAGTATTTTGACAAGCATCCAGTGTATGTCTTGAACCACTCGCCGTTTGAAAAAGCAGCTGCGGCTATGGTGAAAGACATTATTATCAAAGAAGACTCGTTAGAGTTGTCTATCTTTTAGATAAGACTTTGGTTAAGGGTCTAGGTAAGTTACTACATAGCCACTATAATGCCCGAATATTATATAACCAGATATTAAGGAAACATCATGTCGATTGCAGACAACCAAGTTGTTCAATTTCATTACACTTTGCGCCATGGCGAAGAACTTATTGAAACCTCTGCAGGTAAAGATCCTGCTGCGTATTTACATGGCCACGGTAATGTTATTCCAGGGCTTGAAAAAGCTATGGAAGGCAAAGAGGTTGGCGAAGAATTTGAAGTAACCGTTGCATGTGCTGATGCCTATGGTGAACGCCATGAAGACCGCCAGCAACAAGTGCCTGTAAAACATTTACAAGGTGCGAAACGCTGGAAAGCTGGCATGGTTGCTATGGTGCAAACTGATAAGGGTATGCGTCAGGTGACTGTGGTTAAAGTTGGCCTGAAGCATGCAACTGTTGATTTGAACCACCCACTGTCTGGTAAAGATCTGACTTTCAACATTCAGATCGTAGATTCTCGTGAAGCGACGAACGATGAGATTGCTCATGGTCATGCTCACGGCGTTGGCGGTCACCACCACTAAGAGTAAAGTGCTACAAATAAAGCAATTTTCTATAAAGCCCCTGTTGCGGATGACGCAGCGGGGGCTTTTGCATTTATAAGTTTGTGTTTTTTAGATGAGTAGAGAAAGACTGATTTTAATCAAGTGATTGCAGCAAATATTAAAATTTAATAAGAATCGTTATCAACTGCTTGACAGATCTCGTCGAGGTGCACATTATTGATAATAGTTATCATTTATATTTTGTGTGTTCTATATCTAGAGGACGAAGCGATGAGTCATTATTTAGTGCCATTTTCAGTGCTCGAGCAGACTATTCAGGGAGGGCTGTGTGCAGACTCCCCAGAAGTGCTCTATCATTATCTGAAACTAACGGAAGAGTATGCTGAACGCTTGAATATTACTGATGCGACGTTATTGCATCAAAGAGTGTTTAATGTGTTGCTGGATACAGTGTGCGACACCAATGTTGTGCCTCATTGGCGACAAACGTGTTTGGACAAGGTGTATTTGCCCTTGTCACATCTAAAGCATTTAATTGTGACCTATCAAGATGCTAAGAATTACTTCAAGATGGAGCACAGTTTACGAATTCTAAGCCATTACTTTATTTCTTCTTTCGAGCAATAAGGACATCATTTACCAATGAAAATGCGTATTGAAAAAGACAGTATGGGCGAATTAGAAGTCCCTGAAAACGCCCTTTATGGTGCTCAAACACAAAGAGCGATTAATAACTTTCCAATTAGCGATGAGCCATTACCAGAAGCCTTCATTCGTTCACTTATCTTGATCAAAGCCGCAGCAGCACGCGCCAATGAATCTCTTGAATGTCTAACGTCAGAAATGTCGACAGCGATTCAAAGCGCCTGTGACGAGCTGTTAGACAGCGATAATCTTATGCAGCACTTTCCTGTGGATGTTTTTCAAACAGGCTCAGGTACTAGCTCGAACATGAACGCCAATGAAGTAATTGCTTCATTAGCGAGTGCACATCTCGGTTCAGCAGTGAATCCCAATGACCATGTGAATTATGGTCAGAGCAGTAATGATGTCATTCCTAGTGCGATTCATGTGAGCGCAACCTTAGAATTAACAGGTCACCTGTTACCCGTCTTGACTCATTTGAAAGAAACGATTCTTGAGAAAGGTACTGCGCTGGCTGAGTACACTAAAACAGGCCGTACGCATTTGATGGACGCTATGCCTGTGCGATTGGACCAGACCTTTCATGCGTGGGCCTCACAGCTACAAGACAATATTGATAATTTAACCTATCTTGAAGCTAAGACAACCAAACTTGCCCAAGGCGGAACGGCTGTAGGGACGGGGATTAATGCTCATCCAGAATTTGCAGAACTGTTTGCTAAAGAGTTGTCTTATTTAACAAATGTGACTTTTAGTAAAGGCGATAACTTTTTTGCTTTGATTGGCTCACAAGATACAGCAGTTGCCTTATCGGGTCAGTTAAAGGCGGTGGCTGTGACTTACATGAAAATTGCTAATGACCTGCGCTGGATGAATTCTGGCCCATTAGCAGGGTTAGGTGAAATTTCCCTACAAGCCTTGCAACCAGGTTCGTCTATTATGCCAGGTAAAGTGAATCCAGTGATTCCAGAAGCAACGGCGATGGTGGCGGCACAAGTTATTGGTAATGACGCTGCGATTACCATTGGTGGTCAGTCGGGTAATTTTGAATTGAACGTTATGTTGCCAATGATTGCTAAGAACTTGCTAAACAGCATTAAGTTATTGGCGAACAGTGGACAGCTTTTGGCAGACAATGCCATTGCAACGCTAACGGTCAACGAAGATAAATTGAATGAAGCATTGCATCGTAATCCTATTTTGGTGACGGCGCTAAACCCAATTATAGGTTATGGTAAAGCTGCAGAAATCGCGAAGAAAGCCTATAAAGGGGGGCGGCCAGTGGTGGATGTTGCAGAAGAAGAAACAGAGTTAAACCGAGACGAATTGCTCTCCTTACTCGACCCTGCTAAGTTAACTCATGGTGGGTTATAGTTTCTTTATTTGGTTGTTCCCTTTCCAAATATAGAAAACCCGAGCCAGCGTTCGCGCTGGCTTTTTTTATGCTTAATTATTCATGCTAATGCCTTCTCCACAGTGGCTTTAGCATGAATATATGTGGTGTCAAACAAAGGCACGGCGACGTGTTCTTGCTTTAGTAATAAGGTGATTTCCGTGCACCCTTCGATGACGGCTTCTGCCCCGCTGGCTTGGAGTCGATTGACTATATCTATATAAATTTCCCTAGATTCTGGACGAATGTTTCCAAGACATAATTCATCGTAAATAATTCTATGTATCTCGTCCCTGTCTTGCTTCGATGGTGTAATAACCTCTAAGCCATATTGATCCTCTAGACGCTTAATATAGAAGTCTTCTTCCATCGAATAGCGTGTACCAATAAAGCCTACTTTTTGATGCTTCTGCTTCAAAAGCTCCTTGGCTGTGGCATCGGCAATATGTAACAACGGAATGTGCATCGCACTTTGAACAACGTCCGCTACCTTGTGCATGGTGTTGGTTGCGATAAGGATAAAATCAGCTTTAGCTTGTTCTAAACGTTTGGCTTCTGCAGCGAGGATTTCCCCTAATTGAGTCCAATCGCCTTGATGTTGCAACCGCTCAATTTCCGCAAAATCGACACTGGATAAAATAATCTTGGCGGAATGCAATCCGCCAAGGCGCTGTTTGGTTAACTCGTTGATGGTTTTGTAATATAAGGCGGAAGATTCCCAACTCATGCCACCAATAATGCCGATCGTTTTCATGCTTGCGTCCTTTGGAATTTATAACAAGTCTATGAAGTCTAACGCGCCAATGAATAAGCAGTAATGCACAGTTTGAAAAAATAAATGGCGGAACTGTGATGGCTTATTGGTTTAAATCTTTCTAGTCATAAATACGCTGTGAGGATCTAGTTTGTAATCAGAAAAAGGTCCACATTCAATAAATCCATGCTTCGCGTAGAGTTTTCTAGCTGGCTTGAAAAAGTCTTGTGATCCAGTTTCTAGGCTGATTATATTTAGGCCTTTTTGTTTGGCTGTATCGAGAATATGGTGAAGTAGGGTAGAGGCAACACCCTTGTTGCGAGCAGCAAGGGTGGTGCGCATAGATTTAATTTCACCATGGGTATCGTCATGAGATTTAAGTGCCCCACAGCCGAGTAATTGGCTATCTTCCCACACTGTCCAGAAGGTAATGTTTGGTTTTTTTAAGCCATCTAAATCTAATGCAAAAACACATTCTGGTGGTGAGGTTGCAAACATGTCCTCGAGGTGTTCAGTGAGTATTTGTTTGACTTCTGGGCCAGATAAATCGTCGATTCTGATGTCCATTTAGTGTTCTTTCCTTACTGAAAATGATGGGCTATTTAATACGCCAAAGTAAGCAATTTTTGTACCTTAATTTAGTATCTTTTAGTCGTTAAACAAAAGTGTATACTGTTTTTCAAAGCAGGTTTTAGATTAGGGAAAGGCATAAGGTGCGATATGACAGATCGAGTGAGTTTACGACCTGCCGAAATGAAAGACGCAGAAACACTTTTTATCTGGCGTAATGATCCAGCCACTCGCGAAGCCTCTCATAATCAAGATGTTATTGGTTTAGATGCCCATATCAAATGGTTGAGCAGCTCGCTGAATAAGCCAGACCTGCGCTTGTTGTGGATTGCTGAAATGGATGGCGTGGCGGTCGGAACCTGTCGTGCTGACAGATTAGAGAATGCGTGGGAATTATCTTGGACGGTTGCACCAGAAGCACGCGGAAAAGGCTTTGCTCATCAAATGCTGTCCAAACTGGTGCGTGGCTTTGATGAACCATTAGTGGCGCAGGTTAAAGCAGGCAATATTGCATCAATGAAACTAGCAGAACGCGCAGGTTTCGCTTTAGATAAACAAGAACATGGTGTGTTGTTCTATGTTTATCCCAATACTTTTTCTATGGCAGACTAATCATCAAAGCGAATACGAACTTTCGGTTCGTCTGGCTTTTTCTCGGTCGGTTTACGCAATGGATCGACCAGTTTTTCCAAGCCATTAATTTTAATTTCCAGCGCCAATTGTAACCATTGTCCCAGATTGCCATTCGGCCAGCCTTCGTGTGCAAACCATAATAAATAGGCTTCTGGCAGGTCGATCAACACACGGCCTTGGTATTTTCCAAATGGCATGGTTTGACGGGCAACTTGAACGAGATCTTCTTGTGAAAACATGGGCTTCGCTTAATGATGCTTAAGAGTGTGTATGTGGAGCGTATTTAACCATACGTGAGTTATTTGGCAAATGGCGGATCTTGTTTAAAATGTTGAATCAGGTAATCACAAATACTTTGTAGTTTTGGTGATGGCTGACGTACCTTGGGATAAACCAACCAAACACCGCTGTACGGATACTGATATTGCGTTAACAAGGGAATGAGCTTGCCGCTAGTGAGATCATCGGCGACGTAATAGTCTGGCAGTTGAGCAACCCCCAAACCTTTACGTACTGCATCGAGCAAAGCGGGGCCAGAATTACTGCGCCAGTTGCTGCTTACTTTCACTTCTTTGCGTTGCCCATCTTGCTGAAATAACCAGTGGTTTTTTGAGCCGATTAGGCAGCTATGCTTGCTTAATTCAGCCAGAGTGTGCGGCATGCCGTGTTGATCTATGTATTCTCTTGATGCGCAAAGGTATTCTTCGCGGTCGCATAAACGGCGTGACAAATGACTCGAATCCTTCATAGCGCCCATGCGAATGGCAAGGTCGTAACCTTCCTCTATTAAGTCTACTGAGCGGTTGGTGAGATGGAAATCCAGTTCTATCTTTGGATGATTCAGTAGGAAGTCATTCATCAAGGGCGCAATGTAACGTTCGCCAAAGGTCGTGGCGCAGGTCATTTTAAATGAGCCTATTGGCGCTTGGTTGAGGGTGGAAATGACTTCTTCGGCGCTACTTAATGCTTCTGGTAGACCCCGACAATGTTGGTAATACAGCTCACCCGCGTCGCTTAAACGAATGCGCCTTGTAGTTCGAAATAGTAGGGTGGTTTCAAGCTCCGCCTCTAGTTGGGTGATCAATCGACTAATGTGCGAAGCGGATACGCTAAGTTTGACAGCGGCGGCTGAAAAGCTGCCTTGTCTGACAACTTCGACAAACGCTTCCATGGCTTCCCAGTTTTTCATAGTCTTTAGTACCAATAGATTGAAGATTTAGCTTGCTGCTTGAGTTGCTACATTATAACTAAATTTGATATTTTTAAAATGATTGTTGCTGTATGGCAATAATCATTTTCCAAATTGGGCATTATCCTTGTAATCATTTGCGTCTACACTGATTGCATCGAAAATGAATCAAAACACACTTTGGAGTACGCAATGAAATGTAAAGCAGCTGTTGCTTGGGGCCCAGGTCAACCTCTTAAAATTGAAGAAGTTGACGTTCAAGATCCACAAAAAGGTGAAGTGCTAGTTCGCATGGTTGCAACGGGCGTTTGTCACACAGATGCGTTCACTTTGTCTGGTGAAGATCCAGAAGGTATTTTCCCTGCTATCCTAGGTCATGAAGGCGCGGGTGTTGTTGAAGCCGTAGGTGAAGGCGTTACGACTCTAAAAGTGGGCGATCACGTTATCCCACTTTACACAGCAGAATGTGGCGAGTGTAAATTTTGTAAGTCTGGCAAAACTAACCTTTGCCAAGCGGTTCGCGAAACACAAGGTAAAGGCCTTATGCCAGATGGCACTAGCCGTTTCAGCATCAATGGCGAGCCTATTTTCCATTACATGGGAACGTCTACTTTTTCTGAGTACAGTGTTGTTCCAGAAATTTCTTTGGCAAAAATCCACGTTGATGCGCCACTAGAAAAAGTCTGCTTGTTAGGTTGTGGTATCACAACAGGTATCGGTGCGGTACTAAACACAGCGAAAGTTGAAAAAGGCGATACCGTTGCTATCTTCGGTCTTGGCGGTATTGGTCTGTCTTGTATCCAAGGTGCTCGCATGGCGGGTGCTTCTCGCATTATCGCGATCGACATTAACGAATCTAAATTTGAAATGGCGAAGCAATTCGGTGCAACAGATTGCGTTAACCCGAAAAACTTTGACGCGCCAATTCAGCAAGTGATTGTTGATATGACAGACGGCGGTGTAGATTACTCTTTCGAGTGTATCGGTAACGTACAAGTGATGCGTTCTGCTCTTGAGTGCTGCCATAAAGGTTGGGGTGAATCCATTATCATTGGTGTTGCTGGCGCAGGCCAAGAAATCTCCACTCGTCCGTTCCAATTGGTAACTGGTCGAGTCTGGAAGGGTTCTGCTTTTGGTGGCGTAAAAGGTCGCAGCCAATTGCCAGGTTATGTAGAAGACTACATGAATGGCAAGATCGAAATCGATCCATTCGTCACTCACACTATGCCACTTGAGCAAATCAACGACGCGTTTGATTTGATGCACAAAGGCGAGAGTATTCGTACTGTTATCCTTTTTGACCAAAAGTAATCGCTAAGATCAGTCCAACTAAATCCATTAGCCATTTTGCTGTGTTGCTCGAAAATGGCTAATGTCTAGGAGAAGAATATGGAACTTTTATCTAGCACCAAAAGCTTCGGCGGTTGGTTGAAGCGTTATAAGCATGAAAGCTTGTCAGTGAAAAGCGAAATGACCTTTGCTATTTACCTACCGCCACAAGCGGAAACGCAAAAAGTCCCTGTTTTGTATTGGTTGTCAGGTCTGACCTGTAACGATGAGAACTTCACGCAAAAAGCGGGCGCATTTCGTAAAGCGGCCGAGTTAGGTTTAGCCATTGTTTGTCCAGATACCAGCCCACGCGGCACAGATTATCCAAACGAGCATGAAAGCTACGACTTCGGTTCCGCTGCGGGTTTCTATGTGAATGCAGCGGTTGAACCTTATTCGAACACTTACCACATGTACGATTACGTGGTGCAAGAGTTGCCGCATTTGGTCGAAGCGAACTTCCCTGTGACCGACAAGCGTTCTATCTCTGGTCACTCAATGGGTGGTCACGGCGCCTTGATTTGCGCGCTGAGGAAACCAGGCATGTATCAATCTGTCTCGGCTTTTGCGCCAATTGCGAATCCAACCAACTGTCCTTGGGGCGAAAAAGCATTCACCGGATACTTGGGTGAAGACAAAGCCACTTGGAACGAATGGGATGCGACTTTGCTGATAGAGAAAGCAAGTGAACGCTTACCTTTGTTTATCGATCAAGGCGAAGCCGACAACTTCTTGGTAGAACAACTAAAACCAGAAGTCCTAGAAGCTGCCTGTGAAAAAGCCGGACATCCGATCACGCTACGCCGTCAACCGGGCTACGACCACAGCTACTTCTTCATCGCCAGCTTCATCGACGATCATTTAGAGCATCATTCCAGAGCCTTGGGTTAGCACTTAGTTTTCTCTTCTTTGGAATCGAAAAAGCGAGCTGCGGCTCGCTTTTTTATTGCCTGAAAACTTTTTAAAACAACGCTTGGTTTAATCTTGTCCTATATCTATGTGTGAGGGAATATTTTTACCAGAACTATTCTGTATGATAGAAATATAGCGCAAATATTGTTTGGAGCTTTTGAGTTAGCTAGCAGTTAACAAGGAAATTATTCTATGAATCTCACTATCCGAGCAGCAAAAATAGAAGAGCTAGAGTCGATTGAAGCATTAATCAATCGCTCCACGCGTGAGCTTCAGCGTGGGGTTTATGAGGAATCAGAGATTGAAGCGGCGTTGGAGTTGATTAGTGGTTTAGATACTCTCATCCACTCTGGACAGTATTTTGTTGCCGAAATAGATAGGCGAATTGCTGGCTGTGGCGGTGTGTCTTTGTCATTGGATGAAGAAACGAGTGCCGAGATTCGAGGCTTCTTTGTTGCACCTGAATATGCCAGAAAAGGTGTCGCTTCAAGCGTGTTTGATTATTGTGAAAAGTATTGCTCTGAAAGAGGTGTTAAGTCGTTGTTTTTAGCTTCCACTTTGTCGGGTGAGTCTTTTTACCGAAAACGAGGTTTTACCGAGATTGGGCGTGTTCAAGAGCCGCTTTCTAATGGCCAATTTTTTCAGTTGGTAAATATGAAAAAGCAGCTTTAATTTTTAATGACTAAAATACGTTTGTCCTATGCTTTCTCTTTGATGTCTACAATTCCCTTATAAGTTTGACAATCTTGATATGTGTGATGACTGGAATGAAGGCAACAAAAGTCACTCGTAATATCTTAATTAACAGGCCCAACTATGCAATCTTTTGATGAGTTAATCGCGTTACGTAAAACCCTTCATCAGAACCCTGAGTTGTCTAATCAAGAGCAAGCGACGACGGCTCGAATTCTCGAAGAGTTTCAGGCTTTCTCTGCGGATGAAGTTATCACCGATCTTGGCGGAACGGGTCTGGCGTTTGTATTCAATGGCGCTGAAAGTGGGCCAACGACTTTGATTCGTAGTGAGTTGGACGCCTTACCGATTGAAGAAACCAATAGCTTTGCACATCGCTCACAGGTGAAAGGCGTTTCTCATAAATGCGGTCACGATGGTCACATGAGTATAGTGACTGCATTGGGTGCAGAATTGGCGAAACATCGCCCGCAAAAAGGCCGTGTTGTGCTGTGTTTTCAACCAGCAGAAGAAACTGGTATGGGAGCGATTCAAGTCGTAAACGATGCGCGTTTTGCGGCTCTCCTTCCTGATTATGCTTTTGCGTTGCACAATTATCCTGGCTTAGAGTTAGGTAAGGTAGCTGTACGAGTGGGTACGTTTAATTGTGCGTCTCGGGGCATGATTATCTATTTAAAAGGCAAAACCTCCCACGCGGCGCATCCTGAAAATGGCGTAAGTCCTGCCAATGCCATGTGCCAAATTATCCAAGAGCTAAACTCACTGCCAGCAAAGATTCCGCAACAAGAGACCACAGGGCGAAATTGGGTAACGGTTATTCACGCCAAGCTAGGTGAAATTGCCTTTGGTACAGCGCCGGGCGATGCGGTGGTTATGGTGACGTTGCGCAGTGAAAGTAATGAAGGTATGCAAACCTTGGTAGAGGAAGCTGAACGTTTTTCTCAAGCTGTGGCAAAGAGTGAAAACCTAAGTATTTCGTTTGAATACGATGATGTGTTTCAAGCTAGCGTGAACTCTCAACAAGGCTGTGATTTGGTCGTCTGTGCTTGTGATAACACTCAAACGCCTTTTGTATTATTAGATGAACCAATGCGTTGGTCGGAGGACTTTGGACAGTTTACCGCGACAGCCAAGGAAGGTGCTATGTTCGCCTTGGGCGCAGGGCAAGCTAGCCCGCAATTACACAACCCTGATTACGACTTTCCCGATGGGTTACTTCCCGTCGGTCGTGATTTGTTTCTGGATATCATTCGTCAGTTAAATGGTCTGGATGGTGGCCGCTAGTAAAAAATGCCAGCAGACAGAAACGACTATTTGCTGGCATTTATTGAGATACGTTTGTTAACGACTACTTTGAAGAGCGATTTAAGCGAATACGAAGTATTTACGAACGGTTTCTACTACTTCCCAAGTGCCTTTCATACCTGGTTCAATAACGAATACATCACCTGCTTTTAGGTGTTTTGGTTCTTCGCCTTCAGGGGTGATAATGCAGTAGCCTTCTAGGAAGTGACAGAATTCCCATTTATCGTAGTTCACTTCAAACTTGCCTGGAGTGCAAATCCAAGTACCCATGATTTTGCTGCCGTCTTCTGAAAGGTAAGCGTTTAGGTTTACTGTATGCGGATCGCCACCAATACGAGTCCATTTTGTTGCGTTTACCACAGGAGTAGGGCAGGTTTCACGCATGACGGTGATAAAGTCAGACATAGTAGCTCCAGATTATAGATTGAGTTAAAGGAGAACTATTGTAGGGTTGTGATGAGTTAGAGATTTGTCTGTTTACGTCATAAATGCCCCTAAACAGTAGTGGATAGCAGCCATGGCTCTTCGTACTGTTTAACGCTAAAATTAAACCGTTTTTAAAATATGATTTTAAATATCATTTAATGCATTTTGAAGGATTCACAATGAAAGGAACGTTTTTTAAATCGGCAGCTGTTGTGGCTTGTCTGTCTTCCGCTGCGGCATTTGGCTTTAACTTGGATGTGTTGGGCTGGTTCCAAAAAGACAATTCGATCGACAGTATGATTGAATATGTCCCTGCTGACACGGCGCTTTTCTTAGGCGGTGTCTCGAATGAAGAACTTGTCACTAGTTCTGATGAGATGATGGCGCAGTTGAAAGGCAACGGCGATGCCGAAGTTGTAATGGAGTTGCTCGAATCTTTGCCTCCCAGTAAGGGCTTGGATTTTGTTAATTGGCTGGTGAAAGACTACTACGACGTAGCGCATAATGGCGGTTTAGAAACATTCCAACATTATGGTCTTGATATTGAAGGCGCGAGTGTTATTTATCTGGATGGGGTTTTTCCTGTTGCGCGCATAGCGTTAGAAAATGAGGACACGTTTTTAACGCTGATAAAACAAGCAGCGCAAGAAACGGATGTCACTCTTGGTTCGGAGACGATTGGTGGTCAGACGTTAACGACGGTTGAGTTAGTAAATAAAGATGACGTCGTGTTGAAACTTGGTTTTATGATCAAGGATCAAGTGCTTACTACAGCGGTTATATCGCAAAAAGAAGATAAAGTAGCGCAAGAGCAGCGCTTTGCCTTAGCGAAACCTGCGCAGCCTATGCCTGCTGATAGTTGGAAGAACGATGGTGAGGCTTATAACTTCTTAGCTGCTTCCCATGGTTATATGAATTTGCAGAACATCGCAAATGCGATCTTAGATAAAGATTCTCGCACTCATAAACAAGTAAGAGCATTGATTGGTGATGACTTACCAGAGTTAAGTGCTGCACAAATGCAATGTAAAGCCGACATCGTCAATATTGTGTCTGGGGCGCCTCGTATTGTCTTTGGTGTTAATCACTATGACGTTCAGGGTGATGACATGGCGTTGGACTTTTCTTATGCATTAGAAATTAAAAATGCCAATATTCTTGGTGAGTTGAATAAATTACGTGGTTTTATCCCAAGCTATTTGAATGGCAGTAGCGACTTGGCTCTTGGGTTAGGTGTGGGTGTGTCATCTGATATGGTTTCGCCTGTGCTAACGAGCTTGTGGCGCCAATTCACAACAGCTGACTTTAGCTGTGAACCATTACTTACGGCGCAAGCAAAGTTGCGTGAACAGAACCCTGCCGCACTTTCTGTATTTACTAGCATGGCGCAGAACTTATCTGGTGTGAGTTTCGGTATTTTTGATGTAGAAAAGAATGAAAGTAGCCAAATTGGTGCCAATTACGATGCCATTGCAACTATTACCAGTGAGAAGCCAGACGTATTGGCAGCACTTGCTGCTCAGTATATTCCTATACTTCGTGGTATTCAGATTCCAACTGACGGAAGCGCGGTGAATTTAGCTGACAGCGGCTTACCGATGGATACATTTGTGGCGATTAAAGGGAAACATTTAGTCGCTTATACTGGAGAGAAAAGTAAGCAAGTAGCTGAGCAGTTAACTACGGAGGAGGTGACCAAGAGAGGAATGGTTGCCATTGCCATGGACAGTACCAAGTTAGGTGATTTGACCATGAACCTAGGGCAACTAGGTGCCAATATGGGTCAAGACTGTACCGATCTATATACTGTTTCAGCTGCGCTTACTAGTGTGCCCTTTAATTTAAATATTCGTGAAGGATTTAATGACAAAGGTTACGAAAGTTCTTGGTCTATGTATTTTAAAGACTTGGCAAAATTCAAAAATATTAGTCGTAAAGATCTGCTCAGTAGCTTCAATATTGAGTATCTAAATGAGCAGTGTAAGTGGGTTGCGGCAGGTGTTGAAACATTCAATGAAGATGGTGCCGGTACATTTATTGATACAGATGAAGCGAACAGCTGTAATGTTTACGAAAGTCGTTTCGAATGGCAGTATGCTTTCGGTATGATCGAAGAAACAGGTAGCGAGAGCCAGTACCGTAGTAGCTGCGATAGTGAGTGGGAACAACAGGAAGATGTCGACTTTACTTGTCAGATTCTGGGTGCGAAAGAGGATAGCTTTTATTGCCTACAAGATGATGAGTATAAGACGCTGTATCGCTACACTCGAAAATAATCTCTAGAAAACACTAATGATCGTAGGTGGCACTGAGTGAGTTACCTACGATTTAGTGCGCTTATGGAGTTACTTATTCGGTTTTATTTGAACGCATTCAGTGGGATTTTTAGATAAGACAACCCATTGTTTTCTGGCTTCGGCAAATGTCCTGCTCGCATATTGATTTGCAGCGCAGGTAAGATTAGGCGAGGCATAGCCAATGTTTTATCGCGCGTCTCACGTAATTCAACAAAGGCTTTTTTGCTGATACTTTCTTTGACGTGGATATTTAACTCGCGCTGCTCTTTTACTGTTGTTTGGTATTTCAACTCACGACCATTCGGGCAGTAGTCATGGCACATAAAGATTCTGTGTTCTTCAGGTAAGGCTAGTATCTTTTGTACGGAATCATACAGCACGCCAGCATCGCCTCCAGGGAAGTCAGCACGTGCAGTACCAGCATCTGGCATGAATAAGGTATCGCCTACAAAGACAGCATCTCCTATAACATGAGTAAAGCACGCGGGCGTATGGCCAGGTGTGTGAATAGCAGTGCATTGCATTTCACCAATGTAGAAAGTTTCCCCATCTTGAAACAAGTAATCAAACTGAGAACCATCGTGTAAAAAGTCTGCGCCTTCATTAAATACTTGGGAGAAGGTTTTTTGTACCTTGGTGATCTGGGCGCCAATGCCTATTTTTCCACCTAACTTTTTCTGGATATAAGGTGCAGCAGATAAGTGGTCTGCATGGACATGAGTTTCGATTAGCCATTCCACTTTTAGTTTGTGCGTGGTGACGTACGCAATAATTTCGTCAGCGCCTTTGTGGGATGTACCGCCAGAGGCGTAGTCAAAATCCAATACACTGTCGACAATGGCGCAGCTAGAAGACGCAGGATCATTCACAACATAAGAAAAGGTATTGGAGTCTTTATCGAAAAATGCTTTTACCTTGGTCTTGTCAGGAAGATTCGTTGTCATTATTCACCTCAGTATTCGTTATTTATTCATTGCTTGTAATAAGTATATTATATTTATCTAATATAACGTATGTTGCCTATATATGCGTGATTTTTTTGTAAAAACATTATCTCATTATGCGATAAGTATGAATTGAAATAATCCAGTGCCGATTGGAATCAAGATGAAAGCTCTTTGCAGGGCATTTTGGTACCATCGAAAGCACAACGATTATTCTTCTAAGGAATCGCAATGCAATATTCTATTCTTATCACAGGTTGTTCCACAGGGATTGGCCTAGAAGCCGCCAGAATGCTTCAAGAGCGTGATTTTATTGTGGTAGCAAGTTGTCGTAAACAAGACGATGTGTATGCATTACAAGCTCAAGGCATCAAACACGTCGTTCAGTTGGATTTAGCCGATTCGGCTTCAATAGAAAAGGGCTTGCAAGAAACACTGGCGATTACTAATGGTCAGCTGTTTGCCTTATTTAATAATGGTGCTTACGGACAACCTGGCGCAGTGGAAGATTTGCCAGTGAAAGCCTTGCGAGCACAGTTTGAGTGTAATTTCTTTGGTACTCATGAACTCACAACCAAAGTGCTGAAAATCATGTTAGCCCAAGGCTACGGTCGTATTGTCAATAATAGCTCTGTACTCGGCTTGGTTGCGGCGCCGTTCCGTGGTGCTTATAACGCCAGTAAGTTTGCTTTAGAGGGCTTGACCGATACCTTGCGTTTGGAGTTGTCGGATACGCCGATAAAAGTGAGTTTGATTGAGCCTGGCCCCATTGAAAGTCGATTTCGTGCCAATGCTTTGCTTGCTCTGCAAGACAATATTGATATGGAGAACAGCCGTCACCAAAAAGGTTATGCGGAAGCGATTGCGCGTTTGAGCAAAGAGGGCGTGACCTCATCGCAAACCTTGCCAGCCAGTGCGGTGGTTGAAAAATTGATTCATGCCTTGGAATCGACTCGCCCCAAAGCGCGTTATTACGTAACTTTACCAACGTATGGAGCTGTTATTATGAGGCGTTTGCTGCCAACCTGTTTATTAGACTGGGTGATGCGACGTCAAGGTGCTTAGCCTTCTAGGTGTTATCTTGTGCTTCTAACCAGCTTGTTATTGCTGATAAATAGGCAGCTCGGGCTGGTGGATGAGACAAATAAAGGTCGTGAAAGCCTTTCGGTATGATGGCTGTCGATAGGTTGTCGAAGGCTTTGTTTGCGGCAGCTTGCATGCTGTCAATGTCTAACACAGCATCACCTTGCTGAGTTTCTTCAATCGTCTTTTTGCCAATGGTACTGTTATCTGAACGACATAGTAAGGTTGGAATCGTTATGCGCTGATTTGCTAAATTACGCTGCGCAATAATAATCTCCCTAAGCCAATGGAAGGATAAATCAAAACCTTGTGCAGGCTTCCAATCTAATCGGTAATCCCATTCACCACCGAATGTACTGTGTATTGTTTTGGCATACAGCGTAAATTTCTTGGCGCGCAAATAAGAAAAGGGCAGCAGTGATACTAAGATTCGAATGGGCCAGCTAATGCGCTTAAGAACGGCTGGTGGGAATGGTAACGCCAAAAATGGACTGTTTAAAATCAAGCCGCTGATAGTGGGAAAGGCTATTTGATAGTAGCTTTCTCGTTCTGGTAAAGCATAGGGCTGGGATAAGTAAGTTGATACGACAAGGCCACCAGTTGAGTGTCCTAGAATGACAATATCATCAACGCCATCTGCTTTCATCGTAGCCAAGGCAATGTCTAAATCTTGACCGTATTGTTCAAGGGACTCGCACCAATTCGGCGGTGTCGAAGGGCGAATGGAGCGTCCATAGCCTTGGAGGTCAATTGCGTAGAAACGGTAGCCAAGCTGAATAAAATGTTCGGCCAATCCTGTTTGAAAGAAATAATCCGTGTAGCCATGTACGTATAATATGGCTTTGGTTGCCGATGGGTTACCAAGGTGATTAATTAGAGTTGTGTGTACTTGTGTTTTTGGCCCAGCAAAGGCAAAGGTGCGTGCTCTAAAGTCGGCACCTAATAGGTCTTCACAGTCATTAACCTGTTTCCAGTGTTGTCCTATAGGTGCACTCATAATCGCCTTATTTATCAACTATTTAAAAATACTATCGCCAAGTTGATCAATCGTAAGCTTGGCTTTGCGTAATGTGATTTCGATACATTCGTCACGGCTTGGCATTAAATCCGAGCGAATGAAGTTATGTATTTTTTGCTCTTCGCCTTCACCTTTGGTAATGGTTGCAGCTACTCTGTATTGGCCACCATCTTTCATCGGTGCTGGTACAATTGAAAAGCCTTTGTGTTCTACGACGTCTTCTGTTTTTTCTGGTGCGCTTTCGCCGCCAGCAAATAGCCCTTTAAGGCTAGATAAGATACCCATTAATACATTCTCCTATACTTTTCTCTATTTTTCGGGGATTTATTGTAATAGTCAAATAACATTGCTTGTTTGTCTGTTGATTTAATCTTTAAAGAGGCTTTATCAACGGATTATTCTGCTTTTACTGTATACTTGCGGATATTGGTAATAGTTAAATAGGATAAAGTCAAATGAGTGGTACACAAGCTAATAACCCTTTGCATGGCGTTAAACTAGAGAAGGTTGTCACGGATCTGGTGGAGCATTACGGTTGGGAAGAGTTGGCTATTCGCATCAATATTAATTGTTTTAAAAGCGATCCATCGGTTAAGTCTAGTCTTAAGTTTTTGCGCAAAACGCCTTGGGCGAGAGACAAGGTTGAAGCGCTTTTTTTGGAAACCTTCAGTGAATAATACCCTGACTCAATGGAGAAGGCGGAGTTGCGATTAATGCTAAAGTTGCTCTGCTATTGTGAGCATCTCATGATGGACCAAGTTGCGGCCTTTGTTCTTCGCTGAATATAAATTTTTATCTGCAACTTTAAAAAACTCTTTGAAGGTTTGGCCTTTTTTCAGTTGGGCAATGCCAATACTTACGGTGATTTTGATATCTTGTTCGTGGTATAGGAAAACAGAATTCTCAATGTTTCTACGAATTCTCTCTGCAAAGCTGAACGCTTCCGAAGAAGAGTAATCTTGCAACACGATCAAAAACTCTTCGCCACCAATCCGATAAACCTGCTGCTTGTCCGCGTAGTAATGTAATAGTTCAGTAATTTCTACTAAGACTGAATCCCCCACATCATGACCAAACTCGTCATTAACGCTTTTGAAGAAGTCTATATCAATAATCAGTAAATGTGGCTCTTGCGCTTTTTCTTTGAATGGGTCTATTGCTTGCTTGTTGAAGTATTCAAAAAAAAGCTCTAGTGCATGGCGGTTTTTTGCACCAGTTAATGGGTCTTGAAAGGCCATTTTTTGTAAAGCTTTGTCTCTTGTTGTGTATTGGTTTTCGTAGAAATAACAAACCATGTATGCCAGAAAATACGCTAGGACAAAGTTAAGCACGGATCGGTAAGGAATAAATTCTTGCGTGTCTGATTTGATGAATAACATCCAAATAGCAGGAAAAGATAAGAGAATTGTACAGAATAGCCCTCGTTTGGCTCCGAGTAGTAGACAAAACAAAGGTGGCAAAACCAAAAGCCAGTATACTGCCCCAGCCCTTATATCTGCAAAGTAGAAGGCATACAAAACAGCCGAAGCAAGAGAAAGGATTAGCATATTATTGTGCCAACGCTTCATTCTTCCTTGGTTGGCCTTATAAAAAAAGTACAAATTTAGTACGCCAAATACGCCATCCACTAAGGCAATAGCATTTTGATACAGCAATACAAAATTGAGGAAGCAGAAAAATAAGAGAACAATCCCCGTGCTAAGGCTTAGCCACTTATGAAGCGTGACTCTTGTTTCGATTAGGTGTGGATTTTTGGTGTTCGTCATTTGGGTTTCGTGTGTCTATAATGTAAGCATGCAAAATTTTGAGTTCAACATTCTCCCTTATAAATATAGCTATGTTGTATTTATTTTAGTAACAATTTGTTATCGATAGGGGAGAAGCTATCTGCAGCATTAATGAGCGACTGTGCTGTTAAGGATTCAACGCCATAAACTTCCACTCTGGTTTGGTATTTTTCTCTGAGCGTTTTAGCCAGAATATCGAAGTCTCCATCGCCAGAAAGCAGCACCAGCACATCGCTGTCTTTACCATGTTCTATGCCATCGATAGCAATGCCCACATCCCAATCACCTTTGGCGGAACCATCCGAGCGTTGAATAAAAGGCTTTAATTTCACCTCAAAGCCAATCGCACGTAAAATGTTTTGAAATTGACGCTGTTTCTCATCGCCTCGGTCTATAGCGTAAGCGATAGCCTTTACTACATTGCGACCTTCTGTGGCCTGTTGCCAAAAAGTGTTGTAGTCGAAAGAACGCCCAAATGCTTGTCTCGAGGTGTAATAGACATTTTGAACATCGACTAAAATCGTCACGTTTGTCATGGTATTCCTTGGCAGTATGGGTGAAAACAGAACGGAAAAAGACCACGTTACAAGTATTCGTAGTGAAAAGAAATCATAAAGCTGATAAGAAGAGGGCGATAATTTTCAAACTATCCCCATTATGCTTATTAGACAAAATTTTATTGAATAACGGAGTGTTTGAATATGTCCGGATTTGAGCCTGATAATCGCTTTAAACCGCTAACACCAAGAGAGGAAAATGCTAAAAGTAATGTAGTGATTGCTTATATTTTTATGCTGCTGGGCATATTTACTGGTGTGTTTTGGTTTATTGGTGCGATTTGGGCCATGGTGAAAGCGGACGAAGCTCGCGGCACGTTTTTTGAAGACCACTACGCTAATATCATTGGTACTTTTTGGTGGGGAATTTTCTGGAGTGTCGTGGGTGTGATATTAGCATTCTTTTTTATTGGTTATATTGTGTTGCTTGGTGTCTGGATTTGGTCAATTTTCAGAATGGTGAAAGGCATCGCCAGAGCGACTTCTAACCAATCTTATCGCGAAATGTTTAATCCTTTTTAGACGTTTTTTACAGCCCATTTGTCCACGCACTTGGGCTGTAAATAAGCGTTCTACTTGGTTGATAGTTCCATCTTACTGTCTTTATAAAGCGTACCTTCGTTTGCCAGTAGTGCGAGCTCTTTTAGGCTAATCGCTGATGAAGGCGACAGTGTAAGGTTTAGCTTTTCTGGTTGCTTTAAAAACCTCAATAACGCCTCGGCAATCAGCTCTGCTTCTTTTGAGTTGGCTGGTGCCAGCCCCAAAGCCTGACTTGCGTATTTCAATCCGTTTAGTTGGTTTTCAGTTGACTCGCTTGAGATCGCTGATTTAGGAACCAAGTGAGCAATTAACCCTGACTCTTCGTACTCTACTTTCAAAGAACGCACTTCAATGGCATCGCCATAGATGATGGGGAGCGCTTCTGGCTGGCCTAATGCAAAAGAGGCAAGAACATCGGAACGCAGATTATCCATCGCAATGGTTTTATCTAATACACTTATATCTGACGCCCAAGCTAGCTTGCCAATATCTTTAATGTCTAGCGCGAAGCTTGATGACACTTTGTTACCCTCCACCTTGGAAGTAAAAGAGCCTTTACCCAGTAAGGTTTCGATTCCAGCAGCACGCATTAGGTTTCTTGTATCACGGGATAGACTGTCTATTGGACTTTCTTGAATCCAAAAATCCACGTCTAGATCTGGGTAATTGATCGGATAACTGTTCAAAGATATTCTGGCAAACCTTAGCCATGGGGAAAACTCATTGCCAAAGCTAACATTTTCTAGTGAAGGCGTCAGGGTGAATGGATCCAGATGAACACTTTCATAATGAACAAAAGGAGCGAGGCCAGATAGTTCTAGTTGTTCTTGAATCTTTTGCTCAGCGTAATCCCCACCAAAGCGCTGTACTGCGTAGATGACCAAAACAGCGAAACAAGAGAGTAAAATAAAGTAGGTTACTGCTTTGCCAAGGCCGTTCTTAAATTTGCTTCCGATATTATTCAATTTCTCATCCTAGATTTTCAGCTTGTGTCTGTGTTGGAATAAAACATGCAGGTATTATTGAGCAATGTTGTCGCTATTAAAGGACGACTAACTTGGAACATTATCTAATAAAGGACAATCGAATGCAGTTTAAAAAAAGTGTCTTATTGGCAGTATTAGCAACAACGACGTTATCTGTGCCATCTTGGGGCGCAGAATCTGTCGACTTGCTAATCAAAGACGCTACCGTTTTGACCATGGATAAAAGCAAAACACTCTATCAAAATGGTGTTATCGCAATTAAAGGCAATAAAATATTAGCAGTGGGTGATGCATCATTAGCGGATCAGTTTGACGCAGAAAAAGTGTTGGATGTGGATGGGGATATCGTCATGCCAGGTTTAATCAACACCCACACACATGTATCTATGAGCGTTTTACGTTCTTTGGCAGATGATGTGCCAGATCGTTTACATCGTTATATTTTCCCTCTTGAAAACAAGCTTATCACCCGCGATATGGTGCGTATCGGTGCTAATCTCGGCAACGTTGAAATGCTACGTGGTGGTGTGACGACTTACGCTGATATGTATTACTTTGAAGATGAAGTGGCGAAAACAGTCGATCAAATTGGTATGCGTGCTGTGCTTGGTGAAACTGTCATTAAGTTTCCCGTCGCCGATGCAAAAAATGCCGAAGAAGGCATTAACTATGCTTTGAACTTTATTGAAGAATACAAAGATCATCCACGAATTACACCAGCATTTGCGCCTCATGCACCTTATACCAACACGACAGAAGTATTGCAGCGGGTATCTGATTTATCCAAAGAGAAAAATGTTCCTGTTTTGATTCATTTGGCTGAATCTCACACAGAGCAGGAAAAAATTTCAGCGCGTGCAGATGGTAAAAGTCCAGTGCAATACATGCATGATATTGGTGCTTTGAATGGGCATTTAGTTGGCGCTCATATGATCCTAGTTGACGACCATGATATTGAACTTGTCAAAGAAAGTGGTATGGGCGTGGCGCATAACATGAGCGCGAATATTAAATCGGCGAAAGGTGTTTCTCCAGCCTTGAAAATGTACGACGAAGGTGTACGCATTGGTTTAGGTACAGATGGTCCAATGTCCGGCAATAACCTAAGTACGATTGCGGAGTTTGGTCAGGTCGCTAAAGTACATAAGTTAGTCAATCAAGATCGTGCTGCTATGCCGCCGATTAAAGTCATTGATATGGCAACATTGGGCTCTGCAAAAGCATTGCATATGGAAGATCGCGTTGGTTCATTGGAAGTTGGAAAACTAGCGGACATTATTGTTGTCGACACCAAAGCGCCACATATGGTGCCAATGTATAACCCATATTCTGCCTTGGTTTATTCGGCCTATCCTAGCGATGTTCGACACAGCATAGTCGATGGAAAAATCCTCATGGAAGACAAAAAAATTCTCACTGTAGATGAAGCGGCTATCTTGAAAGAGGCTCAAGACTATACTCAAACCGTACGAGATACAGTGATAGCGAATGGTGAAGAAGTTCTATAAGCCATTTTTGAGATTTTTCTGATTTGATAAAAACCTCTTTTTACCTCAAAAGTAGAAAGAGGTTTTTTATTTTGGTTTCTTTTATCCAATCGCTACGAGTGTGCTGGGATATTGATGAAAAATGCGTACCATAGAGAGGATTGACTAGTATTCACAAGGAGTGCGTTATTTCATCTTTGATTCCCTCGCAAGAGGACTTATGGTTTTTGCCTTTAGGTGGCACCGGCGAGATTGGCATGAACATGAACCTTTATGGTCATGATGGCCAATGGTTGATGGTGGATTGCGGTGTTTCCTTTAACGAGCCGTTAACGCCTGATGACCAGCGTACCTCCGAAATCGTTTGTGCTGATCCGAGTTTTATTACTGAACAAAAAGAACGTTTAGCTGGCATCGTCATTACTCACGCCCATGAAGATCATGTGGGCGCTTTGCCCTTTCTGTGGCGACGTTTCAAATGTCCGGTTTATACCACTGCTTTTACTGCAGAAGTGTTGCGCCGCAAATTGGTTCAAGTAGGTTTAACCGATCAAGTGCCGATTATTGAAGTGAAAGAAAACGAAAGCAAAAACATTGGCGTATTTAATGTCAAGTGGTTGGGATTGACTCACTCGGTTCCAGAACCTTATGCGATGACCATCGACACGCCTGTTGGGCGTATCTTTCATACGGGTGATTGGAAAATCGATAAAAAGCCCATTTTGGGTGATGCGTTTTCTCCCGCAGCTTTTCAAGCTTTAGCCAAAGAAAACATTCTTGCCATGGTGTGTGATTCCACCAATGCATTAAAAGACGGTTTTTCGCCATCTGAAAGTGATTGTTATCAGGGATTATTGCAAACTATTGCAGCAGAAAAAAATCGTGTGGTGGTTGGTTGTTTTAGTAGTAATGTCGCGCGCTTAGTGGCACTGGGGCAAGTGGCAAAAGAAACAGGCCGGTATCTTGCCTTGATCGGAAGGTCGTTAACCAACATGGTCAGCGCCGCACGGGTGACAGGCCATTGGCCAGATGATTTGCCGATCATCGATGCGGCGCATCTAGGTTATTTACCAAGAGAAGAAGTGCTTGCGGTGGTAACTGGAAGTCAAGGGGAGCCAAGAGCAACGTTGAATCGTCTCGCTGCAGACAATTGCTATGATTTGAGTCTTGAAGCCGACGATCTGGTGATTTTTAGTTCCATGCGCATTCCGGGCAATGAACAAGCTATCGACAGGCTGGCCGAGCAATTTAAAGGTCGAAAAATTCGTACTTTACAAGCTCATGAAACTGACTTAACCATTCACGTTAGTGGTCATCCTTGCCGCGAAGAGCTTAAGCAACTTTATACTTGGGTGCAGCCTCAACTGGCCATTCCTGTTCATGGCGAACCGCAGCATTTGGATGCTCATGCTGAAGTTGCAAAACAGAGCCATGTACCAAGTCAACTTGTTGGTCAAAATGGTGACTTATACCAACTGGCCCCGAATGCCTTTATTCGACGCCAGCAAGTAAAAGTCGGTCGTATTGCGCTGTTAAGATAGCTACCCCAAGAACTCTTTATAAACTCCTGAGATCAAGCATTCAACAGAGGTGCGAAGACGCTTTTAGCCGATTTCCCAGGAATCTCTTTAGCAAGCCTCGGCACCAAATATCCCGGTAATTCAGCAGCCACTTTTCCCATCAAGCGTTGCGCGTCCTCGATGGCAATATCAAAGTGTGCTGCACCTTCTACTGGATCTAAAGTGAACATGTAGTAAGGTAAAATACCCGCATCGAATACGGCCTCGCTCAAATTCACTTGTGCTTCTACAGAGTCGTTCACGCCTTTTAATAGTACGCCTTGGTTTAGCAGGGTGACGCCTACTCTTTTCAGTTTAAAAGCCGCCTGAGCCAGTTCTGCATCCATTTCATTGGCATGGTTAATATGCCACACCATGACGATGTCGAGGCGGCTAGCCTTGATCCACTCTAGCATCTCTTCGCAGATTCGGTTTGGAATGACCACAGGTAAGCGCGAATGAATACGTAATCGCTTGATTTGTGGCAAGGCTTCGAGCTTACGAACTTTGTCAGCAAGTAGCGCGTCTTTCATCATTAATGGATCACCACCACTTAAAATGACTTCGTTAATTTCGGGATGATCCTTTAAATAGTCTATTACGGATTGCCATTCGGCTTGCGCGAGTTGATTGTCACCATAAGGGAAATGTCGGCGGAAGCAGTATCGGCAATTGACAGCGCAAGTCCCAGTGGTAATGACTAGCAAACGGCGCTTGTACTTATGCACGATGGCTTTTTGCGGATTATGATCGGCTTCTTCTAGAGGGTCTTTTGTGTAACCTGCGGCCTTTTGCATCTCTGTGGCACTAGGTAAAACTTGTAGCAGCAGCGGGTCGTTTGGATTGCCATATTCAATGCGAGACAAATAAGGTCGAGGCGCCAGTAATTTGAAACTTTCATGTGCTTCTATTCCTTGTCGAGCTAGGCTTTTAGAGAGACCTAAATGCTCAACCAGTTCAGGTAAGGAGGTTAGAGCCTGTGACAGGTGTTGGGACCAGCTTAAATTGTTCTTAGTTTGAATAGGGATCACGTCAAATATCTGCAAAATTGTGTTCATTTAGGTTATGATTGCGCCAACTTATTTGGGCCGATTCGGCCAGTGGCTCTCCGAGACCTTTGCAAACGCTCTTTTTATTTGCTTATTTAGCCATTCTAAATGGCATCAAAAGAAGTTCGCAGAGATCTTGAGACTGACATGATACGCCAGTCTGAGCCTTTTCTCTAAAAATATACTGTGAGGATGTATGGCTAATATTTCTACCAGCGATATGCGCAGCGGCGCGAAAGTAATGGTTGACGGTGATCCATGTGCGATTATCGATAACGAACACGTTAAACCAGGTAAAGGCCAAGCCTTTAACCGCTTGAAGTTGCGTAACCTACGTTCTGGCCGAGTTTGGGAACGTACTTTTAAATCTGGTGATACGCTTGAGTCTGCTGATGTTATGGACACCGATATGGAGTACTTGTACACCGACGGCGAGTTTTGGCACTTCATGGCTGTGGATGGTTCTTTTGAACAACATGCTGCTGATGAAACCGCAGTTGGTGACACAGTTAAATGGTTAAAAGAGCAAGAAAGATACGTTGTGACTCTTTATAACGGTGCTCCATTGGCTGTTGCGGCGCCTAACTTCATTGAGCTTGAAGTAAAAGAAACGGATCCAGGTGTTAAAGGTGATACGGCGAACGGAGGTTCTAAACCGGCTACTTTAGTGACCGGTGCGGTTGTAAAAGTGCCGTTATTTATCAATATTGGTGAAGTATTACGTATTGATACGCGAACTGGCGAATACGTTTCTCGCGCCACCGGTAAGTAATTCCTGCTTTAGCGTTCTGAACATGAAAGCCTCCGATGGGAAACGATCGGGGCTTTTTTATAGCCATTTTTTAGGATTGTAGCTTTTTTGAATATTTTTATGATTTAAATCAATATAAAGCATGTTTACTCTTTTTTAAGTCAACAGCTTATTCGTTTAATGATTGGCAGAAAGTGAGAAAGCGTTTTAGTATCAAGGAGCAATCTGACATCGGTGGAGAAATTTTGTGTAAGTCAATACTGCAGATTTTCATTTTTTTTACCCTATTTTTAGAGTAAGGAGTCGAAATTGTTTGAATTAATTACCCAGTCGTCTTTCAATGAAATTGCAGCATTATTAGTGTTGGCTGCACTTATAGGTTTTGTTGGCTTATTACTCAGACAACCTTTGATTGTTAGTTTTATTGCAGTGGGCTTGATAGCTGGGCCATCGGTTTTAGATATTGTTCATTCTAAGGAACAAATTAAACTTCTTTCTGAGCTCGGAATTGCTATTTTGCTTTTTCTGGTTGGCATAAAGTTGGATATAAAGTTAATCAAGTCAATTGGTTGGGTATCTGTATTAACAGGTCTTGGACAAGTTGCCTTTACCTCTATCATAGGGTATCTGATTGGTCTCATGATAGGTTTGGATACCACTTCAAGCCTATATCTTGCGGTTGCTCTTACTTTCTCTTCAACGATTATCATTGTAAAACTTTTGTCGGATAAAAGAGAAATTGATTCTCTACATGGACAAATTGCGCTTGGTTTCCTGATTGTTCAGGATCTTGTGGTTGTCATGGCGATGATTGTGTTAGCGACGATTGGTATTGGTTCTGGGCACGGTGATTCTAACGATTCATCAGTATGGCATGTTGCGGGTTCAGCCATGGGGCTGCTGTTATTTGTCATCCTGTTTATTCGATATATTGCCAATCCTTTGACTAGTTTATTGGCGCGGGTTCCAGAGTTACTTGTCATTTATGCGATTGCACAAGCTGCCTTATTTGCGGCAGTCGGTCATATGGTGGGTCTTGGTATGGAAGTTGGTGGTTTATTAGCGGGTGTGTCCCTAGCTTCTACGCCTTTTAGAGAAAGTATTGCCGCTAGGTTGGCGCCGTTACGCGATTTTTTACTTTTGTTTTTCTTTATCGCATTGGGCGCAACATTGGATTTGTCGTTGCTAGGTTCAAATATTTATGGCGCTATTATTTTCTCATTGTTTGTATTGATTGGTAATCCGCTTATTGTGCTTATTATTATGGGAGTCATGGGCTATCGAAAAAGAACGGCTTTTTTAGCCGGGTTAACGGTAGCTCAGATAAGTGAGTTTTCTCTTATTTTTATTGCGATGGGCATCAGTTTGGGGCATGTTTCGCAGGATATTTTGGGATTGGTGACGTTGGTGGGTATTATTACCATTGCAGTATCAACTTACATGATTACTTATTCTCATCAGCTGTACACATTCTTTGAGCCAGTACTTGATATATTTGAGCGGGAAAATACCACTCGTGAGCAAAATTCTGAGCAAGGACCGAGCAATCATCCTCAAGTTGTTGTTTTTGGATTAGGACGATTAGGCACCGCTATTGCGACAAGATTAAATGAGCAAGGCGTAATAGTGATGGGCGTTGACTTTAACCCATCGGCGACGAAACTCTGGGGGCAGCTAGGTCTTCACACCGCTTATGGAGACGTTACTGATGCAGAATTTATCGCTGAGTTGCCTTTACGTCAGGCTAGATGGATTGTCTCTACTATTCCACATCATCATACTGGTGTGTCTTTCGAGGACACCAGAAAAACGATTGTGCAGCTTGTTGAAACGACCAGTTTTAGTGGGAAGTTGGCTGCTGTATCACATAGTAAATTGGAAACTGAAGAGTTAAATCGCCTTGGGGTAAACCTTATCCTAGAGCCATTTCAGGATGCAGCTGATCGTGCTACTGAATTGTTATTAGAAGGTCTGAATATTCAAGTTGAGCAATCGCAACTTACAAAGGGAACTTTGCCATGAAAAAATTTAATAATATTGTCTACGTACTTAATAATGATACCAATGCACTTTCACCATCATTTGTTCAGGCCATTAATTTAGCAAAGGTCAATCAGGCAAACTTGACTTTGTTGTATATTCATCCTGATATCAAGTCGACGGGACTTGTTCACTTGACTGGTATAACAGAAGAAGAGATAAAGGGTAAAGTTTTAGAAAAAGAGCATAATAGGTTAAACGCATTTATTCAATCGATAGACCAATCGTTGAATACGACTGCAGAGGTTCGTTTTGGCAAAAAGTACATAGAAACCATTCGTGCTGTATACGATAAGCAATTCGATTTAGTGGTTAAAGAGGTGACAAATCTTGATTGGCTTGATCGCCTTCTAGGTAGTGATGATATGCATTTGTTGCGTAAATGCCCATGTCCAGTTTGGTTAATTAAGAAAGATGAAAAGCCAAAGCATAAAAATATTATTGCAGCAGTTGATTTTGACAATGAGTTTGAGTTTGGTCCACAAGAAATCAAGTACGAATTGAATAAAAAAATCTTAGAATTGTCGAGTTTGATAGCATTATCAGAAATGGCGACATTACACGTAGTGAATGTATATGATGTTCCTCATGCTGGTTTTATTGGTTTATGGGTGGAACAACCAGAGAAGGTGGAGAAGCAGTTGTTTGAGAGTGAATATCGTAATAGACGCTATCAGATGAACACGATGATGGATAGTTTGAAGCAGATGCTTGGAGAGGAAACTTTTCGGTATTTGTCACCACAACCCCATGTTGTGCAAGGGACACCTGATCGGGAGCTACCTAAGTTAGCCAACAACATTAATGCTGATCTGATGGTAATGGGGACTGTAGCAAGATCTGGTATTGCTGGAGTGATTATTGGTAATACAGCAGAAACTATACTTGCCCAACTTCAATGCTCTGTTTTAACGTTAAAGCCAGATGGTTTTGTGTCACCGATATCCTTATAAAGGTCAAATAAAATATAAAAACCTCGATATTTTGGTATCGAGGTTTTTGGCAACTATCTACAGTTTAGTAAAACGAATCATTATTTAGCCGAAATGGTTTTATCCACAGAGAGAGCACCTGCGCCGCTGAAGAGCAAAGACACGGCAATCACCAAAAGCGTTAACGCGTATTCATAACCGTTGTTTGCCATGAACAAGCCATTTGAAAAATGCACAGAGAAAATGGCTATAAGCATAGTAAAAGCAACCACCGCGGCCGCTGGGCGAACCAGTAAACCGATCACCAGTGCCAAGCCGCCAAAGAATTCGGCACTACCTGCCAAAAGTGCCATCAAGTAACCCGGCTCTAAACCGATAGAGGCCATCCATTGTCCAGTGCCTTCCAAACCGTAACCGCCAAAAGACCCGAACAATTTTTGCGCGCCATGTGCCATAAGGATTAAACCCACTGGAATACGCAAAATGGTGCTAGCGACGCCAGACGTTGTGTTAGTCATTTTTTGAATGAAAGATGCCATATTTATTTACCTCGGTGTGAGTGATGCTCTGTTTAAGTTGTGCGTACTATATATAAAAAAAAGAAATAGAATAACGGAGCTTTTTGAGGTAATTGATCAAAAAAATTGAACATTCACTGAAATGCTGTCTCGGATGCGCTTTTTATTGGTAAATCTCCCTATTTGGTTTAGTTATAAGCAAAAAAGTAGCAGAACTTTCCGTGGTTAGAATGGTAGCGTGTTGATACCTTTCAATAACAATAAGCAGGATAAAACATGTCTCAAACATTAACAGGGAAAGTCGCTGTCGTGACGGGTGGCGCATCCGGAATCGGTCTTGCCAGTGCCGAAGCTATGATGGCCGAAGGCGCACAGGTAGTTATTGTTGACCGAGATGAGTCGGCACTAAAGGCGTTGCAAGACAAACATGGCGGTGCGGTTGTGACCTTAGTGGTGGATTTATTGGATCCTGCCGCGTGCGCTGCCTTGATACCAAACATTTTAGCAAAAACCAACGTCATTGATATTTTTCACGCCAATGCGGGCTTGTATGTGGGCGGAGATCTCGTTGATGCCGAAAATGATGCGATAGATCGGATGCTCAATTTAAACATTAACGTGGTGATGAAAAATGTCCGTGATGTTTTGCCGCATATGATAGAACGAGGCGTGGGCGATATATTAGTCACCAGCTCTTTGGCGGGGCACTATCCGACGCCTTGGGAACCGGTTTATGCGTCATCGAAATGGGCGATGAATTGCTTTGTGCAAACCGTACGTCGTCAAGTGGGTCAACATGGTATTCGCGTTGGCTCGGTATCGCCTGGTCCAGTGATCACGTCGTTATTATCTGATTGGCCAGCAGAGAAACTTGCAGAGGCGAAAGCGAAAGGCAGCTTGATGGATGCCAGCGATGTGGCAGAAGCTTTGATCTTTATGTTAACGCGTCCTCGTCATGTGACGATTCGGGATGTGGTGATGTTGCCGTCGCAGTTTGATCTATAATTCACCATTCGGCTTATGACATCGATCTAAATGAAAAAGGGAATGACCCACTTGGCCATTCCCTTTTACGTTTTGACCACTTCACCTATGTCACTGGCGCGCATGGTATCGCCTAATTTTACTGGTGGAATGTAGCTGTTTTCATCAGGGCTCATCCAACCACGCATAGCAGGGTCTAAAGATAGGTGAGAGAGTTTTACAAGTACTTCGCCTTCAGATGGCGTTGGAAGATCTTGGCTAACAATATTGAAGGCATCTTCGGTAATTTCCAGTGTAGGGCGTTTAACCAATTTTACAGAGCGATAAGACATAATCATTATTCCTCTTAGTGTTTCTCTTATTACTTACCTAAAGGGTTTGGGGCGCTTTTATTGATCTAAAGGTTAGGATTAAAGGAGTAAAGGTGCAATCGGTTGTGTGTAAACAACAACACCATATTTTTTTGAAAGTTGATGAAGATAAATTACTTATCAATGCTAAAATTAGCGAGTTTAAAAAATGGATAGTGTAGGGCGAACTCATGATTAAAGAGCATAGTATAGAAAATAACCTTATTGCCAAGCTGCAGGGACTCAAATACAGCTATCGCCCAGATATTCGCGATAAAGTCACGCTCGAACAAAATTTTCGTGAAAAGTTTGAAGCCCTCAACTACGTCAAACTGACGGATTCTGAGTTCGCCCGCCTACGCGATGAAATCGTCAATGCCGATGTTTTTTCAGCCGCTAAAACCCTTCGAGAACGCAATACGTTTCAGCGCGATGACGGCACGCCGCTGCAATGCACCTTGGTTAATATCAAGGACTGGTGCAAAAACGACTTTGAAGTCATCAATCAATTACGCATCAATACCGACAATAGCCATCACCGCTACGATGTTATTTTGTTAATCAACGGCGTTCCTGTTGTGCAAATTGAGTTGAAAACCCTAGAGCTGTCACCACGCCGAGCTATGGAGCAAATTGTCGAATACAAAAACGACATCGGCAATGGCTACACCAACACACTGTTGTGTTTTATGCAGCTTTTCATTGTCAGCAATCAAAGTAACACTCTCTACTTTGCCAACAATCATAATCAGCATTTCAGTTTTAATGCCGATGAACGCTTTCTGCCTATTTATCAACTTGCTCGTGAAGACAACTCCAAGATCACTCATTTGGATGATTTTGCTGACCATTTCCTAAAAAAATGTACCTTAGGCCAGATGATCAGCCGTTATATGGTGTTAGTTGCCAGTGAGCAAAAACTGATGATCATGCGCCCTTACCAAATCTATGCGGTGAAGGCGATAGTCGATTGTATCCATCAAAATCGGGGTAACGGTTATATCTGGCATACCACCGGCAGCGGTAAAACTCTGACATCGTTTAAAACGTCCACATTGCTGAAAGACAATCCAGACATTGATAAATGCTTATTTGTGGTCGACCGTAAAGATCTTGACCGCCAGACCCGTGAGGAATTCAACAAGTTTCAAGAAGGTTGTGTCGAAGAAAATACCAACACCGAAGCCTTAGTAAGACGCATGTTATCGGAAGACTATGCCGATAAAGTCATCGTCACCACTATTCAAAAGCTTGGCCTTGCATTGGATGAAAACAGCAAGCGCAATCAGCTACATAAACAGAATGGCAAGCAAACCTACAAAGAGCGTCTTGAACCGCTACGTAACCAAAGAATCGTTTTTATCTTTGACGAATGCCATCGCTCCCAATTTGGTGATAACCACCAAGCAATCAAAACCTTCTTCCCTAAGGCACAATTGTTTGGTTTCACGGGCACCCCCATATTTGAAGAAAACGCCACTTACAAACAAATTGATGGCACGGTAGGGTCATACAAAACTACCGAAGATATTTTTCAACAGCAGTTGCACCCTTACACCATCACCAATGCCATTGAAGACCGCAATGTGCTGCGTTTTCATATCGACTATTTTGGTGAAAAAGCCAAAAAGGTCATAGGCGACAAAGCGGGTAAGCAAAAGCAAGTAAAGCTTAAGCTGCCATCCACTGAGGCTGTAGTCACGGAGATACTGAAAAAACACAATGCAGCGACCAATCACCGCCGCTTTAACGCGATATTGGCCACTGCCTCAATCAACAACGCCATTGAGTATTACCAGCTATTTAAACAGGCCCAGCAACAAAAACTCGCAGAAGATGACGCTTATATACCGTTAAATATCGCCTGTGTGTTTTCACCGCCAGCTGAAGGCAATAAAGATGTGCAGCAAATACAAGAAGATTTGCCGCAAGAAAAAGCCGACAACCAGCAAGCACCAGATGAGAAAAAAGCTGCTCTGAAAACTATTATTGCCGACTACAACGCACAATATAATAGCAACCACACCATCAATGAGTTTGATCTGTATTATCAGGACGTGCAGCAACGCATCAAAGACCAGAAATACAGCAATGCCGATTACCCACATAAAAACAAAATCGACATTGTTATCGTGGTAGATATGTTGCTCACAGGCTTTGATTCCAAATACCTTAACACTCTGTATGTGGATAAGAGCCTAAAGTACCACGGCTTGATTCAAGCCTTTTCACGTACTAACCGTGTGCTCAACGATACCAAGCCTTATGGCAATATTCTTGACTTTCGTTATCAGGAAGAAGCCGTTAATACTGCAATTGCTCGATTCTCAGGGCAGGATAAAGACCGCGCCAAAGAAATCTGGCTGGTCGATCCTGCGCCCAAAGTCATTGAAAAATACCAGCAGGCTGTCGCGGCAATGAGCCAGTTTATAGCCCAAAGTGGTGCTCAAGGGGAGGCCGCAATAAATGGGAACACCGGCAAAGTATGTGAGCCAGAAGCCGTTTACAACCTTAAAGGTGACGCCGCACGTATTGAATTTATCAATCGTTTCAAAGAAGTACAGCGTCTAAAAACCCATCTCGATCAATACACTGACCTTGACGACGCGCAAAAAGAAACCATCAATACCCTATTGCCCGAAGATGACCTGCGGGCCTTAAGAGGCTCCTATCTGGAAACCGCTCAGCGCCTAAAAGCCCAGCAAGCCAAAGGTAGCGATGACCCTAACGATCCGATACAACAGCTCGAATTTGAATTGGTGTTGTTTGCCTCTGCCGTCATCGATTATGACTACATTATCGGTCTAATCGCCAAATCTACCGATGATGATAAACCCAGTAAACACAAAATGAGTCGTCAACAACTGATTGATTTAATCAGCTCCAGCGCAAACCTGATGGATGAACGCGACGATATTGTGGCTTATATCAACAGCCTGCCAACCGATAAAAGCTTGACGGAAAAAATCATTCGTGAAGGTTACCAACAATTCAAGGCTGAAAAATCCGCTAATGAACTCGCCGCTATCGCAGAACAACACGGTATAGAACGTCCAGCCTTACAAGGCTTTGTTGACAGCATTATGGATCGCATGATCTTTGATGGTGAAAAGCTCAGTGAATTACTGGAACCCTTAGATTTAGGTTGGAAAGCACGTACACAGGCCGAACTGGCACTCATGGAAGAATTGTTACCACTACTCAACAAACTCGCCCAAGGGCGTGAAATCGCAGGGCTAGCGGCCTATGAATAACCCGCAAGGAGCGCAAAATGAAAAATGACATGATCCACACCCTGACAGAAAACTTCGAAGGTCACGCTCAGCAAACGGATAACGGCATAGAATATTGGCTCGCGCGGGATTTACAACATCTGCTTGGCTATAGCAAATGGGATAACTTCCTCAACGCCATATCCAAAGCGAAGACGGCCTGCGAAGTGTCGGATCATGATATCACCGACCATTTTGCTGACGTCGGGAAAATGGTCGAACTTGGCTCTGGTAGCCAAAGGGAGATTAGCGATATTATGCTGACGCGCTACGCCTGCTATCTCATTGCCCAAAATGGTGACCCAGCCAAACAAGCGATTGCCTTTGCTCAAACCTACTTCGCCATGCAGACCCGCAAGGCAGAGTTGATTGAGCAGCGTCTATTGGAAGCGGAACGGTTAACGGCGCGCAAAAAGCTGTCTGCTACCGAAAAAGAATTGTCGAATGTGATTTTTGAGCAAACCGGCGACAATCAGAACTTTGCGCTCATTCGCAGTAAAGGCGATACCGCCCTGTTTGGCAAAAACACCAAAGCTATGAAAGCTCAATGGCAGGTGCCAGACAACCGCCCACTGGCGGATTTCGCCCCCACCATCATCCTTAAGGCCAAAGACTTTGCCACTGAAATCACCATTCACAATGCCCGCGAACAGGCGATGAATCGTGAACAACATATTTCCCAAGAGCATGTCACCAACAACGAAGCCGTGCGCCAAACCCTGCTAAGCCGAGGTATTCGCCCAGAAAGCCTAGCTCCCGCCGAAGATGTGAAAAAGGTCGAACGGCGCTTAGCATCGGCGGAAAAGAAAGCGCTGAAAAATCCCAATGGGCTGGAAGAATAATGAGCAATAAACTAGTCTGTTTTCTCTTGCTTAATCAACTTGCCCAAGGGCGAGAAATTGCGAGGTTGGCAGCGTATGAGTAAGAATATGAAACAAGAATTAGTACCAGAGCTGCGTTTTCCTGCGTTTGAAAATGCTGAGGGTTGGAGTTCGCCGCAGTTAGGTGAGATTAGTGATCGAATTACTAAGAAGGTTGGCGATAGAAAATTGACAACCGTTAGCATAACTGCAGGGAAAGGATTTGTCTCTCAAGCTGAAAAATTTAGTAGGGATATATCTGGTAAGCAGTATAAAAACTACATCGTTTTAAAGGCCGGAGAATTTTCTTATAACAAAGGAAATTCCAAGACATTTCAACAGGGAGCAGTTTACAGACTCAAAGAATTTGAAGAAGTCGCTGCCCCTAACGCCTTTATCAGTTTTCGGTTCAAGACAGGCTATGTACCGGACTTTTATAAAGGTTACTTTGATAACAACTATCATGGAAGGCAGATTCTGAAATTCATCACGAGTGGAGCTCGGAGTGATGGATTATTGAATATTCGCCCAGATGATTTTTTTAGCATCATATTGCCAACACCTGTTGATAGAGAAGAACAACAAAAAATCGCCGATTGCCTGTCTTCCCTTGATGAACTGATCACCGCGCATATACAAAAGCACCAAGCACTACAATCCTATAAAAAGGGATTAGTGCAAAACCTCTTTCCCTCTGAGGGAGAAAGCGTTCCCACACTGCGTTTTCCTGAGTTTTGGGATACAGGGGAGTGGGTGCTGTATTCATTGGGTGAAAAAGTTAAATTGCTTTCAGGATTTCCTTTCAAAAGCCAGGACATTTCAGGTGACCCTAGCGGCATTCCTTTGATGAGAGGGATAAATATTACAGAAGGCTTCATTCGTCATAGCCCAAAGATCGATAGATTTTTCTTGGGTGATGCTGTGCCGCTTGAAAAGTACCGATTGAATGTCAACGACTTAATTATTGGAATGGATGGTTCCAAAGTGGGAAAGAATTCGGCGATTGTTACGGAAAAAGATGCTGGATCGTTACTGATTCAACGAGTAGCACGTTTAAGATCAAAGCGTGAATCTACAATTCAATTTATATTTCAACATATACATTCAAGAAAATTTCATTCATATGTAGATCGAATTAATACTAGTAGCGGGATTCCACATATAAGCGCTAAACAGATCAATGAATTTGAGATTTGTTTTCCACCAGTTGGGGGAGAGCAACAAAAAATCGCTGAATGCTTATCATCCGTTGACGACCTGATCGCCGCGCAAGCCCAAAAGATTGAAGAGTTGAAAGCTCATAAAAAGGGATTGATGCAGCAGCTCTTCCCTAAGATAGATGGGGAATAAGAGCATGGAGCCTGTTAATCTCCCAATACACTTCGGCAATCTTCAAGGAAAGCATGAAATAAACTCAGACTCCTTGCTTGTTCTAATAGAGTCATACAAGGAAATTGCTGCGTTATTTGGTCTTGATGTAGAAATACAAATTGGCATACCTGAAGAAGGTGGATGGAAAACAACGTTAGCTGTTACAGGAGTTGTAATTAGCTTTATTGGAATTAACCCTATATCAATTCTATTGACAGGGGAGACCTCCGAGGAGTGGGCTAAAAAAGGTCGAGAATTTATTATTCAGAAGGTAAATGAATTTGTCACCACAGAAGCTGCTGAATTGCCTGATGAGCTTCCAAGGGATTGTATAAAAAGTAAAAACAAAATTTATAGACAGTTTCAGAATGATAAATGCATTGATTCATTCAGAATGGGAAGTTTTCCTCCTATACCAAAAAATAATTTCTATTTATATATCAAGAAGCTACCTGACGAAGAGCATATATATTTAGGTGAGACTGATATTACGGTTTCCAGTCCTGACTGGAAGGGAAAGCGTTCTTGGCGCGGGAAAATAGAAATTGTTGAGGATACAGAAAGCGCATTTGCTTTTGATAAAGATTTGACTGGTAAATTCTGGGAGAAAGTCAAGATAGACGCTTTGCCTTTGCACACCAAAGATGTAATGAGAGTACAGCTAGTTAAGCGACCTACAAATAAAGTTAAGTATCTGGTAATACGGGTTTTGAGTTACAACGACGAAGTGATTGATTTACCGATTGAAGATGACTCTATTCGTAGAATTTATGGTATAGCTGCTTCTCTGCCAGCTACTGAGGAGCCAACTCAGTTGAGTCTTTTATGATGAGTAAAAACTTTTTTACAGATTTACCCTCTCTCCTGCGTA
The DNA here is from genome assembly GCF_003337275.1 of Marinomonas foliarum. Classification (GTDB taxonomy): domain Bacteria; phylum Pseudomonadota; class Gammaproteobacteria; order Pseudomonadales; family Marinomonadaceae; genus Marinomonas; species Marinomonas foliarum. The sequence continues at coordinate 36,271 of NZ_QPJQ01000020.1, read as the reverse complement.
GGAACGAGCAAGATCATAACCTGAGTGTAGTTCTATGACGGACAGTAATGTATTTTACAAAATAGAAGCCAGCCAAATTACGCGAGATATAAGTTTTGTCAATGAAATCGTATTGCTTGTCCAGAAGATGATGGCAAAGCTGTTTGGGATGAGTAAGCAGAATATTGGTCAGTACTTGAACAATATATATTTAGAACAAGAGCTTATTGAGGGTTCAGTTGTAAGGGATTTCTTTACAACTGCTACTGATTGCAAGCAGTACCGCATTAGTCAGCATAATTTGGATGCGAATATCGCTTTTTATTACTCTTCCGCATGGGAGTCTATGGCCGAGGTGAGAGCATGAGTGGGGTTCGCACCTATCAAAATCTGAATAGTCTGGTAACCCGATTGCGTGATGACCTAAACGATAAGGAATTGGTTCTTTTGTACGCTTACAACCGTACAGGAAAGACTCGGTTATCGATGGATTTTAAAGATCGAGGCAAGCGTAACAATAACGGAAAACCGGATACGCTGTATTTTAACGCCTTCACGGAAGACTTATTTACCTGGGAAAACGATCTTGAAAATGATTCTGCACGCGGATTAAAAGTGAATTATGAATCAAGATTTTTTGATGGTTTTTCAAGCTTAGGGCTTGAACCGACTATCGATGAATACCTTAGTCGGTATGCTGATTTTGGTTTCGATTTTGATTACAAAGAAATTCGACAAGGGGGTGAAACATTCTCCAAACCTTATTTTGTGAAATTCAGCAAAGATACGCAGGAAAACATCAAAATTTCGCGAGGTGAAGAAAGCATTTTTATATGGTGCATATTTATGGCGATCTGCGAGCGGATTCTGGATAGTCACGAATCTTATCAATGGGTCAAATATATTTATGTTGATGATCCGATTTCTTCTCTTGATGATAACAATGCAGTCGCGATTACCTGTGATTTAGCCAAACTCCTTCGCCGTGCGACAAACCGTAAAAACGAGAGTGGTATATCGAACCCACTTAAAATCGTCGTTTCTTCTCATCATTCATTATTTTTTAATGTGATGTGCAATGAAATCGGTAGAGCGAAGGAAAACGAACCTAAGGTAAAACACAGACGCTATTTTCTCCATCGTCCTAATAGCGAGGGCATTTATACTCTTCAGCCTACTGAAGACACGCCTTTTTTTCATCATGTCGCCAGCCTTGCCGAATTACAAAAAGCCGCCGATCCAGAAACAGGTAAGCTATACACATTTCACTTCAATGCTCTGCGTAGCATTATGGAAAAGACCGCTGCTTTTTTTGGGCATTCAGACATCTCTTTTTGCCTCAAGAAGATCGACAATGATGAGAATAGAGCACTGTTTAACCGTGTTCTTAACCTACTTAGTCACGGCAGTTATGCCATTTTTGAACCTACTCCAATGGGCGAAGATAACCAAAACCTGTTTCGACAGATTCTTAAAGATTTTATTGCCAGCTTTCAGTTTGACCTGCCGAAAATATTTGCTGAGCCTTCAGCAAGGAAACCAACATGACCGAACACGATTTAAACAAACTGGGCAGTACCCTCTGGGGTATTGCTGATGATTTACGCGGCGCGATGAACGCCGATGATTTTCGCGATTACATGCTGTCTTTTCTGTTCTTGCGCTATCTGTCTGACAATTATGAAGCCGCCGCAAAAAGGGAATTGGGACCGGATTATCCGCAGCTTGCACAAGAGGATAAACGCGCGCCGTTAAGTGTGTGGTATGAACAAAACGAAGAGGATATTCCAGAGTTTGAAAAGCAAATGCGCCGTAAAGTGCATTATGTGATTGAACCCGCGCATTTGTGGAGCAGTATCGCTGAGCTTGCCAGAACACAGCAAGATGATCTTTTGCTCACCTTACAGCAGGGTTTTAAATACATCGAAAACAAATCCTTTGAAAACAGTTTTCAGGGTTTGTTCTCGGAGATTAATCTGGATTCGGAAAAGCTGGGCAAAAACTACAGCCTTCGTAACGCCAAGCTGTGTAGCATTATTTCCAAAATCGCCGAAGGTATAGCCGGATTTTCAACCAGTAGCGATGTGCTTGGTGACGCCTATGAATATCTGATCGGGCAATTCGCCGCCGGTTCGGGCAAGAAAGCCGGTGAATTTTATACACCGCAGCAAATTTCTACCATATTGTCTGAGATTGTCACGCTGGACAGCCAAGAACCGGCGATGGGCAAAAAGAACAAACTGAATAAGGTATTAGACTTCGCCTGTGGTTCTGGTTCGTTGTTGTTAAATGTGCGTAATAAGCTGAAAGAGGCGGGTGGCAGTATTGGTCGAATCTATGGGCAGGAAACCAATATTACCACCTATAACCTTGCGCGCATGAACATGCTGTTACATGGGATGAAAGACTCCGAGTTCGAGATTCATCATGGTGATTCACTGCTGAATGATTGGGATTTACTCAATGAAATGAATCCAGCGAAAAAGCTGCTATGCGATGCCGTGGTAGCCAATCCTCCTTTTAGTTACCGCTGGGAGCCAAATGAAGCCCTTGGGGAGAACTTCCGTTTTAAAGGCTATGGTCTAGCACCGAAATCAGCTGCTGATTTTGCTTTCTTATTGCATGGTTTTCACTTTTTAAGTGATGAAGGCACGATGGCGATTATCCTGCCCCATGGTGTCTTATTTCGTGGTGGCGCAGAAGCGCGTATTCGCACCAAATTGTTAAAAGATGGCCATATCGATACCGTTATCGGATTACCGGCTAATTTGTTTTTCTCTACTGGCATACCAGTTTGTATCATAGTGCTGAAAAAGTGCAAAAAGTACGATGATGTATTGTTTATTAACGCGGCGGAACATTTTGAAAAAGGCAAACGTCAAAATAAGCTGCGCGAAGGGGTAGATGCTGAGCCAAACGATATTGATAAGATAGTCAGCACTTATCAATTTCGTAAGGAAGAAGAGCGTTATTCACGCCGAGTTTCAATGGATGAGATTGAAAAAAACGATTTTAATCTGAATATTTCACGTTATGTCAGTACAGCAAAACAAGAAAAGAAAATTAATCTACAAGACGTTAACCGAAGTCTATTGGATATTGAGCAGTCTATTGACAAGGCAAAGGCAGAGCATAACAAGTTCCTTGCAGAGCTTGGGTTACCGCTTTTGCCTTAAAAAATAACCAGTAAAGACTTAGCTAAAACGCAAAGGATCTCATTTCAATTTGGGAGGTGAGATCTTTTATTTTTGGCGATGGGGCAATTTAATAATTGCTCTATTATTCCGCATAAGCTGATCAATTGTTGATAAGTACTGTGTTTATCCCCAGTATTTTGCAGCGGCCAACCGCAGTTGAGTCGAAAGCAATCGTGGTAAAAGTCGTGGGTGCTAAAACACGCTCCGCTGCGGATGTCTATGCCCTGTTTATTGGCTTCTTTTTCAAGCTGCACAGCATTTAAACTGGGGATTTGCACCCAAAGTACAATGCCGCCTTGTGGAGCACTGATTTTCGCTGTGGCGGGTAAGTGCTCGAGCAAAAATTGTTGATAATAGTGGATGTGTTGGTTCAACACCGTACGTATTTTATTCACATGGGAGCGATATTCACAGGTGTTGATAAATTCCGCCATGCAAAACTGTATAAGCCCATTCACACCAAAGCTGGTTAAGGCGTGTTGATTAAGATAAGGCGTTAAATATCGACCCGGAACACACCAACCAAGCCGCAAGCCCGCCGCTAATGTTTTAGAAAAAGAACCGCACCAAATAACAAATCCTTCTTTATCCCAATATTTTGCGGGTAGCGTTTGTTGTTTCTGGTGGCTTAATTCGAAATAGACGTCGTCTTCTATCATCGGCGTTTTGTATTTCGCCGCAAGTGTCGCGAGTGCCTGCTTTTGCTCAACGGGCAGCGTCATACCGGTGGGATTCATATTTGATGTGCTGAACAGAGAAGCTTTGATCAAGCCTTGTTGTAATAAAGTTTCTAAGTGGTCTAAATCCAAGCCATTATCGTGAATAGGAATTTCAATCACTTTGCGGGAAAGGGTGCTGAGTAAATCGAGCAAGCCACTAAAGCAAGGAGAGCTTATGGCGATGGTATCGCCTTCTTTGGTTACGCTTTCGATCGCCAGTCTTACCGCATCAATGCACCCATTGGTAATCACAAAGTCGGCTGCTGAAAAGGCCAGATTGTTATGACGAAAATGTTCCGCAAGGGCGCTTCTCAGGCCTTTGTCGCCTTGTGTTTCTGGGTATTGAAAGAGATGCTTTCCAGCTCTTTGAGTGACACGTTTAATGCTGCGTTGCAGTGCGACGCTAGGTTGTAATTCTGGCGAAATCATCGAGGTGCCAAGCGGACTAAAAAGCGCCGAGGCAGGGTTATAGCCATTTAACGGCGCAAAGCGTTTTGGATCCCTCTGTTCAATGCTTTTGATGTCTAAACTTGGGAAGCTGGTTGCTTCTATTTGGTTGGCAACAAAATACCCTGACTGTGGCTGCGCATAAATCCAACCTGTTTGTTGAAGGTAGTCGTAGGCTTTAGTCGCGGTGGTCATGCTGACTTGATGCTGTTTTGCCATTGTCCGTAACGCTGGCAAACGGCTTCCTGCAGGCAGTCTTTGCGCTTTTATATCGTCTATATAATGCCGAGCCAGTGTTTCGTAAAGCGCCATAACATTCCCCAAAAGTATTTCCTTTCTTCAAATTGTACTCTTATTTTTATAAAAAATTGAATCTGTGTTCTTTTTGGTTTTCTAGTGATACTTCTTTCTGAAGGAAATGCTTAGCTATGTTCAGTTACACGCGGTGTTTCTGTGAGGTAGGCGGTAGTTTCGAATAGAAACACCGCGTGTAACTGAGCGCCTTCGTTATTGTTTACAACAGATTTTATTTACTAGGAACGAATAATGAAACTACGAGACTTTGGCTTGCTGTTTGCCTTGATGGCGTTGTGGGGATTGAATTTTAGTGTGATCAAGCTGGGTGTGAACAGTGTTCATCCTTTAGTGCTTACCGCGTTGCGTTTTAGTTTTGCGGTGTTTCCTTTGATCTTTTTTATTAAAAAACCAGATGTGCCGTGGCGTTATCTGATCGCTTACGGTTTGTCTTTTGGTGTCGGTGTTTGGGGGTTAACCACCTTATCGATTGGCGCGGGTGTCTCGGCGGGAATGGCATCTTTATTGTTGGATATGAGTGTCGTTAGTAGTTTATTGGTGGGCAGGCTGTGTCTAAACGAAACCATTACTCATAATAAGTTGCTCGGCGCTGGGTTGGCGTTGCTGGGACTTGCTTTGATTATGTACTCTGAAGGCGGTTCGGTGACTGGCAAAGGTTTAGTGCTGGTGTTAATGGCGTCAATGTTTTGGAGTATTAATGGTTTGATTGTAAAACGCGCGAATACTAAAGCGGTTTTTGCTTTTAACATCTGGGGGATGTTGTTTGCACCTTTGCCTTTGTTATTGCTTGCGGTTATTTTTGAAGGGATGCAAGCTGTCACTGAGTTGCCGAATCAATTTACCCAATGGACGCTGTTTTCGGTTTTATTTCAAGCTTACCCAACGACATTATTGGGTTACTGGTTTTGGAATAAGATGATAATGAAATACTCAGTTTCGAGCGTGGCTCCAATGACCTTGTTGGTGCCAGTGTTTGGTATTTTAGGCGGCTATTGGTTTTACCATGAGCCAATAGAAACGACTCAGATCATCGCCGCCGTATTGATTTTGTTGGGTCTGTTTGTTGGGCAAATGGCATTGCCGCAATTAAGTTTCTTTAAAAGACTGAGAGGTGATTCATGCAAGAAATCCACTATGCCCTGATATTAATTGGTGCTTTTGTTGTTATGGCGAGCCCTGGGCCGGCGACCTTGGCGATTGCATCGACGTCAATGAATCAGGGGCGCGTGCAAGGTCTGGCGTTGGCATCGGGAATATCAACAGGTTCACTATTTTGGTCTTGTTCGGCGGCCTTTGGTTTAGGCGCTGTGCTGTATGCGAATGTCTGGCTATTCGAAAGCTTACGTTATGTTAGTGCGGCATATTTATTATTCTTGGCTTACAAATCCTGTCATTCAGCGATGGCTAATAAATCGGATACGAGCAAAATGTTGACCACGCTAGAGACTCAACAAACATCTTTACGTTCAGCTTATCTTCGTGGTTTGGCTATCCATTTAACCAATCCTAAAGCGATTTTGTTTATAGGATCGTTATTTGCCATGGGGATGCCGAGTTCGGTTTCCACACAAGGTTTGTTGTCTGTGATTACCTTATTAACGATTCAAAGCGCTTGCATAAATTTGGGCTACGCTGTTCTGTTTTCCAACCCACGGATTCGCCAAGGCTATTTCAAAATGAAACGCGGCTTTGATGCTGCCTTCGCGCTGATGTTTGGTGTTGCGGGCATTAAAATACTGCTGAGTAAGCTGAATTAACGTTACAGTATTTGTTATGATGCACTTTATTTTTCAGAGTGCTTTTCTATGTACGATGCTTCTTTGTGGCAACCCAGTGCTGACCTTTCGACTTTACAAAAGCGCGCGCAGTTACTGAAAGCCATTCGTGCTTTTTTTGATGCCCGTGAGGTGATGGAGGTGGACACACAGTGTTTGTCTCTGGGGAGTATCACGGATCCGCATATTGAAGTGCTCACCAGTCAGACCCGTTCCCAAGGAGAAGACCTGACTTATTATCTTCAAACCTCTCCAGAATTTGCTATGAAGCGTCTGCTTTGTGCTGGTTCAGGATCTATTTATCAGTTAGGCAAAGTGTTTCGAGCCGAGGAAGTTGGCCGTCGCCATAGTATCGAATTTACTATGTTGGAATGGTATCGAGTGGATTTCGATCATTGGCAATTAATGGATGAGATTCAACAGTTGCTGTCGGTACTGTTAAATGACGAGACGTTGACGTGCGAGCGACTCAGTTATCAATTGGCGTTTTTACGTCATACGGGATTGGATCCTTTCACAGCAACACTGTTCCAGCTACAAGAATGTGCTCATGAATACACAGAATACGGTTTACAAGAGGAGGATAGAGATACTTTGCTAGAGTTGCTTTTTTCTAGCGTGGTAGAACCTGCGATTGGTCAATATACGCCGTGCTTTATTCATAGCTATCCTGCGTCTCAGGCGGCACTTGCGAAGACTCACTTAGATGATAAAGGCCAATTAGTGGCAGCTAGGTTTGAGCTGTATTGGCAGGGTATGGAACTGGCAAATGGTTACCACGAATTGACCGATGCCAATGAGCAGGCAAAACGTTTTGCCGAAGATAAGATGACCCGAATTGAAATGCGGTTGGCGAATAGACAGTTTGATGAACGACTCATTAGTGCTTTAGCGCATGGTTTACCTGATTGCGCAGGAGTTGCGTTAGGCGTGGATCGACTCTTGATGTTAATCTGTCATAAGTCGCATATTGCCGAGGTTTTACCTTTTGCTCATAATCGAGCTTGATCAAAAGGCGAGCTGCTCTGAACTTCATTGTCTTTATATTTATTAAGCCAGTCTGATTCACTGAGTGGCTCAGATAAATGATAGCCCTGTAAGTAATCAATATTAAGATCAATCAGCCGTTGTTGAACAGCTTCATTATGGACAAACTCAGCTTGTGTTTTAATGCCTAACGAGTGAGCTAAGTTGTTGGTATGTTGTACTAATTTATGCAGTTTTTCGTCTTTATCAATGGTTTTGATAATACAACCATCCAGTTTGAGAATGTCTGGGTTCAGTGCTATCAGCTTTTCTAAATTTGAGTAGCCCGCGCCAAAATCGTCGATAGCTAACAATGCACCAGCGTTTCTAAATTCATTAATAATTGGGCTAATCCAGTCATAGTCTTGGATGGATTCTGATTCGGTAATTTCCAGAGTCAATCGACCTTCGACATTATTGCGTTGAAAAAAATGTCGCAATGCTTTTAGGGTTGCATAGTGTTTGAAGTCTAGAACGGACAAATTTAATGCGACTTTAACATTGGGATAGGTCTTTAGAGTGTGCTCACATTTAGCCAGCATGAATAGCGTTATTTTGGCATAAAGCTGGGTTTGTTTTATTAGATCTAAAAATAGAGCGGGACTTACTATTTTTCCATCGATACGTGCTCTTAATAGAGCTTCTGCACCCACTTCATCACCCGTTTTACTGTCATAATAGGGTTGAAAGTAGGCCAGAATATCAGCGTTCTCTAAGGCTTTACGAATTTTAATAATCCAATCCAAATTTTCTTCAGTCGACGTGCTTTCAGGTAGGTCACCATTCCAATAAATGGGTTGGTTGTTCATTTGAGCGAACCGTCTTGCTTCACTTGCTTTGATAAGAAGGTGTGATTGTTCGCACAACGCACGACCGTTTTGATCCAATATAGAAGCCATACCAACAGAAAGGCTTAAAGTGAGTAGCTGTTCTACTTTTTTCGTGGTGGAGAACTCTTCGTTTTCAATCTCTTCAGCAAGGTTGCGAAATAGCCTAAATATTTTATGGGGGGCAATACTGTTATGAATGGAGATGGCTATTTCATTGGCGGATAGACGATAGCATGTGAATTCAATGCCTACCGAGTTTGTTCCTAAACGACGTTTTAAATAATGGGCAAGTTGGGCAAACAAATCGTCTGCAGCATGGTAGCCATATTGCTGATTAATCAAGCGAAAGTTACGTATTTTAAAAACGGCGAGATGGGAAATATCTTGTGAGTTATTTAAGCGGCCAATCAATGAAAAACGATTTAGCAAGCCTGTTTGTAAATCATATAGCCAGTCATTGCTCGCGGTGTCTGTTTTTGTGTTTTTGCCAAAAGAAGCGTGCTCTTGCTCTAGCTCTTCAAATGTATTGCTAATCAGGTTAAACATGGGCGCCAAAGAATCACTATCATCTAGCAGTTGTAATGGAGTTGGTCTGCGCTTTTGTTCACCGCCGGACTCGCTGATGGCTAAATAGGTCAACGTATGTTGCATGCTTTTTGTGCCAAATTGAGACGAAAAAAACTCACCAAAGCAATAAGTACCATGAAGTGGAATAATTTGGTTGAGCATGTGTAGTTGATCGCTTGGCTCTTCATCGACATAATCTTCGCGACTAATGCAGTTAAAAATAAAAATACTATCAGGGCTTTGTTCGTTCAGGCTTTGTATTTTAGGTGCGATAGAAAGCAGAGATTGAACAGGGTGAAAGTAAAGAAACTTCACATAAGCGCCTTCAGGAAGCGCTTCGCTCATTAGTATGCTGCCATCATTTTCCCAACTTAATGGCACTGCATTGATTTCAATATTGTTATGTACTGTCTTGAGTGCAAATTTATTCGCTAATGATAGGCTAATCCGCTCACCATTAGATAAATAACGTTGGTAGATTTGCTGCGCAGGTAAATGGTCTATTTGTTTGAGTACTTTACCATCGCTCTCGGTAATGAGCATACGCCGACCAATAGCAATGTTATCGACAAAGAGGTCATTCTTTTGTATTAGGTATTCACCAGTAATACCAACAGCAACAGCCTGCTCTTGATATACCTCATTCTGACACAGCACCCAGCTGTTCGAAATGTCAGAAAGCCCAGCACGACCACCGCTTATGACTAGGTCATTTTCTAGTGATACTTGGAAGAACGCATCTTGAATGGCATCTCTAGAATCTACGAGCAGGATATAAACACTGGCCAGATTTTTGTCATCACTAGCAAGAAATGGAGCAAAAAGTCGTTGTCCTGATTGCTCTACTTTAGCGCTGTCATAGGGCGCGGAGTTATAACTCAGGTGGCTATGTTCAAAATAGGATAATATAAGCGTAGCGCCACTGCTTTTGACTAGGCCATTTGAAATGTGTTTCTGGCTTGCCATACCTATACGGCAAGCATCCGGAAAGCGTTGGGTAAGATAGCTTGCCCATGTTTTTGCCTCTTCGAACGGAAAAGTGCCGTACAGTTGGATAAGATCGGGCGACAGCATTCCTTTCAGTTTTTGATCAAGGTCCTCAATTGTTAGGCTATGAATACTGATGGAATGCATTTTGATCCTATTTAATATAATTCATAAAAGGTGCACAATTTCACCTGTTATCCAAAGATGCCTGAAAGGCCTGATGAATTCAATCTAAGAAACATATTAGTTAGCACATATATTAGGATAAACACTTGAATCAAAGTAATCGTTTTGTTGCAAAATTGTTCGATGCTAACCGCATGAAAAAGCATGTTTTTTGGCTATATATTATTATTTTCATCATTTCTTCTTTGTCTATTTTGAAGGGTGGGGAAGCATTACGCAATCAGCAAGTTAAAGAGCTGCGGATTGATTCTTTTGAGCAGCTAAATCAGCTTGCCAGTGTCTTGGAAAGTGCAATTGCCAAATACCAACATATGCCGACATTATTGGCCTCCAACGACCGTGTTAGTAAAGCACTTCGAGATGGTTTTGAATCGGATATTAATCAGCTCAACCGTGAGTTGGAACAAATTAACCGCATTACAGAAGCGTCTGACAGCTATATTTTGGATACTGATGGCTTGACTATCGCCGCTTCTAACTACCGAGAGAGTGCCAGTTTTGTCGGACGTAACTTTGCTTTCCGGCCTTATTTTAAAGACGCCATCCAAGGTAAGCCTGGGCGTTATTATGCCCTTGGTACAACATCTAACCGCCGTGGTTATTATTTCTCATATCCTGTTTATGAAGGCGACTCTGTTATAGGTGTCGCTGTTGTAAAAGTCGACTTAACACAGTTCGAAAAGCGTTTTGCCAATCAACATTACGAATTTTTATTATTGGATCCTGACGGTATTGTATTTAGTAGTTCTCGGTCTAATTGGCTGTACCGAGTATTAGGAGAGTTGTCTCATACTGAACTTCAGCGTATTGCCGACTCGCAACGTTATTTTGGTAAATCCATTGAAAAGCTAGCGATTGTCTATCAAAAAAACTTTGACGAGAAGTCCCAAGAAATTGACATTCTGGAAGACACTGTTGTTGACGGGGTTGAGATATTACAAAGGCAGTCTTTTTTGCGAATGAGTCGTCCTATTCGGTTATTGGATTTTAAAATATCAATATTAGCGCCACTGAAAACCATTAATGAAGAAATCTCCCTATGGCGAGCAATTTTTGCTGGTGGTGTGACCATCACAGGGCTGCTGTTTGGACTTGCACTGCTGCGAAGCCGTATGTTGCGCGAGCGATCAGACGCCAATGAAATGACGCGCCACAATCAAGCCTATATTCGTGAAGTGATACAAAACACACAGGCAGGTTTGGTGACTTTGGATGAGCACTACAGAATTGAGTCCTTTAACCCAGCAGTTGAACAGTTGGTGGGTCAACCATTGGCGCCTTTGGTGGGAGAGCCTCTGAATATATTATTTCAACCCTATAATAAAAGCGGCCCAGATATGCATTATCAGGATGATCTGCTGACGGTAGCTAATGATTTAGGGGTTAAAGTTCTGACTCGTGAAGGTTATCTGTGTTATTCAGAGCATGCGGTAGCAGTTGAGATGACCCTGTGTCAGATGCAATTACCCAATCGTCTAAGTTACTTGGTTACTTTCCATGACATGACAGAGCGTAAGCGCTTTGAACAAGATATTACTCAGGCTAGAATCGAACTTGAAGAGCGAGTAAAGGAGCGTACCTTTGAATTGCAAGATGCTAACACTCGGCTTCGTCAAGAAATTGAGGAGCATAAAGGCACCCAGAGAGAGCTTATTCAAACTGCAAAATTAGCAGTGTTAGGGCAATTAAGTGCGGGTTTGAATCATGAGTTAAACCAACCATTAACAGCTATTCGAGCTTTTGCAGGCAATGGTTTAAAGTTTTTGGATCGTGGTCAATACGAGCAGGCCCACGCTAATTTACAGCACATAAGCCAACTAGGTCACCACATGGGTGACATTATTGCGCGCTTTAAAGTGTTTGCCCGCAAAGGTGATGTTCAGCAAGGTCCAATAGCTGTTCAAACGGCTATAATGGGAGCACTTAAAATCATGACCCCACGTTATAAGGAAGTGGGCATTGAATTGGTAGTGGCTGAAGATCAAGATTTTATCGTGAATGGCGATATGGTCTTTTTAGAGCAAGTCTTGGTGAATTTATTAGCCAATGCTGCCGATGCTATTTTAGAAGATTCAAATAATGAGCGTAGAGTATTTATTAAACAAAAAGCCACGCAAGATCAGATCGTTATTTGTGTACAAGACACAGGGAACGGCTTGAGTGAAGAAGCTACCAAACACCTTTTCGAACCATTTTTTACTTCCAAATCGTCGGGATTAGGCTTGGGCTTAGGGTTATCTATTAGCCAGCGAATTGTAGACGTGATGGGAGGTCAAATTGTTGCTCAAAACCTGACCGAAGGCGGTGCTGAGTTTTGTGTTAGTCTACCTCGCTTTAAGCATCAGTCATCTCAGTCTCTTATAGCAGAGGAACCCTAATGCCAGACAGTAAGAAAGTAATATTAATTGATGATGAGCAAGCCGTTCGGATTGCGATTTCTCAGACTTTACAGCTGGAAGACTTCGATGTTGCTGAGTTTGCTTCGGCGCAAGGCGTCATTGAAAAGCTTTCTCTTGATTGGTCTGGTGTGATTGTCAGCGATATTAATTTGCCCGGTAAAAGTGGTTTAGAATTATTTGAAGACGTTAAAAAAATAGACGCGGAAATTCCTTTTATTCTCATTACGGGGCATGGTGATATCAGCATGGCGGTGAGTGCCATTCGCGATGGCGCTTATGATTTTATTGAAAAGCCTTTTTCCAATGAAGATTTTCTAGACGTAGTACGCCGGGCCTCAGAAAAGCGACAACTTACTTTAGAGAACCGCAATTTACGTTTGGAATTGGCGGCGCAAAATGCCCCTGGACCACGGATTATTGGTAATACGCCAGGCATCCATCGTCTGCGTCAGGCGTTGTTGCATGTAGCTGATACCGGTGCGGATATTCTTATTCAAGGGGAAACGGGCACGGGCAAAGAGTTAGTGGCACGTTATATTCATGAACACAGCTCTCGTCGTGGTCATGCTTTTGTGGCAATTAACTGCGGCGCTGTGCCAGATTCTATAATGGAGTCTGAATTATTTGGTCATGAAAAAGGCGCATTTACGGATGCCAAGACGCAGCGTATTGGTAAGCTGGAACACGCCAACGGCGGAACTTTGTTTCTTGATGAAATTGAAAGCATGCCGATGTCTATGCAAATCCGCTTGCTGAGAGTGTTAGAAGAACGTCGCCTAGAGCGTTTAGGTTCTAATACGGCGATTGATCTGGATCTGCGTATTTTAGCCGCGACCAAGGTTGACCTCAAACAGCTAAGTGAAGGTGGAACCTTTCGTGAAGATTTGTACTATCGACTCAACGTTGTACGAGTCGATATTCCGCCGCTAAGAGAGCGCAAGGACGATATTTCTTTGCTCTGGCAGCATTTTTGTTTGGTGGCTATAGCCCAATATAAACGTGAGGCAGAAGCGCTTTCAGCCGCGCGAATGCACAGCTTGCTGAGCTACGATTGGCCGGGGAATGTCCGTGAGTTACGTAACCTAGCCGAGCGATATGTGCTGATGGGTGAGGCGGGGTCTTTCGAGTTTGATCAGATCATTATCAATGAAAACAACCCAGGCGTGATGACGCTCCCTGAGCAATTAGAGCGCTTTGAAAAAACCTTGTTAGAGCAAGAATTGCTGCGCCAAAAAGGCTCCATCAAAGGGACGATGGATGCTCTTGGTTTACCGCGTAAAACGCTTTACGACAAGATGCGTAAGTACGATCTTGATAAAGATATTTATAAGCAATAATTTTCTGTATCACGAATAAGAATAGGGTGGCTGAGATTTCAGACGCCCATTTTGCTATCCTGCCGCCTTTATTCCATGTGATTTCCTGTCGACGATATGAATTTAACTGCATTGCTTTTTGATCAAGTGTCTCCGCACTTATTTATCCTTCTTGTTATTGTGTCTGGATTAACGTCTTTTTTTACCGCCAGTTTTGGCGCGGGGGGTGGCGTTATGTTGCTTGGCGTGATGGCGCAGGTGTTACCGCCACAGCTTATTATTCCACTGCATGGCGTCGCACAGCTAGGGTCTAACGCTGGTCGAGCGGCGATGAGCTGGCGTCATATTGACTGGAAGCTAATAGCAACATTTGTTCCAGGCGCCTTGTTGGGAGCTTTTATTGGCAGTTTTGTCTTGGTTTCGCTACCACCTGCTATTATGTATTTAACGATTGCGTTATTTATTTTGTATTTATGCTGGGGGCCAAAGCTACCAAAAATGGTGCTTGGTCCTTGGGGAACCGTCATTGCAGGCGGTGTGACGACCTTTATTACTTTGTTTGCTGGCGCAACGGGGCCGTTAGTGGCCGCTTTTATCAAGCAAATTCACGCTGACCGTTTTCGAACTGTTGCCACATTTGCGGCCGCGATGTCGTTACAGCATGTGCTGAAAATTACAGTTTTTGAAGTCGCTGGATTTCCGCTAGTTGATTGGTTGCCTTTACTGTTTTGTATGGTTATTAGCGGCGCAGTAGGTACTTGGGTTGGGCTTAAAGTGCTAAAGCGTATGCCTGATCGTCATTTTCATCGAATTTTTAATATAGTGTTAACCGCTATGGCGTTAAGGTTGGTTTGGCAGTCCATTGCCTTACTATAACCTATTGAGAATGTTTGCTTTTAATCCCCTAACACCAAGCCTTCTCGTCTTGGGTCCGCGCCACCAGCTAAACCATTCGGCTGAATAACGATACCTTGCACTCCAGAATTTAAATCCTGTACCGACACCTTGTAGCCCATTTTCTTGAGCGCACTTTCGTATGATGCGGCTTGTGTACCTTTTTCTAAATCAAAGGTACCGAATCGATTCAGCATATTTGGCAAGTTAATGGCTTGTTGAATATCCATGCCCCATTCAAGGTGCGCGATAAGCGTCTTGGCCACGTAACCAATAATACGGGAGCCGCCAGGGGAACCAACTACCAAATAAGGTTTGTTGTCTTTCATCACAATGGTTGGCGACATAGAAGAACGAGGGCGTTTACCCGGTTCTAAACGGTTAGCGATCGGGTAGCCATCTTGGTGAGATTTAAAAGAGAAGTCTGTCAGCTCATTATTTAGCAAAAAACCATTGCTCATCATATTTGAGCCAAAAGCATTTTCAATTGTGGTGGTTACAGAGACGGCATTACCGTCTTTGTCGACAATAGAAATATGGCTGGTGGAAGGCAGTTCAATCGCTATGTCATTGGCTTGCTTGATCGGATGGCGCCATTCTGGCTCGCCAGCCTCAACACTCTCTAATGCTTTGTTTTTCGTGATGAGCTTGGCTCGTTCGGCCAAATACGATTTGTCTAATAAGCCTTGAGGCATCGGGACAAAGTCAGTGTCTGCCATGTAACGACCACGGTCGGCAAAGGCAAGGCGAGATGCTTCCCCAATTATTTGCCAAGCTTCTGGTGAGTTAGGGCCTAAAGCTGCAAGGTCGAATTGCTCAGTAATTTCGAGAATTTGCCCAACAGTTAAGGCGCCAGAGCTTGGTGGCCCCATGCCGCAAATGTCATATTCTTTATAAGGTAAACAGATAGGTGGGCGCTCTTTTATACGATAACTAAGGAAGTCCTGCTCTGACAGAACTCCTGGGTTGTCTATGGCGCCACGTACCGATGAAACAATATTTTTTGCGATTTTCCCTGTGTAAAACTCATCGGCTCCATACGTCGAAATAAAACGTAAGGTGTCATAATATTGGGTATTGGTTAATCGAGTGCCGGCTTGGACGGGTGTATTATCTAAATTGAAGAAGTAGCCTTTTGTTGATGGGTAGCGAGATAGACGCTCAGCGCTGCTCTGGATAGCATTTGCCAAGCGAGGAGACACGATAAAACCCTTCTGAGCCAGCTCTGTGGCTGGCGCTAATAAATCTTGCCAAGGTAAAGTGCCATAGCGTTTATGTAAGTCACCCATGAGTTTAACTGTTCCTGGAGTACCAACAGAACGACCACCTACTACAGCGTCATAGAAGGCTAAAGGCTTGCCGTTTTCATCTTGAAACAGCTCGGGAGAGGCCTCTTGCGGTGCAGTTTCTCGGCCATCAAAGGTAGTGAGTTTCTGATTAGCTGCATCGTAATATACTGCAAAAGCGCCTCCTCCTAATCCGGATGATTGAGGCTCAACCAAGCCAAGAACCATTTGTACTGCAACTAGGGCGTCAATCGCTGATCCGCCAGCTTTGAGAATATCATAGCCTACTTTGCTGGCTTCTGGGTTAGCTGTCGCCACCATGAACTTTTCTGCGTGAGCTAAGGTTTTATCTTCTATGCCGTTGGCTCCTTCTGGAGCAACGGTATCGGCGGCTTGCTCTGCTGCGAGAGCAAAAGAACCAAAAGTAAGTAAGGGAATAAGACGGAATGTTTTTAACCAACGGGTTGATAGCATCATTAAAATCCTTATAGATGCAAATGAATGATAAATGCTTTACTCCATCAGAACAAAAAACAGCCATAGAGTGAAGAGGAAAAAGTGCTGTAAAGTTGTAAACAATAAACAAAAAAAACGCCCCGAAGGGCGTCAAAATTTATGAATGTTTTCGTACATTATTAAGTGCGCTTTGGAATTAAATCGTTATTGAATGATTTCAGGTCCCATGATGCTGTACGGCAATGCAGTAGAAAGAGCTGGGATGTAAGTTACCATCACTAAGAACACCATCAATACTAATACAAATGGCATGGCCGCTTTTACGACACGCGCCAAACTCATACCAGTGATGCCGGAGGTAACAAATAGGTTCAAACCAATTGGTGGCGTGATCATACCGATTTCCATGTTTACCACCATGATGATACCAAGGTGAATCGGGTCAACACCTAGCTCCATTGCAATTGGGAATACAACAGGCGCTACGATAACCAAAAGACCCGATGGCTCCATAAACTGACCGCCAATTAGCAACAATATGTTTACAGCGATTAGGAAGGTAAACCAGTTAAAGCCAACACCAAGCATCCACTCTGTGATCATTTGCGGAATACGTTCTGCAGACAAGGTGTGAGCAAACAGCAAAGCGTTTGCGATGATAAACATCAGCATGATGGTTGTCTTAGTGCCTTCTAACATAACTTTTCGAGATTCTTCGCCAAACAAAGAAGGAAAAAAGCCACGTAGCATCATAGACAAGTTTCGCCCCCAAATAGGCACACCTGCAGACAAGCATTTACCAACGGATTCTTCTATTTTACTAGAACGTTTGTAAACATAGAAAATCGCCAAGGCAACGGACATTATAGCGCCCCAAATAGCACGGTCACCGCCGGTCACTGTTTCGCTGTCTGCGAACACGAAAAAGGACATGATTTCCCACACTAGGAAGAAGGACACACCATAAACGGTACCATTAAAACCAACTCGAGCATGCGGAGCATCGTTGTCGTTTGTCCATGTTTTACCTTTTAATGGGCCCATATCGCGGTAAACAAACAGTGCGATAAACATAGAGTACACAGCAGCAACAACAGCGGCTTCAGTAGGAGTGAATACACCACCATAAATACCGCCCATGATGATAACAACTAGGAACAAGCCCCAGCCTGCTTCTTTACCACCACGAATAAGGTGGCCAAAACCTTTCCACTCTTCAGCAGGTAGCTTTTTGATACGTGCAACCACATAGATTGCTAGCATCAACATACCGCCAGCCATTAAGCCAGGGATAACACCCGCCAAAAACATACGACCAACAGATACGTCAACGGATGCCGCGTACACTACCATTACAATGGATGGTGGGATCAAAATACCCAAGGTACCTGCATTGGCAATGATGCCAGCTGCGAATTCTTTTGAGTAACCTACTTGTGTCATACCCGCAATGGCAATCGTACCTATGGCAACAACGGTTGCTGGAGAGGATCCAGACAAGGCTGCGAACATCATACATGCCAATACCGATGCCATCGCCAAGCCACCACGGAAGTGACCAACGCTGGCAATGGCGAAGTTAATCAAACGCTTCGCTACGCCGCCGGTCGACATGTAAGACGAGGCAATGATGAAAAATGGAATAGCGAGCAAGGTATAGTGCTGACCAGCACCAAACAGAGAGATCGCCACAGATGACAGAGAGTCATGTGAGAAGAAAGTAATAAATAGTATGGACGATAAGCCCAATGAAATACCAACCGGCAAGCCGATAAACAGCAGGATTAGTACCAATGAAAATAGAATGATTGATTCCATAATTAAGCTCCTACGCCTAGTCTTTCAAGACGTTTTGATTTTCTTTAACAAGATCTTGTGCTTCATGGCCACTGATCAACATTGCACGTTTGCCACGAGCGATATCGATAAAGGCTTGCAGAGATCGATAAGAAAGTAGAGCCAAACTAATTGGCAGAATAACAAGAACAATCCAACGGTGAACGCGTGGACGCAAACCAAACATTTCTTGTACGAATTCAGGGTAACGGAGTTCTTCTGAACCTATGCCAATTTTGAACATTTTCAACCAATATTCGATTGCGCCACCGCTCACATCAACACCTAGCATTGCTAACCAAGTTGAGTCGAGCAAGATAAGTCCGTATAGCATAGCGGCCGCTGCGCCAAACAAAGACATAGCTTTTGTTACTGGCTTTGGAACTGCATTCAAAACGATATCGACACCTAAGTGAAGGCCAGTTTTGATACCGTAGCTCATGCCCAATAGGATTAACCAAGAGAAGGCGACTGTATTGAATTCAAGTGCAGCATCCCAGCCCGTGTTAAACCCATAACGAGCAATAACCTGTCCGAACGATACCGCCATGATTGAGGAGATAACGATCATTAGTAGATTTTCTTCAGCCCGTTCCATGACTTTTGGGAAGCGTTTCTCTAATGCCCAAAGAATAATAATAAAAATAAGTAAATAAAGGTGCGGCCAAAGTGCCATGGGGGTCTCCTTAACTAAGTGGACCAGAACAAATTAATAAGCAGGTTAGTGGTGCATTTGGTCGGTTTTGGGAGGTAATCTGCTCGGAGCAGATTAAGCCAAGAAAAAACCAGATGAAAACCACAGAAGCTGACCCTTTCGGGTCAGCTTACTGCTGGGTAAAAAAGAATTAAGCGCCGGCAGCAGCGTTAATCAAATCTTTACCGATGTAGCTTTCAAACTGCTTCCAAACAGGCTTCATAGTATCGACCCATTCTTGGCGCTGGGCTGGCGAAAGGGTATTGATCTTGCCGCCAGCTTTTAGAATGTTTTCACGGTTAGCCGCTTCTGCTGCTTTTACATTCAAGTTGGCTGCTTGTGTCACTTCATCAGCAATTTGAGTAAATTGAACGCGGTCTTCAGGAGAAAGGCTTTGCAAAAACTCAGAAGACGTCATAAACAAGTAAGCTAACAACTGGTGGTTGGTTTCAGTTGTACTGTCTTGTACTTCGTAGAATTTTTTCGTGTAGATGTTTGACCAAGTGTTTTCTTGTCCATCTACAACACCTGTTTGCAAGGCGCCGTATACTTCGGAAAATGCCATTGCTTGAGGCGAAGCGCCCATTGCTGCAATCATTTGTTTTGCAACATCAGATGTTTGTACACGGAATTTCATGCCTTCTGCATCGCTAGGAACCAAAAGAGGTTTGTTGGCAGAAAAATACTTCATACCAGACATCCAGTAGCCTAGACCAACAAAGCCAGCGTACTCATCCATTTCGGTAAGTAGCTTTTTGCCTTCTGCTGTTTTAGTGAAGCGGATGGCGTGGTCCATATCTTTAAAGATGAAAGGTAGATCAAATACACCATATTTATCAGTGTAAGAACCGAACTTCGATAGTGAAGGAGCAAGTAGTTGAACGTCACCTAGAAGTAGCGCTTCAAGTTCTTTTGAATCACCAAACAATGTGGAGTTAGGGAAAACTTCAACACACAATTTGCCGTTCATTTCTTTATTTACGCGGTCTGCGAAGTTATTTGCAGCAACCACTTTAGGGTGAGTAGTACCACCAGTTACGTGGCTGAATTTAACAACACGCTCACCTGAATCACAGTTTGCTACCGCTGTACCAGCAGAAAGAGCAAGAGCTAAAGATGTAAGAGCAAGGCTGATTTTTTTCATTGTTATAAGACTCCAAAAACTGAATTATTATTGTTTACCTGGTTTTTAGCCTGATATTTCTCTAAGTCCATATCGGAGGCAGGCAGAGCAAAACAGGTGGTGCTTATCATACTGTTTACACAATCCGTGCCAAATCTTTAGATTTATTCTAACTGTATGAATTTATTGAGTTAAATTTATTCTTAGCAATTCTGGTGAAGATCTTTAATCATTTAATCGGGGGGATTGCACACATGAAATAGATTTAAATGGGTGGTTGGCCACCCATTTTATGAGTGAACAGTTGAAAGGAGTTTTTTGAAACTCTGGTGCATGGCTTTCTTACCGGATAGGTTCGAACTTTGACGTGTTTGTTCAGTATTTCTACCTAATGCCGCTTCTAACAACAGCTGATGACTTGGCTCTGTAGGTGTTAATTGACCCTGTAAGGCAAGATTGAATGTCGCCTTGAGGAAAGTGGGTCGAATACTGTCAAAAGGACGGTGAAATTCTACAAATAGCGCAATATTGTGAGAATCTTGCTGTGTTAGCTTAACGAAATGCGGTACTTCGGTCTGATGGAAAGAGTACTGTCTCAAAATAAGTAAAATTAACTCAATAGATAAATCGGCATATTGTAAAAGTAGGTTTATTGAGAATTGCTCCATAAACCCTGAATGCCATTTCGCTGCTTGCTGAGTGGCTAGCTTTGTTAGTGGTTTTACCATCATGATTGAGTAACTGCCGCTAGCTTGATCTTTTGCTGTTCCCAATCGAACTGGTAGGTAACCATTTTTGAGCCAAAAAGACACTACATCGGGTGTCGCTGCAAAACTGGAGCATAAAAAATCACAGCGTTTATTTGCCGACTCTTCTATGTAGCTCAGCAGCTGACTTGCTAACCCCGTGTTTTGCTGAGACTGTTCTGTTGCAATACGGCTGATACGCCAGTAGCCGTACTGTCCAGCGTTTTCTAGCCCTTCGTGAGCGAGCAACGATTGCGGTACTAAGTGTCCCCGAGGACGGCGTTTTCCTTGCATTACCGCTAGACTCAAGTCTTCTGGTAAATGTCCCTCTTCAGTTACTATTGCAACGCTGTGTATTTGCTCTGCTGTCATCGAAATAAAGCTGGTTACGGATGGGTCATCTAATATCCAGCGCAAGTTATCTGCTGACGTTTGATAGTGGGCGCTTACTAACAATTGGAAAGTATCGTTGAGTAAGTCGGAGTTTTCTAACCAGTTTTTACCAGTGAGTATTTTTTTTGCGGTTGTGCCATTGGGTGGCTTAACTGAAACACTGGTATTTACTATCTGCTCTACTTGCTCTACTTGCTCTTTAGGTGCTAGCAAGAGCGTGTTGTTTATCCAGTTTTCCAGTGGGTCATTTTCCCCCCATCGAATAGGTTGGCTTAAAACAAGCTGTTGTAACGCCAATGACTTGGTGGTTTTTTGTGATGCTAAATGTCGGCAGAAACGAATTCCAAAGCCTTTCCCTGAGCCTTCGTAACCATAATTAGTTGTACTAAACAGGCAGTGATTGGCTTTTTGGTTTAATGCCATTAGCAAAGGTAACGGGATCATTGAGGCTTCATCTACAAACAGAAAATCCCAATACGTTGAATCATCTACTAGAGCGTCAGGAGCATAGAAAGGCAGCTCGGCGTTGGACGATCCAAGGAGGCTTTCAAACCGAGCTTTTAGACTCACAATGGCATCTTGGTTGGGCGCAGTAATTGCTACACGTTTCCCCGCTTTTAAAAGCTTGGCCAAGCTATCACCTAGTAAGGTGGATTTCCCGCGGCCACGAGGCGCAATCAATACGTAAGATTGTGCTTGTTCAGCAAATAAACATGATTGAGCACTTGATTGTTCTGGTGTTAGTGGCGCATTGGCATTCAGAGGGGGCAGTTCTGGTAACGAGGAGACTTGCTGAGGCTCTAGCCATTGAAAAGGCGAAGTGCTTTTTAAGTGTTCGAGTAGATACTGTTTGAAATTTGAATAAACCTGTTCAGGCTCGTATGGCCAAGGCAAGTAACGAGATAGCTCTTGGTCGGCCATTTTCAACCAGTCTTGGTTTGGTAAAGCGATAGCAAAAAGGCCATTGCCTCTAACCGTGCCTGCTAAAATAGCCAATGCACTGGCAGATATTCCATGAGTCAAATCCACCAAAACAGCATCGTGGCTGCTGCCGAGCTCTTGTCGGGTTTGTTTAAAAGAACAAGTCTTAAACTGTTTTTTGGTTAACGATGGAGCTAGTAATTCGTCATATTGGCTCACATCATGAGCAGCAATAAGCGGTGCAGAGATATTTTTACACAGACGAAGAAAGTCTGACAAAACCTCGCAAGGCGAGCCTTTTAAAATAAAGCAATGGCGGCGGTAGTCAGACATATAAATAAAATTTCCTTGTGGTCACACTATCATACTGTGACCACAAGGAAGTGCCAACGAATGCTGATGCAAAGTTGGTTGTTTTTTCAAAGGTTATTTTTTCAAAGTGAAGATTGCCAAGTCTTTTTGTAACTGAGAGGCCAATTCACGGATATGTTGGCTGTGCTCTTGGGAGGTATTGGCAAGTCCAAGGGTGGCAATAGCCGACTGCTGAAGCTCTTCCGCGTTTTGATTAATCTGTGTTGAAGCGACACTTTGCTCTTCCGTTGCCGCTGCAACATTATTTATACCCATTTCGACGTTTAGCATCGATTGATAAATCTTCGTTAAAAGACTATGAGCATAATTCGCTTGTTGTACGCTGTTGTCGACTTGGTTACGGCCTTGCTCCATGTCATTTACCGCAGATCGGCTATTGCTTTGCAATTTCTCAACCACATTGCGAATTTCTTCAGTAGATTGCTGTGTGCGTTGTGCAAGCACTCGTACCTCATCAGCAACAACCGCAAATCCACGTCCTTGTTCGCCTGCACGGGCTGCTTCAATAGCAGCATTAAGAGCAAGCAAGTTGGTTTGTTCGGCAATATTGCTGATGACAGTAACAACATCTCCAATATTTTTTGAACTTTCTTCTACTTGCTGAACGGTGTCCGAGGCTTGGCTAAACGCTGAAGATAGGGCGCTTACTGTCTCTTCTACAGTTTGTACTGCGCTGTTACCATCTTCTGTTAGCTTTCTGGCGTTAATCGATTCTTCAGACACTTGGTTAGAGCTTTGAGCTACTTCTTGAATAGAGGTTGCTATCTGTGTGATAGCAGACCCAACCTGGGCGCTAGAATCTTGGCTCTCTGTAGCGCTTTGGCGCAAGTTAGTATTAGCGTTGGAAATGCCTTCCGTTGATGCCAGTAATTCCTGACTGGAGCGTAAAATGTTCTTAACAAGATTAATTAAGTTATCACGCATTCGAATCGAGTCGTTTTGTAATAAGTCGATTTCGTTTTTGCTGTCTGAATCTTTTTTCTGTTCAAAGCGGAAAGACAGATTGCCTTTACCTAACTGATTCAGCGCAGAAGATATTTCTTTTAACGGTGCTAAGGAATAGCGGATAAACCACCATAATACGACGCTCAAGACTAGTGCCGCTATTACGCATACACCAATAATCGCCCAAATGATGCCATTAATTTCTTCTTGATATTCATCGTTATAGGATTTCAACGTGACTACCCAGTTCCAGCCCTTTACATGCTGATAAACCGCTTTTGATGAACGTGCCTTGTCACCTTTGCCGGCAATTTTTAATGCATAAGACACGATGCCGCTGTCTTCTTGATACATTTTTTTAAAGGTATCTTTTAATTCAGGGAATTCCGTATAGAGATTCTTTCCCGCCAAGCTTGGGTGAATAAGTAGGGTTGCCTCATTACTGCCAGTGTCAGTGACGTAAATGTAACCGCTTTTTCCAAATTGCATGGCATTAATTGATTTGGCGGACGATTCAAGAATTGCGGAATAAGGAATAAGCAGTTCAATCATCAAGTTTGGGTTATTGGGAATATTCTCATAATGGCTAATGTATTTCTTGTTCCACAACAGTGTTTGAGCAATCTGGGCTGTGTTGGTTTGCTGGGCTTTTACAGCCGCGGGTATGTCAACAATACTACCTGCGGCGATACGATCCGTTGAGTCTTTTAGGGTAGTGCTCGCTCTTACCAAACCTTTAGTTGTTTTTACTAGCAAACTCGCTTCAAGTTGAGCGGAATGAGCAAAGTCGGTTAGAAATTTTGCGTTCTCATTAATGACTTGATTATTCAACGTTAGAGTAGGAAGTAGCTGATTATTGATAAGCGTAGTTTGCTCATTATCGATCGAGATAGATTCAAGTTGGTTGACTAAAATACCGCTGAAACGATTGGCCGTTTTGGTGAGAAGTTGATATTTGCTTTCTAGCTGCTCAGCCACAAGCGCGGCTTCTTTTTGTTGATGGCTGCTGACTATATCATTGATTTGGTAGCTAAATAATCGATCAATAATTAAAACAATCAAAGTGAATATTACGAGAATACTCATGAACGCACCAAAACTAAGCTGCTTTGGTAGCGAGGTTTTTTTAAAAACAGAAATCATATAGCAAAGAATCCTTGCAATTTTTTGGATAGGGAGGAATGTCCTGTATGAGACTTGTTTTTATTTTCGGTGAAAGATACATGTAAGAAGTGTTGGTTACAATTTCCTTACACTCTTCTTTTTGTGGCTTTTTGTGAACGAAAAGAATCAAAGGTAAGAACCGATAATAGATAGGCTGTCTTTACGTATTAGAAAGTAGGCTTGTGAGTGTTTTATAACCACAAGGCTATAATTCTGACTTAAGCGTAGATAAATCTCTTTGTAAGCGATTGGTGAAGGTGCGAATTATATCGCTTTGTTCTTGTGGTATATCGGCTAGATACAAAATGACAGGCAGAGTTAAGGAAGGTGGATTTAAGCAAAGAAATAAGCGCCGAGTGATTCAGCGCTTATTTGGATGACATCGATGGTTTACGCAATAACAAATAAATCCATGAAGCGATTCACTGCCGTGCTTTCAAGAGCGGCTTGATCCTTGCAAAGCGTAAAAATGTTTTGGCATTGGCGGCTTGGAAAACGAGTTGCCAAGTTGTTTTTAAACTTCTGCTCTAACAACGGAATGCCTTCTTCACGGCGACGACGGTGTCCAACTGGATATTCCACCACGACTTCTTCAGTGCTGCTGCCGTCTTTAAAGAATACTTGAATCGCATTGGCAATAGAGCGCTTATCGGACTCTAAATATTCAGCAGTAAAGCGTTTGTCTTCAACGATTTCCATCTTGTTACGCAGTTCATCGATGATCGGGTTAGCTGCATGAAAGTCATCTTCATAATGTTCGGCGATCAAATTACCAAACGCCAATGGCACAGCGGCCATGTATTGCAAGCAATGGTCGCGGTCGGCAGCATTCGCTAATGGGCCGGACTTGGAAATAATACGAATTGCTGATTCATGAGTACGAATGACGATCTTGTCGATCTCTGTTAAACGATCTTTCACTAGAGGGTGCAGAATAACAGATGCTTCGGCAGCGGTTTGAGCATGGAATTCTGCTGGGAAAGAGATCTTGAACAAGACGTTTTCCATTACGTAAGTGCCATAATCTTGTGAAAATGAAAACTGACGTTGTGCGTCAGGCTTGATGGCTTGATCTTTGTTGGTCTTCGAGAAAGACACATCATAGAAACCCCATTGTGGCGCGGTAAGTACACCAGGAATGCCCATTTCGCCTCGCATCGACATATCCGCTAGGCGAACTGCACGAGAAGTCGCATCGCCTGCCGCCCAAGACTTGCGTGAACCTGCGTTTGGCGCATGACGATAAGTACGCAGAGCGGAGCCATCGACCCAAGCTTGCGAAATCGCCGCCATGATTTGTTCTCTATCGCCGCCCATCATCTTGGTTACCACAGCAACAGAGGCAACACGAACTAGTAACACGTGACACAAACCCACACGGTTGAAAGAGTTTTCTAGAGCGATAACACCTTGGATTTCGTGTGCCATCACCATGGATTCTAACACTTCGCGCATGGTCATCGGACTTTCGCCGTTCGATAGTCGAACTTGTGACAGGTGATCGGCTACTGCCAGAATGCCACCTAAGTTATCAGAAGGATGGCCCCATTCTGCCGCCAACCAAGTGTCGTTATAATCCAACCAGCGAATGATACAACCAATGTCCCACGCCGCTTTCACAGGGTCGAGAGACAAAGACGTGCCCGGTACACGAGCACCATTTGGCACGACAGTCCCCTGTACGATTGGGCCAAGGTGCTTGGTGCATTCTGGAAAGCGTAGAGCAAGCAAGCCACAGCCGAGCGTATCCATTAAACAGTTGCGTGCTGTGTCGAGGGCTTCTTGGCTTTCTACTTTAAAGTTCAGTACATAATCCGCGATGTCTTGGATGACTTTGTCGTAATCCGGGCGGTTATTTAAATCTACGTTGTTGCTCATTTCTTATCCTTAATTGCGCAAAGGTTTCATGTGTTTGTTTGTTGGACTAATGACGGTCGTCAATATCAACCCACTCAGAATGATCTGGTCCAATATAATCGGCGCTTGGTCGAATAATGCGGTTGTTCGCCCGTTGTTCCATGACGTGAGCAGCCCAGCCTGTGACACGAGAGCAAACGAAAATTGGCGTAAATAACTTGGTTGGAATCCCCATAAAGCGATAAGCACTGGCGTGGAAAAAATCCGCATTACAAAAGAGTTTTTTCTCGCGCCACATAACTTCTTCACAACGTTCTGATACCGCGTATAAGTGATCGTCACCGACGTCTTCACTGAGTGTTTTTGCCCACTTTTTGATGATGTCGTTACGGGGATCGCGCTCACTGTAAATAGCGTGACCAAAGCCCATGACTTTTTCTTTATTGGCGAGTTTTTGCATCAAGGCCGCTTCGGCTTCGTCTGGGGTTTTCCATGGTTCTATCATGTCCATCGCGGCTTCATTTGCGCCACCATGAAGTGGCCCGCGTAAGCTGCCGATACCGCCAGTAACGCATGAATACATGTCTGACAAGGTGGAAGCACAAACACGAGCAGTAAAAGTGGAAGCGTTGAATTCGTGCTCAGCGTACAAGATCAAAGACGCATTCATGACTTGCGTATGGAGGGCGCTTGGTTCTTTGTCATGCAGCATGGTGAGAAAATGACCCGCCAAGGAAGGCACGTTGGCATTGTGCGTATTTACGCGAACGCCATCATGGGTGAAACGATACCAATAAACCACCATAGCTGGCAGCGTCGCGACCAATCGATCCGCAGTATGCAGTGCTAGAGAAGGTTGCTTTTCAAATGGCAGCTCTGGCTCTAGATTACCTAAGAAAGAGCAGCCGGTGCGCATCACATCCATCGGATGAGCGCTTTTAGGGATAAGCTCCAAGACGGCTTTTAGCTCTTCAGGCAAGCTGCGTAAACTCATTAATCTTTGTTCGTAGTCGTGCAGCTGAGTGCGGTTAGGTAACTTGCCGTACAGCAGAAGATAAGCGACTTCTTCAAAGCTCGCTTTGTCGGCTAAGACATCAATGTCGTAGCCGCGATAGGTTAACCCGGAGGCTGCTTTGCCCACGGTGCAGAGTGCGGTTTCACCTGCGCTTTGGCCGCGTAGACCTGCGCCAGAAAGTACTTTAGCCATTTTCCTACCTCATATTTTTATTTGTTTTGAGATTCGTTGAAAATATTTAAACGCTTTACTTGTTGTTATCTTAAGTTTTTATTTTTTAGGCTTTTATTTCTTAGACTCTTATTTCTTAGAGAAGAGCGCGTCTAATTTGTCTTCGTATTCATGGTAGTTGAGAAATTCATAAAGCTCGTTACGAGTTTGCATGCTGTCGACCACATTACGTTGGTGACCGTCGTTCAATAAATGCTGATACACATTGAGCGCGGCTTTGTTCATTGCTCGAAATGCACTCAGTGGGTAGAGCACTAAATCCACGCCAGCGCTGGCCAATTCTTCTTTGCTGAATAAAGGCGTAGCGCCAAATTCGGTGATGTTTGCCAAAACGGGAACCTTTACAGCAGCGACAAATTCTTTGTATTGGTCCAAGGTGATCATGGCTTCTGGGAAGATCATATCTGCGCCGGCATCAACACAAGCAATCGCTCGTTCAATGGCGGATTCCATGCCTTCCACGGCCAAGGCATCGGTGCGAGCCATAATGACAAAGTTGTCATCGACACGAGCGTCTACGCAGGCTTTAACGCGATTGACCATTTCGTCTTGGCTGACAATGGCTTTATTCGGGCGATGGCCGCAACGCTTTTGTTGAACTTGGTCTTCAATATGCACTGCCGCCGCGCCAGCTTTTTCCATTTTCTGAATGGTTCGAGTGATATTAAATGCACCGCCAAAGCCAGTATCGATATCGACCAGTAATGGCAAGTTAGAGGCGGAAGTAATACGTCGAACGTCTTCTAATACGTCGTGTAAATCGGTCATGCCAAGGTCTGGCAAACCATAGGAGGCGTTAGCAACGCCGCCGCCAGATAAGTAAATGGCATGATGACCAGTTTGTTCGGCCATCATGGCGCAATATGCGTTCACGGCGCCGACAACCTGCAGTGGCGATTGGGTTGCGACGGCTTGTCTAAAACGGGCGCCTGCTGAAAGTATTGTCATTATTTTCCTCTCTTTAGAACGATTTTAATTAAGTGCGGGAAGCGATAGCAGAATGCTCCATCGCTTGTTTTAATAGCCGGCTGGCGCGGCTGATATGGCGGCGCATGAGTAGTTCTGCGAGATCACCTTCGTGATTGGCAATCGCATCGAGAATGGCTTTGTGCTCGCGTAAGGCTTGGCGTGGATCGCTGCGTTGGTCGGCTGTGTGGCGACGATACATGCGAATCACTGCATACAGTTCTTCGGTCAATAAACGAATAAGCTTGGCGTTGCCGCTGGCGTGAATGATGCGTAAGTGAAAATCGTCGTTGCCGCCTTGTTGCACGTAATGTTCGTCTTGATTGGCATCTAGGTGTGCTTGGTGCTTATCGAGCAATGCATACAAGTTGTTTATTTCATCTGATGGCATCTTGCTGGCGGCTAAGCGAGCGGCCATGCCTTCTAATGCTTCTCGCATGGTGAAGGTGTCGAGCATATCTTGAGTGTTCAGTTCTATAACACGAGCACCCACATTGGCGGTGCGGGTGACAAGACCAAGACCTTCTAATTTCACGATGGCTTCTCTTAATGGCCCGCGGGAAACGCCATATTGTTTGGCGAGCTCTGGTTCAGATATCTTGCTCCCTTGGGGGATCTGTCCTTGCACAATGGCATTAGTGAGCTGTTGGGCGATGTCTTCAGACAGTGTCGCAGATTTGATAGAAATAAGGTTGTTCATAAGAAGACGAAATACTTTATTGTTAACAATATTGCTAGTTATAGTCTGGTTTTAGCGGTTTATCAAGGTAGATTGTCGACAATAAATTGAATTTGCTCTTATCCTTTGGTCGTACTTAAGTGTTTTATCTAGATGTTGGAAACAGCTAACAGAATGTTTATTAAGGTGTTTTTTACCTTTATTTGTTTGAAATGCTGGGTTGGTGATAAAAAACTGATAGAGTCGAGGAAATCGTGTGATGCACCAGTAGATAAGGAACAACATGAAAAAAATTAAAAATGAAGCCGCTCTTAGTAAAAAAGCCATTCAGGTTGGCGAAAATTATGCGCTTAAACGTGGCTACGCAGGTTTTTCTTCGACTATGTCGGCTAATGAGAAAACCGAGGCGATTTATCGCTTGTTGGTGCTGGATAAGTTAGTGGTGGGCTTGCCTGCTGACAAGGAAGACTTGCCAAGTATGAAGCACAAACTAGCGTTGTGGATTCAGAAGTTGTTGCCAAAAGATGATCCTCTGCTTAAATAAAATAACGCGGATATTTTAAGGCTTACCACTCAATTGTTTGGTTGTTCCAGTCAAGGTAAGCGGTTTTATTGTCTGAAATACTGCCAATCTATTAAATTGTCGAGTAATGATACGTTTGGGAAAGAGACTTAGATCAGTTTGTTTCAGCTAGCACTATTAATAATGCGGGTATAAAACCAGCAAATGCATAATACAGACGAGCGATGTGATGCCAAAGTGGAGCGTCAAATAGGCTTTGTTTACATAGGATGGCTTCAACCATCTTGCTTCTAGCCAGAAAATAGTAATGAAGCCTAGCAACAGCAATACGACTGACAATTCAGGTGTACTCAGCAGTAACGAGCACCATGCTGAGAGCAAAACGATATTAGAGGAAATCAATAATATTTTACCGGCACCACTTTCCGGTTGCTCTATTACTCGTCCCCAAATAATACCACTGAGAAAGCTCAGGATAATGGCTCCATAGGTTGCAAAAATTGTTACGCCAGTTTTACCAAATAGAGTGCTGTGAGAAAGATTCAAATAAGTGGCTAAAATAAATGGAACTATGCTCAATGTAGCGAGAGTGACCACTACAGACTTATAAAAACGCATGTTGTTACCTTTGAAAAAGTACCGAAAAATATAAATATGAAAACAATGCGAATTATCTAACAAAATAGACTTTAAAACAGTACTTTATATCCTTGTTTTATCCTATTTATGTACAAATAAGTGTAAAGTTTTTTGTAGTGCTCTAATCAAGAATCGCCATTGAGCGAAATTGGGTCAACGAGTACAATGGTCGGCTATGATTACTTGAACATGATGCCAAAATGGCTCTCATGTCCTTATTTAACGAATTTTGCTTAAGGTGTGTTTAGAAATGCCAGCTAAAACAATGGATGAACTCGTCTCCCTATGTAAACGTCGCGGATTTATTTTCCAAGGCAGTGAAATCTACGGTGGTATGCAAGGTGCTTACGATTACGGTCCGCTAGGTATTGAATTAAAAAACAACCTAAAAGCCGCTTGGTGGCGCGCCATGGTTTATGAGCGCGACGATGTAGAGGGTTTGGATGCTGCGATCATTCAAAACAAACACGTCTACAAATATTCTGGTCATGAGGATACTTTTACCGATCCAATGGTAGATTGCCATGAGTGTAAATCCCGAATGCGTGCTGACCACATGAAAGACATTAAAGTCTGTGACAACTGTGGTTCTACCAATGTGACTGAGCCTCGTGATTTTAACTTGATGTTTAAAACCAACGTTGGCCCAATGGTGAACGAAGAGTCTTATACTTACCTTCGTCCAGAAACAGCACAGGGTATCTTCACGAACTTCAAAAACGTGGTTGACTCGACTTCCCGTACTTTGCCATTCGGTATCGCACAGATTGGTAAATCTTTCCGTAACGAAATCACACCACGTAACTTCATTTTCCGTGTTCGTGAATTCGAACAAATGGAATTGGAGTTCTTCTGTAAGCCAGGTGAGGATGAGAAATGGCATGAATTCTGGGTTGGAGCACGTAAACAGTGGTGGTTAGATCAAGGTCTTGCCGAAGAAAATATCCAGTTTGAATACGTGACAGGTGATGATCTAGCTCATTATTCTAAATCTACTGTAGATATCTTGTACAAGTTTCCACATGGCTTTGAGGAATTAGAAGGTGTTGCGAACCGCACCGATTACGATCTAGGCTCTCACACGAAAGCACAAGAAGAGTTTGGTCTTTCTGCAAAAGTGAAAAAGAACGAGCATTCCACAGCTAAGTTGGCTATCCGTGACCTTGAAGCGAACAAATGGGAAGTTCCTTTCTGTATCGAACCTTCTGCTGGTCTAGATCGTGGCCTATTGGCTGTAATGACAGAAGCTTATACAGAAGAAGAACTACCAAACGGTTCGACTCGTACAGTGCTTAAGTTCAAACCGCATCTAGCACCAATCAAAGTGGCTATCATGCCGCTTAAGAAGAACAAGCCAGAGATCGTTGCGCTTGCGAAAGAGTTGAAGAACAAGCTGCAGAAACTAGGTCTTGGTCGCATTCTTTATGAAAACACAGGTAACGTAGGTAAAGGCTACCGTCGTCATGACGAAGTAGGTACGCCTATCTGTGTCACTGTCGACTTCGATTCTATCGAACAAGAAGGTGCACCAGTGACGGTTCGTGACCGTGACACTATGGAGCAGATTGTTGTGAACGCAGCAGATCTTCCTGCTTACGTAATTAACTACTTCATCAATAAAAACTAGTTTTTATTGATGATATAAAAAACCACGCTTTTCTTTCGGAGAGCGTGGTTTTTTTTGTGTGCTGTTAACACAAAGGGAAAGTCAAAAGAGCATTAACTAGAAGACTACTTTTACTTTGGCATTATAGCGACGACCGTCTAATACCTTGTTGTAAGTATCATAATCTACTTTTTCATCAAAAAAGTTGTATATGCCCGCATAAACAGACACTGTGTTGTTGACGTTGTAACTGATGCCTGTATCGACAAAGGTATAGGAAGGAATTGCTTCCTCCATTGACGTGCGGCCTAAACCTTCACTAGATGACCCTCGGTAGTTCACGCGAGTCCAAGAAGTGAGTTTAGGTGTTGTATCCCAGTTCAGTGTTGCATTAGCCATGTGCTCTGGCAGACGATTTAACGGTTTTCCTGCGAAATCACCAGTTTTTTGTTCTGAATCTGTATAGGTGTAGTTCGCTGCTAAGGACACAGTTTCTGTGAATTGATGCGAGAAGGTAAGCTCAACACCTCGCATTACTACACGATCTACGTTTACGCGTTCGCTAATAAAACGATAATTTTCACCCTGATACACGCAAGAAGCATTACACAGTCTTGTTTCGGTGATTTTATCTTTATAATTTGTATGAAAGACGGTTGCGCTGAGTTGTGTACTTTGTTGATTATCCCAGTAAAGGCCAATTTCGTGGCTTGTACTTTCTTCGGGTTTTAAATCAGAGTTACCTAAAATTACCGCATCACCTCCACCTGTTACTTGTCCCCAACCATCTGTACCTTGACGAAGATCGGGTGAACGGTAGCCAGAGCTTATGCCTCCCTTCAATGTCCAATCTGGAGCGAATGACCAGTTACTATATAGTCGTGGTGATACGTTTGAACCGTAGTTTTCATCTTCGTTGTAGCGTAAGCCGCCTGTTAAAGATAGATCATCAGTAACAAAATATTCGTCTTCTGCAAATAATGACATGTTCCAACGAGTAAGCTCATCCAGTCCATTCGAAAGAGTGTTACTTTCATCTTTTAGTTTTTGATAGTCGAATTGTCCACCAAGGGTCAATATGTGAGCATCGAATGGAAGTACTGTTTTGTTGTTAAGTACAGTATTTTGATAGTTCATATCACGACTAGGGTTGTCGATTTCTTCGTGAGTTAGGTAAGTTTCAAGGTGATTGTCATTCACGTTTGCGGTGTGGGTGATGGCGTAGTGCTCACGATCGTAGTCGACATCACTATCAGATGATGCTCTTGCCCCAGCGGATTTTCCTAAACTGACTGTTCTATTTTGTGTTTCTTTACCTGCTTCAAAGGTTAGGTTTTGGTGTTCTGACATAAGCCAAGAGAGTTTAGCTGTGCCATTTGTAATTTCTTGATCCGCATAACCATTAACAATATTGTCCTCATCACGCTGTGAAATTTGACCATAAAGCTGTAAACCTAGCTTGTCTTTTATTAAAGGTCCGCTCAGCATTAAGTCGGCCTGTTGGCTATCGCCTGATACTGAACTGTCTTGACGTGTTGTGCTTAATGACAACTCACCACCCCATTTATCTTGTACTTTTTTGGTGATGATATTAATAACACCACCAAGCGCATCTGAGCCGTACAACGAAGACATTGGGCCACGGATAACTTCAATACGCTCAACGGCTGATAATGGTGGCGTCCAACCTTGTTCAATACCAGGGCCATCACTATTTGGTCTTGTCTCGCGTGAGCCTTGGCGCTTTCCATCGACAAGTATGAGAGTGTATTTTCCGCTCATACCACGCATGGATATATCTCCAGAAGAACCACCACCCGTTACCATAACACCAGGCACATCTTTCAAGGCATCTGTGACATCTCTATAAGCTTTCTTTTCAAGTTCTTTTTGAGTAACGACGGTAATAGATGCAGGGGCATCAGTGATTTGTTGCTCATATCCCGAAGCCGATACAACCAATTTATCTAGGTCAACAGTATTCTCTTCTGCTAATAGTGTTGCTGAATAAGTGGTAGCGCTGATTAGGGCGGCTAAAGTGGTCAGTTTATAATAGCGAGCTGAAGGGGTCATTATGAACAATTTCTCCGTAGTAGAAGTAGTGTTTATCTCGTATAATTTGGCACACAAAAGATATTAAGAATGCTTATCATTTGTATTATCTGATAATATTCACTTTTTGTGGTGGCACGTTCTGTTCCTCTTTTTGCAACATCTGCAAGAGACCTCAAGACCAGCTAGTTTTATGAGGGCTGTATTAAAGTGAACAGAAAAGCAAAATTTGGACTGCATCTTAAGAATGTTTAAAGGTAGATCAGGGGAAAAGTGAATGTACGATTTGAATGAGGTGAGGACGTTTGTGTCCGTTATGGAAACAGGCAGCCTTAAGGAAAGTGCTCAGGAACTTGGTGTATCTAAATCCACGTTAAGTCGTCGCATTAGCCACTTAGAAGAGGCGTTAAATCAGCCTTTACTGCGTCGGCAAGCCAACCGACTTTTTGCCAATGAGGCTGGGATTAAGTTCTTGCCGTTTGCCAAAAAACTGCTCCATGTCGCCGATGAAGGACACAAAGCGGTTGAAGAATTGAAAGATGAAATTAGTGGGTCGTTAGTAGTGTATGTTCACACAACGCTAGTTCGAGGTTGGTTTTCGGGACTCATGTTTGATTTCCTAGAAGAGTTTCCTCAGGTTAATATTGAAGTCCGCACTGGCAATCAGTTGTTCCAAGAAATAAAAAGCAACGATATATGCGTGTGGGTTGGTGAGCCGGTTAATGATCAGCTACGGTCTGAGCAGATTGGTGCTCTAAGCCAAGGTTTGTATGCCAGCTCAGACTATTTGGAACGCATTGGTATGTTAAATCATCCGACAGAGCTTAATCATTACGCTTGGGTTGATACCTTAAAGAATGAACAAAACAACATCACCCTAGAGCATGAGACAGAGGGCGATGTATCGTTTGATCTGCCGCAATCACGTCTTACGGTAGACCAATATATTTTGCATGCAGAAGCTATTATTCAAGGTAAAGGCGTTGGCTTATTGCCCCATTATTTTGCAGATAAACATATAAAACGACATCCTGAAGTGTTTGTCTCGTGCTTGCCTGAATGGCAGGGCAAGCCACTTCCGGTTTATCTGCAATATCCTTTTGGTCACCTCCCCAAAAAAATGCAGACATTGATTCAATATCTACGGGAAGCTGGCAAAGCCTTTTATTGATGATAGATAGCTTCAGCGCTTGGTTATCAGAAGATAGCAAAGCGCCGAGGTCTGGCGAAAGGTGGGCTGATTAAGGTGCCTGTTGCCACCAAGGCGTTAACGGCGGCAAATCGATAATGGAAAATATACGACCAAATTCTGGAGTACTTAACGTCACTTCACGACGTTCAGCTTCAGTAACTACCCGATCAAACGGATCATGCCAGGTATGAAATGCCAAATCGAAAGTGCCATTGTGAATTGGCATCATCACTTTACCCTGTAAATCCATATGTGCTTGAATACTTTCCTCTGGTTTCATATGGATATCCGCCCAGTCTTTATCGTAAGCGCCCGTTTCCACCATGGTAAGATCAAAGGGCCCGTACTTGTCGCCAATCTCTTTAAATCCTGAAAAATAGCCAGAATCACCGCTGAAGAAAACGCTTTCTTGTGGTGTTTTAATGACCCAAGATCCCCATAAGGTGGTATTGCCATCGCCCATTCCACGACCAGAAAAATGTTGTGTAGGCGTAAAGGCAACCAAACCTTGGTTAGTCTGAAGTTCTTGCCACCAATCGAATGTAACAATTTTATTGGCCTCGACTCCCCAATTAATGAGATCCCCATCGACTCCTTTTGGCACCAGAAACTGTTGCGTTTTCGCGAGCAAAATTTTGATGCTCGCTTTGTCTAAATGATCGTAATGATTATGGGAAATCAAGACTTTATCGATAGGAGGTAAATCTTCTAAACTAATTGGCGGCTGGTGGAATCGTTTTGGTCCAACAAACTGAAACGGTGATGCACGATCCGAGAATACAGGATCAATCAGCCAATACTCTCCATAGACTTTTAATAAAATAGAAGAATGACCAAGTTTAAGGAACATACGAACAAGTAAGACAATTTTTAGCTGACTTTCAGCTTGTGACAGTATTTCCTCAGAAGCGACATTTAATCACCACTTAACCCACTTG